>JBDTSJ010000063.1:0-27822 GCA_039931205.1 Acidobacteriota bacterium
AAAAAGAGTATTACCTCAACGAGAAGATCAAGGCCATCCAGAAGGAACTGGGCCGCGGCGAGAAGAGCGAATTCGACGAGTTGAAGAAGAAGATCGACGCTGCGGGCATGACTAAGGACGCGCACGAGAAAGCCATGGCGGAATTGAAGCGCCTGGAGCAGATGCCTCCGATGTCGGCGGAATCCACTGTGTCGCGCAATTATCTGGACTGGCTGCTGGCGGTGCCATGGAAGAAGAAATCCAAGGAAATCCGCGAGCTGCCGTACGCGCAGGAAGTATTGGAGAGCGATCACTACGGGCTGGAGAAGATCAAGGAACGCATTCTTGAATTTCTCGCGGTGCGGCGCTTGGTGAAAGATCCCAAGGGGTCGATCTTATGTTTCGTGGGACCTCCGGGTGTTGGTAAAACCTCGCTGGGTATGTCCATCGCGAAGGCGACGGGGCGCAAGTTTGTGCGCTTGTCATTGGGCGGGGTGCGCGACGAAGCGGAAGTGCGCGGCCATCGGCGTACTTACATCGGAGCTTTGCCAGGCCAAATTCTGCAGATGATGAAGAAAGCCGGCGTGCGCAATCCGGTGTTCATGCTGGATGAGATCGACAAGATGTCGACCGATTTCCGCGGGGACCCTTCGGCGGCGCTGCTGGAAGTTCTGGACCCGGAACAGAATTACATGTTCATGGATCATTACTTGGACGTGGAATACGATTTGAGCCAGGTGTTTTTCATCGCCACGGCGAACGTATTGCACACGATTCCTCCGGCTCTGCAAGATCGCATGGAAGTGATCCGGCTGTCGGGATATACGGAAGTGGAGAAGCTGGAAATCGCCAAGCGGTTCCTGGCGCCGAAGCAGAAGAAGGATACGGGTCTCAACGACAAGCAGATCGAATTCACGGATGAAGGTTTGCGTGAATTGGTGCTGCACTACACGCGCGAAGCGGGCGTTCGTAATCTGGAACGTGAAGTGGGCAACGTCTGCCGCAAGGTAGCGCGCGCCGTGGTGACGGCGCAGTCGGAGAAGAAGAAAGCTGCTCCGAAGCTGGTGATTACAGCGGCGAAGGTGAATGAGCTGCTGGGTCCGCAGAAATTCCGCGAGCAGGCAGCGGAGACCAAGAACGAAGTTGGCGCGACGGTGGGTCTGGCTTGGACGGAAGTGGGCGGGTCGATCCTGACCACGGAAGTCGAGATCATGGAAGGCCGCGGGAAGTTGACGGCTACCGGTAAGCTGGGCGACGTGATGCAGGAATCGGCGCAAGCGGCGCTGACCTACATTCGCGCGCGAGCACATCACTTTGGGTTGCCGCGCGATTTCTATCGTCACATCGATATCCACTTACATGTTCCGGAAGGGGCGATCCCGAAAGATGGGCCCTCGGCTGGAATCACGATCGCCACCAGCATTACCAGCGCGTTGACCAGCATTCCGGTGCGCGCGAATCTGGCCATGACCGGCGAGATCACGGTACGCGGGAAAGTGCTGCCGATTGGCGGTCTCAAAGAGAAGCTGCTGGCTGCCTACCGGCACGGCATCCGCGAAGTGGTGCTTCCGAAGGACAACGAGAAGGACATGCCGGATATTCCGGACACGCTGCGGAACGAAATGAAGATGCACTTCGTGACTCATATGGATGAGGTATTGAAGATCGCCTTGGAACGCGAGATTGAAATTCCGGCCATGGTCGGGATGCTGTCGGCCGCCGATATCGTGGCCCGGTCACGCGAAGATAAGGTCACGCACTAGGTTTACGGGATTCGCGGGCGGCAACCGGCCGCCCATTGTCCCCCGGTTTCCGCTTACATAAGCCCTCTCACACAACTATGGCCGCGCAGTTTATAATAAGTGCAGCCAGTCCGGAGCAGTTCCCGGCGGAGGCGGACCCCGAGATTGCCTTTCTGGGCCGCAGCAATGTTGGGAAATCCAGCTTGCTCAATGCTCTGTTACAGGGGAACAAGGCCGCGGGGAATAAGGGTGGCGCGAGCGATACGGCGCGCGTCAGTAGTTGGCCGGGGCGGACGCAGACGATCAATTTCTACCAGGTTGACGGCGGGTTCCGGTTTGTGGACCTGCCAGGATATGGATACGCGAAAGTCCCCCTTGAAGTCTCGAAACAGTGGAAAGTTCTTATCGAGCAATACCTGGTGGGGCGGGACGCCCTAAAACTCGCAGTACTTTTAGTGGATTCGCGCCGGGGATGGACGCCCAAGGATGTGGAGTTGCGGGAGTGGCTGGAACACCAGAGACAACCGTTCGTAGTAGTTGTGACGAAAGTGGACAAGTTGAAGTCGCACAAGGAAAGACACCACAGCCAGAGTGCTCTCCGCGAGGGTTACTCGGGAGAGATGCTTGAGAGCTCGGCCGCTACAGGCCGGGGAGTGAGGGAAATTTGGCAAGCGATCAAGAACCTAAAGACAACGTAGAATCCAACCAGACTCCGGAAGCCGAATCGGGATCCTCCGAGAAATCCATGGCTGCAAAATCCGAGTCGCATCCTAAAGAGCACCGTGCCAAGCCAGTGAAAGCTGCGAAGGCCGAAACAGCGGCTCCCGTTGCCAACGAAACCAAGGCGGCGGAGAGTCCGGCGCCGAGCAATGGCGAAACTCCTGTGGCGGAAGCGCCTAAGGCAGCTGCGCCGAGTGCGGATGCTGCTGCTGCAGCTCCTCCTGCTGTAGCTCCGGCACCGGCCGCGCACATGGGCCGCATGTTCGGCGACGGCAAACGCCGGGCGCAGGGCAATCAAGGCAAAACGGGCGCGTTGGATCTGGTGGAGCTGAAGGACATGAGCATCCAGAACCTGAACCAGATCGCCAAGGATCAGAATGTTCAGAACTACGCCGGTTTGCGCAAGCAGGAACTGATTTTTAAAATCCTGCAGGGGCAAGCCGAGAAGAGCGGTTTGATCTTCTCAGAGGGCGTGCTGGAGTGCCTGCCGGATGGCTTCGGCTTTCTGCGCGCGCCGGAATATAACTATTTGCCCGGTCCCGACGACGTGTATGTATCGCCTTCGCAGATCCGCCGTTTCGATCTGCGCACCGGCGATACGGTTAGCGGGCAGATCCGTCCGCCCAAGGAAGGCGAGCGCTATTTTGCTCTCATCAAAGTTGACGCGATCAACTTTGAGCCGCCTGAGGAAGCGCGCAACAAAATCTTCTTCGACAACCTGACGCCGCTCTATCCGCAGCAGCGGCTGAAGATGGAGACGACCAAGGACAACTACTCCGGCCGCGTGATGGACCTGCTGACGCCTATCGGCAAGGGCCAGCGTGGATTGATCGTCGCGGCACCGCGCACCGGTAAAACGATGCTGCTGCAGTCGATCGCGAATTCGATCACGGCCAATCATCCGGAAGTGTCGCTGATTGTTCTGCTGATCGATGAGCGTCCGGAAGAAGTCACTGACATGCAGCGCTCCGTGCGCGGCGAAGTGATCAGCTCCACGTTCGATGAACCCGCCTCGCGCCACGTCCAAGTGGCGGAGATGGTGATTGAGAAGGCCAAGCGTCTGGTGGAACACAAGAAAGACGTCGTGATTTTGCTGGATTCCATCACTCGTCTGGCGCGCGCTTACAACACGGTGGTCCCGCCGTCGGGAAAAGTCCTGTCAGGCGGCGTCGATTCCAACGCCCTGCAGCGTCCCAAACGCTTCTTCGGCGCTGCGCGCAATATCGAAGAGGGCGGCTCGCTCACCATCGTGGCGTCCGCACTGGTCGACACGGGCAGCCGCATGGACGACGTGATCTTTGAAGAATTCAAAGGTACCGGCAACATGGAAATCCATCTGGACCGCAAACTGATGGACAAGCGTGTGTTCCCGGCCATCGATATTTCCAAGTCCGGCACGCGTAAGGAAGAGCTGCTGCTGCCGCGCGAAGAAATCAATCGCGTATGGGTGCTGCGCAAAGTTCTGAACCCGCTGTCTCCGTCAGAGAGCATGGAATTGCTCATCGACAAGCTATCCAAGACTGCCAGCAATGGGCAGTTCTTGTCCGCCATGAACGGCTAACCGACCGCCGCCGGAGCACTCTCAATGGGTAAAAATCGGATGGAGGCGTTCAGCGACGGGGTTCTCGCGATCATCATTACCATCATGGTTCTGGAGCTGAAGGCTCCCGAGTCCGCCGAGTTGTCGGCGCTGCGACCGCTGCTTCCTGTTTTCCTGGCGTATGTGCTCAGCTTCACTTACGTCGGGATTTATTGGAACAACCATCACCATCTTCTCCACACCGTGAGCCACGTGAGCGCGGGAATCCTGTGGGCGAATCTGCATCTTCTCTTCTGGCTTTCGCTGCTGCCGTTCACTACCGCATGGATGGGGGAGAGCTCACTGCATGCGAACCACGCGGCTCCCGTTCCTACAGCGGCGTATGGTCTCGATCTGCTGATGGCCGCAATCGCATACTACTTGTTGCAAAGGGCGATCTTGACGAGTCATGGAAAGAACTCCACTCTGGCCATCGCCCTGGGGCGCGATTGGAAGGGGAAGCTTTCGCCGCTGATCTATCTCGCGGCGATGGGCCTGGCATTTGTGAATCCTCTGCTGTCGAATCTGCTGTATGCTGGCGCCGCGCTGATGTGGGTGGTGCCGGACCGGCGGATTGAGCGGGTGATGGCGGGGCGCGAGGAGTGATTCCTGACGGATTACTTTGGCGAACTCCAGGGGCAGTCTAGCCACCCCCCTTGCTAGCGCTTGCGAGCAAGCGCAGCAGTAACTGGATCCTTTCAATTATCGCGCGGTGAGTTGGATCGACTTTGGCAATCAGCGGCGCTAGTTTGTTCCACCGCATGAGAGCAATGGATGCGCCGCGAAACAGATGTCTGAAAGCAAGAAATTCTCCCAACGCCTCGAAAAGGCCCTGATCGATGACAGCAGGTCGTCGTTCGGTGGCGGTAGACATCTGCCTCAGGAGATCCCGATGCCACATTTCCGATGAAGGCAGGGCAGCGTCGTATTCCAGAGCAACCAGCTTGAAGATCTTCTCGATCTCGGTATAAAAGGAATGCAGCATTGCGCAGGCGGCCGCTGTCTCGATGACATCTGCGTCATACCTGCCGGTTTGTTGATGAGTGGCGAGAACTGATCACGGATCGAACCGAGGGCGTCTAGGCCGAGCAGGATTCTCTCGGGAAGATTAGCTGACAAGCAGCAGGTCCCCGCTCCTTCTAAGGAAGCGGACAAGCGGCGAATCGTCATCCAAATCGACTAGATCCACAGGTCGACCGGCGACCTCCGAGGCCTTGCTGACTGCAGAAAAATAGAGGTGCGCGGGCAGGCCAGTCACAGCGATATCCAGATCTGATCCGGGCCGCAGTTTCCCCGTACGGATGGATCCAAAGAGATAGACTGAAGAAGCTCCCATACTTCGTAACAGGGACGCTGCTGCGGAAATAGCCTCGAGACTTGGGGGGGGCGCTTCCATCGTCGCTTCTGTGCCGAAGATACCACACCGGCACTGGCCCAAGACTAGAATGATCGAATGGGGATCGTCTCACCCATTCTGTGTCAGCAACAGCCACGCTTAGTTGTCGAAATTAGTAAAGGATTGCGCCTATCACCCTAGTCCCGGCACTCGGTCATGACGCGGCGGTAGAAATCTACATATTTGCCGACGCTGGCTTCGGTCGAGAAATGCTCGTCGGCGCGGGTCTTAGCGGCGGCTCCCAGGGTGGCGCACAGATGCGGGTCGGCGGCTAACTTGCCGACTGCTTTGGCCATGGCGCGGACATCCCCCAAGCGTTTGAGGTAGCCGGTTTCGCCATCCACTACGATCTCGGCGATGCCGCCTACTCTGGTGGCGACTACGGGCTTGCCGAAGCTCATCGTTTCCAGGACTCCCATGCCGAAGCTTTCCCGCTCACTGGCGTAGAGGCCGGCGTCGGAGGCGGCGATGTAGTTCTCGATATCGACCACGTTGCTGCGCACCACCACGCGCTTTTCAATACCAAGCTGCTTGACCAAGGGACGGAAAGGGTCGAATGATTCGCCCGCCAGGACCAACAGTTTAATGCGGTCGTCCTCCAGCAAAGAGATGACTTTGAGCACATCCTGAACGCGTTTTACGGGGCGCAGGTTGGAAAGGTGAATCAGTACGAAGTCATCCTTCCTCAGGCCCAGCCGGCGGCGCATTACGGCTCGGGTTTTGCGCGGCGTGCGAGGACGGTAGAAGTTGTAGATGACCTGAATCGGTTTCTCCGTCTTCAGTACCTGAATGGTTTCCTCACACAGGCTTTTCGATACCGCCGTGACGCCGCAGGAGCTTTCCGTGGAGTACTTGATGATCGGGGCCAGGTTGGGATCGCGAGCCAACAGGGTGATGTCCGTGCCATGCAGCGTGGTGATAACGCGGGCGGCGTGCAGACCTTCCACGCGGGCGATCTGGCGGGCGAGCAGCGCGGCTGTGGCGTGCGGAACCGCGTAGTGCACGTGCAGAATGTCGAGCTTGAACTTGTTCGAAACCTCGACCATTTTTACGGCCAGCGGCAACGTGTAGTCGGGATATTTAAAGAGCCGGTACTCGTTCAATTCCACTTTGTGGAAGAAGATATTGGGATGTTTCCGCTCCAGGCGGAAGGGTGGTTCGTAACTGATGAAATGGACCTGGTGTCCTAAACGCGCGAGCTCGCTGCCGAGCTGCGAGGCCACAATGCCGCTGCCGCCGACGGAGGGATAACAGGTGATCCCGATCTTAAGAGGGTTCATTAGAAGTATCGTGACGACAGAGTTAGATCAGACAGGGAACCGACTCGAACAGGGTCATTGAGCCACAGGCCCAACGCATAGTCTACGCCGATGGCCGCACCCCACGTGCGGGCTCTGGAGGTGACCAACTCGGGATACGAACGGGTCTTCATTTGGCTCTTGTGGCATTGAATGGCCGCCTGCCATTCGGCGATAGCGGAGCTCACATCCACCACAATCTGCGGAGGATCGACGAAGACCTGGGTGATCGCATAGAAGTACAGACTCGTAATCTGATGCGATGGTAACGAAAGAAGATTCGACAATCCGCCGTAGCGGGCCAGGCGGGCGGCATCGCGCACGATCTTGCCCACGGCGGAGTGGTCCGGGTGCTGATTTTCGCCTAAGTGGGGAGCCAAAACCACGTCCGGCCGGAAAATCCGGATTTCGCGTGCCAGCAAGGCAGCGTTTTCGGGGTTGGCCGCGATGTGGCAATCGCCGCCCAGGTCCAGGAAATCGATGGACGCGCCGATGATCCCGGCGGCGTCGCGGGCTTCCTGGGCGCGCTCCTCCGGCGTGCCGGCGCTGGCCGCTTCGCCTTTGGAGGTGACCAGGATGCGCACATCGTGTCCGGCGCGAGCCTCCTGGATGAGGATGGGCGCGCAGCCGAACTCGACGTCGTCGGGATGGGCCCCGACGGCCAGGATCCGCATAAGGGGGTATTTACGCTTCTGAAATGGTGATGCTTTCGATTTTGTCGCCCTGCTTGACGGAATCGACGACGTCCTTGCCCTTGGTGACTTTGCCGAAAACGGTGTGTTTGTCGTCCAAGTAGCTGCAGTCCACGTGGGTGATGAAGAATTGGCTGCCGTTGGTGCCGGGGCCGGCATTGGCCATGGAGAGGACTCCCGGCTTGTGGCTCTGGTTCTGGCGATTCTTCACTTCGTCCTCAAAGCGGTAGCCGGGGCCACCGGTGCCGGAGCCGGACGGGCATCCGCCCTGGACCATGAAATTGGCAATGACGCGGTGAAAATTCAGGCCGTCGTAGAACTTGTCGTTGGCCAGGAAGACGAAGTTATTTACGGTCTTCGGGGCGTCTTTCGCGAACAACTCGACGACGATCTCGCCGCGGGTGGTCTTGAAGGTAGCGGTATAGGATTTGCTGGGGTCAATCGCCATCGGGGGCGCACTGGAGTATTGTTTCGGCATCGTTTTCTAGTGTAGCGCGGCGGAGACGGATTCCATCCAATGGGACGGCCGCCCCGCCTGGGAAGCCGCCCTAACGTTCCAATGTTTCAAACAGATAGGGGAGTACCGAACAGGAACTCAAAAGACGGGCAAGGGAACCGATAAGAACGGAGAAAGGTAGTTACATGCCCGAACCGAAGAGGAATGCCGCGGATGGCCAGTGGACAAAAATCTGGAGAAGCGGAAAACAATGTGGCGGCGTAATCGTTGCCATCCTTGTGTTAGCAACGACCCTTCGTGCCGGTGGAACCGATCCAGCGCCGGACCTCACGCAATTGAGTCTTGAAGATCTGATGCGCGTGAAGGTTACGTCGGTGTCCAGAAAGGCGCAGCTGCTAACGAAAGCCGGCGCCGCGGTCTTCGTCATTACTCGCGAGGATATCCGGCGGTCCGGCATGACCAAGCTTCCCGAACTTCTCCGGACCGTACCCGGCGTCGATGTTGCCCGTATCACGGCGAATTCCTGGGCCGTGAGCATCCGTGGTTTCAATGATCGATATTCGACAAAAGTCCTGGTCTTGATCGACGGACGGACCATATTTACGCAAGAGTTTTCCGGCGTTTTTTGGGATCAGCAAACGGTTCCCTTAGAAGAGATTGAACGCATTGAGGTTATCCGCGGACCGGGAGGCACGGTTTGGGGAGCGAATGCAGTCAATGGCGTGATCAACATCATCACCATGAAGAGCCAGGACACCAAGGGTGCATTGGTCAGCCTGGGAACCGGTTCCCAAGAGAGTGCACAAGGCTATGCCAGAGCGGGCGGAGCGATCGGAGAGAAGGCCACCTACCGCTTTTACGGGAAGTATTTCAATACCGAAAGCTCAAACTGGAATGGCGGACGTTCGGCGGGCGATGGGTGGAACGGGAATCAATTTGGATTCCGAACCGATTGGCAGCTCTCTGCAAACGATGTCCTGACGGTTCAGGCGGATGCGTTTCATTCGAATGAAGGGCAGACTCTTACGGCGGTAGTGCCCAAACAGGGGTTTCAGACTCTCACGTTTGGCGATCGCATCGAAGCCAGAACCAAGAACGTTCTTGCGAAATGGAATCACACCTTCGCCAATGGCTCCGAATCGTCCTTAAATGTCTTTTACAACGATGCCGCTCGCGTGGACCAGGGAAGTGACGACCAGGACACTGCCGATGTGGACTTCCAATACCACTTCCGGTCTGGAGAGCGGCAGGATATTGTTACGGGGTTTGGTTATCGCCACACGAAGCTCTTCTACGAGGGCTATTACAGCTACGGCTACAACGCTCCATCTTTTGAAAGCAATCTGGTGAACGGATTCATCCAAGACGAAGTCACCCTCTCCGCTACCCTCACGCTGACGGTTGGAACGAAACTCGAGCGGAATAGTTTCACGGGCTTCGAATACGAACCAAGTGCACAACTGGTGTGGGCGCCCAACGAGAGGCAGAGTTTATGGGTGTCCGCGGCCCGGGCGATTCGCCAACCGTCCTGGTTTTACGCGAACTCCATACTGGACGCCGCATCATTTCCGTTGGATGGCGGGGGGCTCGGCGTTTTTCGGCTCCTGGGAAATTCCAATAACCAAGCAGAGAAGCTTATCGATTTTGAGATTGGATATCGTAAACAAATCAAGAACCGCCTGACTCTGGATCTGACCGCGTTCCGGAGCTACTATCACGGGATCGTGACCTCGGAAAATGGCGCGCCGTTCTTCGAGTTGGATCCTGGGCCTCCACATTTGGTCATTCCCTCCACGTGGGAGAACCGGGCTCGCGCACGTAACTACGGAGCGGAGGCGTTTGCCACCTGGCAGGCGACTCGCCGCTGGCGGCTGAGCCCGGGGTTCAGCTACCTGCAAATGAAGGTGATTCGCGACGCGTCCAGCACCGATGCCGGCGTAGAATTGGTCACGGGCAGCAGCCCGAAGTATCAGGCGCGTCTTCACTCGACCATCGATTTGCTTGGAAACCTTGAGTGGGATTCTGCTGCCTACTATGTCAGCGGTCTAACCCCCAGCATCGGCGGCATCCACACCGATCCGATCGGGAGGTACACACGTGTGGATACCAGGCTGGGCTGGCGCTTTAAGGAGCACATGGAGTTCAGCCTTGTGGGACAGAATCTGCTTGCTCCGCGGCGCCTGGAATTCTCCCGATTAGAGCAACAGAACGCGACGCCCGTCCAACGTAGCATTACCGGAAACGTGACATGGCGGTTCTAACGGGACCGCTCAAACTGGCGCTGACCATAGGAGTATTCGCGGCCGTCTTCCCGGCCGCTGGCAAAGACGTGACGCTGGAAGAGTACCAAGTAAAGGCGGCCTTCCTCTACAACTTCACAAAGTTTGTGGAGTGGCCACCCGAAGCCTTCACACAGAGCGATCGAATCAACATCTGCATCCTTGGAAACAATTCCTTCGCCGCATTGGTGGAAGAAACGGTTGCGGGGAAAGAGGTCGGCAATCATGGCTTCAACGTGCAAAAGGTGGCGGCCAGCACGCAAGGGCGAGGTTGCCATATTCTGTTCATCAGCAAAACAGACAGCAAGCGGCAAGCTGCGCTGCTTGGCGACATCCAGGATCCCTATGCTCTGGCCGTCGGAGAGTCGGACGAGTTCCTAGCCAACGGCGGTGTGATCAATCTAACGCTGAAGGACGCGCGAGTTCGAATCGAAATCAATCAACGCGCCGCCGTGCGCTTACGATGCCGGATCAGTTCTAAGTTATTCACGTTGGCGAATGCAATAAGGAAATAATTCGAATGAGTTTTGCGGCACGATACCACGACTCGACCATTGCTCAGAAGTTGCGTTGGATCATCATGGCGACGGTGGGCTCAGCACTCCTGTTGGCTTGTGCGATTGTCATTATCTACGATCGCATCTCGATTCGGGATGCAATCCGGAACGACCTGGACGCGTCGGCGGAGATCTTCGGCATCAATAGTACCGCTGCACTGACGTTCGACGATCCCGCGGCCGCCCGTGAGATTCTGGCGGCGCTCTCGGTGAAGACGCATGTGGTTGGGGGCGTATTGTACAAGCCCGACGGAAAGGTATTCGCAACCTATCATCGTTCCAGCGGCGCCTTTGCGCTGCCGTACCGGCAAAATGGAAGTTGGTTTGAAAATGACGGGCTGGTTCTCTTCCGCGAAATAGGACTCAATGGGCAGGGGATCGGTTCCATCGGACTTCAAAGCGACCTGGGGCAATTGCGGGATCAAACCGTCCGGCTGATGGAAATAGTATTCGCCGGCTTGTCGGCTGCCGTGCTTTTGGCGCTGCTACTCTCTTCCAAACTACAGCGATCGATTACGGTGCCCATCGCGCAACTTGCCAGCGTCGCCAAAGAAGTCTCATACCAGAAGAACTACTCCGTCCGGGTCCAGAAACGCGGGGACGACGATCTAGGACAACTCACCGACACCTTCAATGAGATGCTGGCGGAGATCGGCAAACGCGATGCCGAACTCCAGTTGCATGGGGAACGTCTGGAAGGGGTAGTAGCTGCCCGTACGGCGGAACTTCTGCAATCCAACGACGATCTGATGAAGGCGAAGGACAAGGCGGAAGCGGCCAGTCGAGCCAAAAGCGAGTTTCTTGCCAACATGAGTCATGAGATCCGCACCCCCATGAATGGCGTTATGGGTATGACGGAACTGGTTCTCGATACGCAATTGGACGACGAGCAGAGGGAGTATCTGACCATAGCGAAGACGTCCGCGGAATCCATGCTGGTGGTGATCAACGATATTCTGGACTTCTCGAAGATTGAAGCGGGCCGCCTGGAATTGGATCCAATTCCGTTTAATATTCGCGACCATGTCGAGGAAACCACCCGGGCCCTGGCGCTCAAGGCGCACGAAAAAGGTCTCGAGTTGATCTGCAACGTTCACGCCGAGGTTCCGGAATACGTGGTAGGCGACGTGACGCGGCTGCGTCAGGTTGTGGTCAACCTTTTGGGCAACGCCATCAAATTTACCGAGCGGGGTGAGATAGAACTTGAGGTTGTACTAGAAGCCCAGGGCCTACGGGAATTGCAGCTGCACTTCATTGTTCGCGATACGGGAATCGGAATCCCGGTTGAAAAACAAGCCATGGTTTTCGATGCATTCTCGCAAGTGGATGGGTCCACCACGCGAAAGTATGGAGGAACCGGTTTAGGATTGACCATATCCTCCCGCCTGGTCGAAGCGATGGAAGGCCGGATTTGGATCGAAAACCGAGAGGAAGGTGGAAGTGCGTTCCATTTTACCGCCGCATTGGGAGTTGCCCAGGACGTCCTCGAAGAGCAGCCCACGGAAGAGATTTCGTTGCTTGCAAGACGAGTGCTGGTGGTAGATGACAATCTAACCAATCGCCGCGTACTCACAGACATGTTGGCCGCCTGGAACATGCTTCCGACGCCAGCCGCCAGTGCGCCGGAGGCCTTGGCGCACATGCGCCGCGCCGCCACACAGCGCGAACCTTTCGAACTTGTGTTGACGGACGTCCACATGCCGGATATGGATGGTTTCGATCTAGTCCGAAAGATTCAGGAAAGTCCGAACCTCACCAGATCGATCATTCTGATGCTTACTTCAGGGGAGCATATGGGTGATCTGGCGCGCTGCAAATCGCTGGGCGTGTCCGCCTATCTGACCAAACCGGTCCGCCGAGCGGAATTGCGCACGGCGATCGCCCGGGCCATCGCCAGCCAGTCGGTGGCCGATGTACTACCCCCATCCCCGGTAGCGCCTGCTCGATCGCGTGCGTCGACCGCCGCGAGCACGGGAGTTCACGTGCTGCTGGTGGAGGACAACCTGGTCAACCAGCGAGTGGCGCGCGGCATGTTGGAAAGAGCGGGACATAGCGTGGTGGTGGCCAACAACGGAAAGCACGCATTGCGGCTATTTGAGGAACAGCCTTTCCATGTGGTCTTAATGGACGTCCAAATGCCGGAGATGGATGGATTCGAAGCGACGGTCGCGATCCGGCAAAGAGAGAACGGAACCGGCCACCGCACGCCGATTATCGCCATGACCGCTCATGCGATGTCGGGAGATCGGGAGCGATGCCTGGATGCGCAAATGGACGATTACCTGACCAAGCCCGTCGACTCTTCTATTCTGCTCAGGTTGGTGCAGGAATACTCAGCTCAAAATACTCCTGAAGTTACATCCGCTTGATCTGGTGTTGGCGTATTCCTAAATAGAACTTCCTGCCGATCTGGAATAACCAGCTCGGCAGAAGGCATTACGGTAAGTGAGGCACAAACCGGTTTGGAACCTTACGTGCTTATGGAAATGACAGAGAGAGGGGCAGCTTTATGATTATCGGAGCAGCAGTGGCAGGATTATTGATCGTTTCTTTGTTCCTGGAGATGGTTTCGTCCCAGCCCAGACCGGCGCAAGAGCGCGAGCGGCACGCGCCGCGTGTGAAGTAATGACTCATCCGGCGGGTTGGACTGAGACAGTCTGACCCAGGGCCGCCGTGGGTCAAACCGTTTTTGTGTTGCGACGCATGTGGGTCGACGGGTATACTTCGATTTTATGCCCGGCGTCGCCCCGATAACCGCTCGCTCGGAACACCCCCTAATGGGGCGCGTGGAGGACATGGATCCTCTGGCTCCGCAACGCGAAGCCGCCTTATTTTACGGCCTTTTTCTCAGAGGCCATTCCGCCAATACCCTCCGCCAGGATATCGACGTTCCCAAGAAGCTTTTGGATAAACTGCTGCGGCGGTACCGTAACGAATTGCGAATGCAGGCGAAGTTGCAGCAGGCCTATTGGTACCGGAAACGCGTTTTAGCGATTTTCGACGAACTGGTCACCCGCCAGGGTATCCACGACCGGGTTCACTAGCCCTTGCACGTTCGCGGCGATTCGCGCGTCATAATATGATAGCTATGCGTCCCCTTCTCCAATCCTCACGGTTGCGGATTAAGTCCCAGGGCGGTTTTTCGCTCATTGAGCTTCTGATTGTGGTGGCGATCATCCTGATCATCGCCGCAGTGGCCGTACCCCGTATGAACGTCCAGTTGATGGCGGCCCGCGAAATGGGTGTAATCCGCGAAATCAGCTCCATTCACAACGCGGAAACCCAGTATTACTCTCAGTTTGGCCGATTCGCTTCCACGTTAGCGGAATTGGGCCCCCCCACGGGCGGCGCGCCGGGACCAGCCGGAGCCGATCTGTTGCCCTCGTCGCTGACCAGCGGCAAGAAGGGCGGACACCTCTTCAGCGTCGCGCTGACGCAGAATGGATACGCGGTCAGCGTGATCCCTGAAAAATTTGGGACTGACGGCCGGCGGACGTTCTATTCAGACCAGACGCTCGAAATCCACGAAAACTGGTCGCAGGAACCAGCCACGGTGCAGAGTCCCACCTTAGGCGCGCAGGCGCCCGCTGCTGCTACGAAATAACGCGGGGGCTTTTTTTAAGCGGTTTGGGCGTGGACGGCGCCGTCCGATTCCAAGGACGCTACGCGTTCCCTCAGCCAGCTGGCTTCCTTCGTCTTTCGCAGCTGATCGAAGAGGTCGGCGCGGTAGTTCAGGTTGCGAATCAATTCCATTTGACGGATGGGATTGCATTTTTCCCATACCTTGCCGGCCTGCTCCAGGTCTTTAATGGCGCTGTGGAAGCGTCCGGAACGCTCTTCGATTTGCGCGAGAAGTTCATATGAGACCGCTTGGCGAGGTCCCCCTTCACAGCGGAACGCTCCAATGCATTCCATCATCAGTTCCCGTGCGCGCGCCAAATTGCCCCAACCGATGTGCAGATTGGCCAGACCGTACTGCATGGTCGCGACTTCTTCCAGGTTCTGTACGCCCAGCTTGCGTAGTTTCAGCATCAGGCAACGTTCGAACTGTGCCGCCGCGGAATCTAGGTCGCCGGAGTCTTCAAACGATCCGGCTAACTGCTGCAGGTCGGTCAGTGTTTCCGGAGCATCCGGCCCCAGCTCATTTTCGTGGATACGTAGTGCCCGGCGGAGACACTCTTGGGCACGGGAATGGTCGGCTTGCGCCCGGTAAATACTTCCTACCTCGGAAAGTAGGGTGGCAATTTCGAGGCTATGCATCCCGTAGGTTTGCTCGTGCAGTCTTATGGATTTCTCCAGCGCGGGGATGGCGTCTTCCGGGTGCCCCAGCTTGTGGCGGGCTACTCCCAGCCGATGTACCCGCTTGGCCATCCGGATAGGGTCGGGGTGCGCCAGGCCTGCTCCCAGACGAATGGCTTCCTCTTCCAGCTTTTCGAGTTCCGCGAATTTTTTGCTGTCGGTGAAGACGTCGGCCAAGGCGTCCAGGCAATTCAAGTATTCTTCCCTATCCGATGCGCCCGCGGCGATGGCGAGGGCCGCGCGTACGGTGGTTTCGGCCGCTTGCAGCCGGGAGTTATCGCCCTCGGCGGTGCGGCGCTGCAGGTCCGAGAGCTCCAGACGCAAGTGGACCCGCTGTTTGGGCGTGGCGCGTCGGTTATCCGCGTCTTCCACTACGATGGCCATATGGCGCAGAGCTTCCGCGTAGTTGCGGGACTTCAGATGCCGTTCGGCCTCCGAACGATGCCAATTCCCGTCGAGTGTCCATGAGGCCGCCCGTTTTGCCGATCCCACGCTGGCGAGAGACCATGGGGTAGATTTAATAAACTCAAACATGGCGCGACCTCTGGACTGAATTTATGAGATCGGCTGACTAAGGCCGCCACTTTAGTCTCTGGAGCAACTTAGTCCCAGGAAATTATTGGCGCTGATACCAGAGAATGGCGTCGCCAACACGGGGGGATTCCGAATACGTCACGCTGGTGTGACCGAGGTTCCGCATCGGCACTGCCTGGACATTCGGAAGCTCATCATTGGTAAGGAGAAAACCCCCAGGTTTCAGCATGGCGGCGATATTCGCAAGGGCCAGCGCCTGCTCGAAGGGTCCGTAGTAAACCAGAATATTCGTGGCGACAATCAGGTCGAATTTCTGGGCGGCAGGGAGGTCGAGCCGCTGGGACACGATGTTCACATCGGCTACATCCATGGCGAGAACCGCCTGCGCGGGGATACGAATAGCTCGAGCGCTGACATTTGCCAGGGGCGGGGCAATGGGTTCCACGGTCTGGCCGATACCGCTACCAAAATCGCGCCAGTATTGCACGGCTGGGCCGGTCCAGTGGGCCGCCGCGTCACGCGGGAGTTGGATGGAATAGGGCTGGCCACGTGACGCCCGGTCGCGGGCCTGCTTCGCGTGCTCCAGAACGCGCGGGCTGATATCCAGAATCGTGAGCCGGGAGTTTGCCCCCAGCAGATCCAACCTTTGCAGCGAATCGCGAATCGCGAAGGGCTGCAGGGTCTGCTGCGGATAGTAGTCGAAACCGGCTTCCTTGTCGATAAAGTCGAGCCCGGGGCCGATAACGGCGGCTCGAGTGACCTGGTTGTCCTTGATAAGACCTCGCGACTTGAGCTCCTGCAAGGCGGCATCGATGGCGTAGTTGGGAAGGATCGTGGTGTCGAGGGATACTCCTCGTTCGCTGAAGAGGCTGGAATGTTCGGAGTACGTATCGGTCGCCCCGCTTTTGGCTTTTGCGGCATCCACGCGTGCGGCGAATTCGACTCGTTCATTGAGGACGCGCTGCAGGTTTTCGAGGATGAACGCTCCGGTCGAGTTGCCGCTGGGCGGAAGATCCTTCGTACGCAGCAGGTTGCGTAGAAGGGTCAGCCGCTCATTATCGCCGGGAGAAGCCAGGCCGGCCATCAGGTCATCCAAGCGCATCCGAAGCAGGCCGGCGCGGGTCTCCGGGCCCAAATTTTCGATGGTCATGCGCGGGTGCTTGGTGAAGGATGTCCCGAACAGCAGCAGATTGACCATGGAATCCAGGTCACCCTGTTCCAGGCGGGATCGAATTTTAGCATCGGCCTCGCGAGCCCATGTATTAAAGAGGCGGGCGTTGTGATTTTTGAGCTCGGCCGGAAGCTGCGGGGAAATCTCCGCGAGGACCGGGCGAATGGACTCGTAGGGAGTAGCCATGCGGTCGGCCGCGAAAGCCGTGGCGGCGGATAGCAAGACCATTGCGATACGAAAGCTCACGCGTTCATTGTAGCCCGGTGGTCCACGAACGAAAGAAACGTGACTGTCCAATTGGCGACCTGGGCGGGGCATTGCTGGCTGGAACCGGATTGCTTTTCTTCGGAATCACTCGCCGCAAGAAGCGCGCCCAATATGGTCAAGAAAGATGATATGCTCGCGAGATGGCGCGCCCCGTCCGACTGGCCGTCATCGTTGCGATAATAGTTGGGTTTCTCGCATGCGTCCAGCTCTTGCAGGCTCCTTTCGCGTTGCCAAGTCTGCTCATTGCCGTTTGTGCGGGTTATGGGCTGCGTTGAGGATTGGCATGGAGCGGGTTTGGTCCCGCTCTTCTGTTCACGCTCAATGTGGGCATCAGCGTCGCGCTCTATTTTCGGACGGGCAGCTGCGACACGGCAGTCCCAATACTTGGAAGCGCGATTGTTTCCGGGCTGGAGGCCTGGATTTTCTTTCGCGCAGGACGTGCCTTGCAGCTACAGAATCCCCTGGCCGCCGGAGGCGCACGCCGGTGGATCGCCGCGGCGATCGTCCTCTCGCTCCCCTCAGTCTTGGTAGCGGTGATGTACCGGCCCTACACTGTGCCCACCGGGAGTATGGAGGAGACGCTACAGATTGGCGACCATGTCCTGGTCTCGGGCAACAACTCCGCATCCCGTGGCGACATCGTCGTCTTCAAATACCATGAGGACCCGACGCAGACGTTCGTGAAGCGCGCCGTCGGACTGCCAGGAGACCGCATTAAGGTTGTTAACAAGGCGCTTTACGTAAATGGGGTTGCCGTACAGGAGCCTTACGCTGTGCACAAGACCGACTATATGGACTCCTATCGTGACAACTTTCCTAGTCCGTCGACCGTCCATCTAGAACGCGCAGCGCTGGTAATGCTGGAAAAACACGTCGTCAACGGCGAAGTGACCGTCCCCGAAAATAGCTATTTCGTGTTGGGCGATAATCGCGATAGTTCGCTGGATAGCCGCTTCTTTGGATTTGTCCCGCGTGAGAACGTCCTGGGCAAGCCGATTCTGGTTTACTGGTCGGAAGACAAACCCATGGACGCAGCTTCCTTCAATTTCAGTTGGATCACTCAAGCGCGTTGGTCCCGGGTCTTCCGCGGGGTTCCGGCTTACCGCTTGGAAGCCAAGTAGCCTGAAAAGCTACCAATCCATTAAAACTACCAATCCATCGCGAGCCGCGTGAATGTGCGTACGCCGACGCCGGACGGGCCTTTGGCCATGTGCGGTTTCGCTTCGTCGAGCCACGCGGTACCCGCGATGTCGAGATGGACCCACGGGGTTTCGCCGACGAACTCGCGCAGGAACCATGCGGCCGAGATGGAGCCGCCCCAGCGTCCGCCAATGTTGCCCAGGTCGGCGAAGGCGCTCTTCAGCAGCTCCTTGTATTCCTCATCCATGGGCATCTGCCAAGTCTTCTCACCTTCGGCTTTGGATGCCGCCATCACCCGTCCAAGCATGGCGTCGTTATTCGTAAACGCGCCGATGTTTACGTTGCCCAGGGCGACTACGATGGCTCCGGTCAAGGTCGCGGCGTCCACTAAGTGGGTGCAGCCGAGTTTCTGGGCGTAGGTCAGCGCGTCGGCCAGAATCAGGCGGCCTTCGGCGTCGGTGTTCAGGACCTCAATGGTCTTGCCCGACATGGAAGTAACGATGTCGCCCGGACGCTGCGCTTTGCCGTTGATGTGATTTTCTACGGCGGGTACGAAGGCGGTAACGGCAATCGACGGCTTCAGGCGCGCGATGGCGCGCATGGCTCCCAGCACGGCGGCGCCGCCTGCCATATCGTACTTCATCTTTTCCATGCCGTCGGCCGGCTTAATGGAGACGCCGCCGGTGTCGAATGTGACACCCTTGCCGACCAGGCCCAGATGATCCGCGGATTTTGCCGCGGCGGGCTTATAGCGAACCACGATCAGACACGGCGGTTCCGAACTGCCCTGCGCGACGCCCAGCAGCGAGCCCATTCCTAGCTGCTTCATCCGGTCCTGGTCGAGAATCTCACATTCCAGGCCCTCTTCCGCGGCCATGATGCGAGCGCGATCCCCCAGCACCAGAGGTGTCAGCAGGTTGGCCGGCTCATTGACCAGGTCGCGAGTAAAATTCTGCGATTCACCCAGAATGACTCCGCGAGCCACGGCCGCCCGCGCCGATTCGGCGGCGACCACCACCAGGGTGTCGAGGCTCTTGGTGTCCTTGGAACTTTTGTGGACGTCCGGCTCGAAGTTGCCGAGCAGCGCGCCTTCCGCAACCGCCTCGGCATCGCCGCCCGCCAGGAACCAGGCCAGCTTCTTCACGCCCTTGGTCTTCAGAGTGCGGATCGCCGCGCCCACTGCTTTTCGCAGCGCGGCGGAGTCATGCTGCGCCCGCTTGCCGCCGCCGACTAACACCAGGCGTTTCGCGGCGAGGCCTGCGGGCGAATACGAGATGGCCAGCTCGCCGGACTTCCCGGTGAACTCGCCGGAGGACTTTAGTTCGGCCACCCAGGCGGCAACGGAACTCAATTCAGAAGGGGCGGAGTCTTCTTCGCAAAGGACGACCGCGGCGGCATCCGCCTCTACCAAGCCGAGTGGTTGGGAAACTACGTCTACGTTCAAATCTACTCTCCTGAACCAAATAATAGAGAAAAGTGGGGCAGGCCCTCGCGGGTCGGCTCTTCTACCGCCGATCAGGCGGACTGCCCCACTCAGTTACTTCGCGGCCTGGAGTTCCGCGTAGAACGGGTCAAGCCGGCCGGCCTGGCCATAGCTGGTCGCGGTAATGGGCGCGATATCGTCAACCTTGATGGCGGCGATCAGGCCTTCCTTGGGAGTACCCTTCTTCACTTCGTCGATAGCGCGCTGCACGAAGGTCTTCCACTTGGTGCGATACGCATCGAATTCGGCGCGGGTCATCGTGGTGGCGCCCGGTGCGGAGTGGCCCGGAACCACGGTATCGAAATCGAGTTTGGCAACTTCATCCAACACTTTGATCCAGCTCACGGCGCTGCCGCCGTTGGGGAAATCGCAATTGGGGCCCGCGCCTACCAGTACGTCGCCGCCATGAATGACGCGGAGGTCCGGAAAGTACACCAGCGTATCGCCGCCCGTATGCGCTGCTCCATAGTAATGCAGCTCGATGCGCGCGCCGGCCAGCGGAACATTCTGGGAGACTGTGTAGGTATTGCTGGGTTCCGCGGGCTTTCCCTGGGCGGGATTATAGGTCACCAGCTCAGTCTTCAGATTCGCCTGTGCCCAGACCTGTGCCCCGTCGCGAATGAAGCTGCCGCCATTGCCGCTATGATCCTGGTGTACGTGCGTAATCGCCGCGAATTTCACGGGTAGCGGCGTCACCGTCTTGATCAGTGCGATTAACTGCTGGTAGTTGTCTTCGCCCAGGTTCTTGGTGTCCGCCACGAACACTCCATCGGTGCCCACGCGGACCGAGGTGTTGCCACCGAGGCCGGTCACAATGTAGAGTCCCGGTTTCACCAGCGCGATGGCCGGAGGCGCAGCCGGAGCCTTGCCGCCACCTTTTCCGCCGCCGCCGGCGGGCGCCTGTGCGGATAACATCATGGCTACGGCTGCCAGAGCCGTGAGCGTTGTCAATGCAACAAAAGTTTTACGCAGCATAATTTCTCCTGGGAAGGAAGCGGGAAGCTAATTCGGACCCATGCTTCCTGATTCTTGAATGAGTATAGCGTACCGGTTATTGCCGCCTCCGGATCATTGCCTATTACCGCCTCCGGCTCATGCTTATTGCCGCCTGCGGGTCACTGTTTACTGCCGCCTCCGGCTCATGGCCGCGCGCGCCTCGGATTCCATTTCCCGGTTCCGTTCCGACTCGCGCTTGTCGTGGAGCTTCTTGCCTTTACCGACAGCCAACTCCACCTTGACCAAGCCATGCTTCAGGTAGAGCTTGGTGGGCACCACGGTGAGACCCTTCTCGCGCGTGGTCTCCTGCAACTTCTTGATCTCGGACCGGTGCAGCAGGAGTTTGCGGCGCCGCACTGGTTCATGATTCATGATATTGCCGTGCGAATACTGGCCGATGTGGACGTTCATCAACCACGCCTCATTGTTCTGAACTTCACCGAACGCGTCTTTGAGTTGGATTTTGCCGTCGCGCGCCGCCTTGACCTCAGTCCCGGTTAGCACCAGGCCCGCCTCCATGCGATCGGACAGAGAATAGAGGTGGCTAGCCTGGCGGTTATCGCTCAGGATCTTGATCGCCGAATCTCGTTTCTTACCTTCCACGTTGTTTTCGCCGCCCCAGCCTGCCCCACACTTTGCCATCCACGCTTGCAACCTGAATTGCGTCAATAGGTTGTGACGGCCTACGTGGAAAGTGTACCACGCGCCTCTCGACAATCCGGCTAAAACAATGAAGTTACAACACTTACGTGGATTTGTGGCGATAGCTCTGGTGGCCTTGTTGGCCTTCGGGCCGGGTGCATCCGCCCTTTTGGCGCGCACCAAGAAGGGCGACAAGCTATATAAGGAAGGGCAAGCGGCTGAGGTCCGCAGGCAGTGGGACCAGGCGGCTGAGCTCTACAGCCAGGCCGTGAATGAGGACCCCAAGGACCCCGCTTACCTGATCGGCATGCGCCGGTCGCGCTTCGAAGGTGGGCAGGCGCATATCGAAAAAGCTCGCGATTTGCGGACCCAGGGCAACATGGCGGAAGCGATTGCGGAGTTCCAACGCGCCATCCTCCTGGACCCGTCATCCTCCATCGCCATGCAGGAATTGCGGCGCACCCAGGAAATGCTGGCGCAGCCCATCGTCAACCCGGGGCAAGCCAATCTAACGCCGTCCGAACAGGCGCAAAAGGATGCCACCGACCGTTCCGCTTCGCTCATGGGCTTGCCGGAACTGAATCCGCCCATCAAAAAAGTGGGACCCATCAAAGCCAATAACCAGCCCATCAACATCCTCTACAACACGATCGCGGGCTTGGCCGGAGTCACCATTGTATGGGACTCCACCTGGACCCGTCCCACGCGTGGCTTTGACCTGGATCTCCCCGAGATGAGCGTGGAGCAGGCCTTTGAATATCTGGGCCTGGTGACACGAACCTTCTGGAAGCCGCTGACGCCCACGTCGATTTTCGTGACCGAGGAAAGCGCCAACAAGCGCCGCGACTATACCGACAACGTGGTGAAGACATTCTTCGTTACCAACGCGGCCACGGCGCAGGAGTTCAACGAGATTCAGACCGCCGTGCGCACCATCACCGATATCCGGCGCGTGTATCCGTACGTGGCGCAGAAAGCCATTGTCGTTCGTGGGGACGCGGACGCGGTCGCGTTAGCCGAAAAATTGATTCGCGATCTGGATAAGCCTAAATCCGAAGTCGTGATCGACGTGATCATCATGGAGGTCAACACGTCTCACACCCGCGACTTGGCGGCCAGCATTAACCAGGCCGGTGGCGCTCTGGGTCTCAGTCAGTCGCTAACCTTTAATCCGCGAGCCGCGCTTACCAGGGTCACTGGTAGCGGCACGACGGCCGGTACCACGCTTCCGCTTTCGAACCTGACTCGTATTTCCTCCGCCGATTTTTCGGTTGGCAATCTGGGTGGAGCCATCTTGCAGGCCATCGTCAGCGACACTCGGACGAAGATCCTGAACAATCCGCAATTGCGCGCCTCCGACGGTCAAAAAGCGCGTCTGGAAATCGGCGACCGCGTGCCCATCGCGACCGGCAGCTTCCAGACCGGCGCCACGGGCGTCGGCGGCGTCGGCGTGAATACCCAGTTTCAGTTTCAGCCCGTCGGCGTGATCGTGGATATCACCCCTACAGTGCATTCCACCGGCGAAGTAACTCTGCACGTGGAACTCGAAGTTTCGCAAGTGAAGGATTACGTGGACGTGGGCAATATTCGCCAGCCCATTATCGGACAGGATAAATCGACTGCCGATCTGCGTTTGCGCGAGGGCGAGGTAAATATTCTGGCAGGTCTCACGCGGCAGCAGGATTCTACTTCGGGCGCCGGCATTCCGGGCCTGGTGAACATCCCCATCCTGGGACACGTGCTGTTCGGCAACTCGCACGTGGAGAATGATCGAGGGGATCTGATGATCGCTCTGGTTCCGCATATCGTGCGTTCGCCGGATTACTCGCCGGAAAACATGCGCGGCATTTTCGCCGGCGTGGACCAGCAATTACGGTTGATGTACTCGCCTAAGACCGACACGCTTGTTCGCGTGCCCGTGCAACCAGCTCCCGCGCCAGGGAACGCGCCGGGCGCAGGCCTCGCTCCCGGTGCGGCACCAGCGAAACCTGGGGTCACCGGTCCGCCCACCGGGCAGCCAGTGAATCCTTTAGGTCCACAGGCGGTCGCTCCACAAGCGAATCTTCCACCCGCCACGCCGCCAGCCCCCCTTCCGGATGGGCCAGGAGCACGCGTTACCTTCATGCCTGGGGTTGTGGCAGTGCGGGCGAATTCTCCTTTTACTTTGAACGTACAGGTGGAGAACGCGGCCAACGCGTTTTCAGTCATGCCCTTGCGCATAAGCTGGGATCCGGCGGTGCTGCGCTTGAATGACATCGCTCCCGGGGAATTGATGCAGCGCGATGGCGGACGGGTCACGTCCGTCAAGGATATTCGCAACGATGCGGGTTTGGCAACGCTCAGTATTTCGCGCGCTGCCGGGGCTCCGGCCGTCACTGGCTCGGGCGCCGTGGCCGTCTTGAATTTTGTCGCCATCGCCGCGGGATCGGGGCGGATCACGGTGACCGAACTGAGTCTGGCGGATACACAGAATCGCGGCATGACGGTAACGTTAGGCTCCGTTCCCGTGGCGGTACAGTAGAATCAGCAGCCGGAAAGGAGACCTTTCGTGATGACGCGCCGAAGATTTACGCAGCGGGGAATGACGTTGATCGAATTGATCGCGGCATTTACGATTCTCTCCATCCTCTCTGTGATGTCGGTGCCGCTTACCAGTTACAAAGTCCGCCGGGACAAGGAACGCGAGCTACGCTATTCGCTGAAGGAGATCCGCCGCGCGATTGATGCGTACAAGGATGCCGCCAACCAGAACAAGTTCCAGGTGAAGCTGGGGACCGAAGGCTATCCGGAGACCCTGGAAATGTTGGTCGAGGGCGTGGTGATGAGCGGCAACACCGACGGCAGCAAGATCAAGTTCCTGCGCCGCATTCCCAGAGATCCGATGACTGGCATGTCCGAATGGGGCCTGCGCAGCATGAAGGACGATCCCAAGAGCATGAGTTGGGGCGGCGACAACGTATTCGATGTTTACACCAAGAGTCTGGAGCGCGCACGCGATGGAACGCCTTATTCGGAGTGGTAAGCGCGGCCGTGCGGGTTACACCTTAATCGAGCTGATCATTGTAATGGCGATCATTTCGGTTTTGGTCGCGGTCGCGGTGCCCCTCTACACCAAGTCGATTCAACGCACCAAGGAAACGGTCCTGCACCAGAATTTGTTCAACCTGCGGACGGTGATCGACGAGTATACCTTCGACAAGAAAGCAGCTCCGCAGACGTTGGAAGATTTAGTGCGCGAAGGTTATCTGCGCGCGGTGCCGGTGGATCCCATCACGGGCAGCGACCGTACGTGGGAGCTGATTATCGAAGACTCGATCACGTCCGTGGATCAGACCCGCCCGGGGATTTTCGACGTACACAGCGGGTCGGACTTAAGAAGCCTGGAAGGCACCCTCTACTCCGAGTGGTGAGTTAGTTTTGCGGCTCGGGTGCAGCGCCAGCAGCTTGCGGAACCGGCGTACCAGCCTTGCCGCCGAGTTTCGTTAACAAACCTGCCGTTGCTTCGTGAACATCTTTGCGGCTGCCGTCGAATCCTCCACTGCCGCCCCCCAGACCCATCGCCGCGTCTAACGGAGTGAGCCCCTTCTGGTCCTTCGCATTGACGTTGGCTCCGCGCGTGACCAGGAACTCGACGATCTTGTTGGAGCCGAACTGCGCTGCGGCGTGCACGGCGGTCTGCCCTTGCGCATTGGCGGCATTGATATCGGCGCCGGCTTTAAGGCATAGCTCGATGGACTCGATGGCCTCCTCTTCGGTCTTGAAGCGGCCGGTAGTGTCCTCTTCCTTAGTTCCCATGCCGGCGGCAGCCATCAGAGGCGTAATGCCCGCGCGCGTTGCCAGGTTCACATCGGCTTTGGCGGCTAGCAGAAGCTTCATCGCGGGAATATCGCCGGCCTTCGCGGCGCGCAGCAGGGGTGTGGTCCCGGTGGTGAGCATGCTGTCAGCTCCACGATCGAGCTTGGCACGATAGGGCTGCTGCTTGGTGAGTTGCACGTTCACGTTGGCGCCCTTGTCGATGAGCTTGGCAGCCAGAGCAAGCGCGCTGACCTCTTCCTCAATCACGTTTGGAGGCGGGGGGCGGTTGTCCTGCGGCATTGTGTTGAAGTCGACCGCGGAGAAAAGCGCCGTGCGCCCGGTATCATCGGCCAGATTCGGATTCGCACCCTTGTCGGCCAAGTAGGCGGCGACGTCGTAATGCCCGTTGATAATGGCCATCACCATAGCGCTGATGCCGCGGGGGTCCTGCACTTGGATGTCTGCCTTGGCATCCACCAGGGCCTGCGCGCAACCCAGGCAGCCTTCGCGCGCCGCGAACAGCAGCGGCGATAGACCCCCGTAGGGCAACCATTTTTCACGCGGCTCGGCCGTGTTCTGGCGTTCCCAGGTATTGACCTTCGATTTCGCGTTTACGTCGGCGCCGCGGGCGATCAGTTCGCGCACCATGGCCGGATGATTCTCGGCGGCGGCCCACATCAGCGCCGTCTGGCTGTGCCACTCTTCACGAGTATCGACTTTGGCGCCCGCATCGAGAAGTACCTTGGCCGCTTCGACGTTCCCCGTGCGCGCGACCGTCATTAGCGCGGTTTCCTGCAAGTTCACGGAGGAGTTAGGGTCCACACCCGCTTTCAGCAGCAGCCGCAGCATCTCCGGACTTCCGTTTTCCGCAGCCAGATACAAAGGCGTCACATTGTAGCGATTCGAAGCCTTGGGATTCGCACCGGCCTTCAGCAACTGCGCGGCCAGCGCGACATCATTGTTCCGCGCCGCCAAATGCAGCGACGTGGTTCCATCCGGCGCCACTGTATTGACAACCTTCTGCGGAGCTTTCTGGGCGAATGCCGAAACAGCCAGCAACCCTACGATCAATACGCGCATCGCGTTTACACCCCCGCCAGACGACCGCTCGAATCGCCTAGCGACTCCAGTTCCACGCCCAGCTTATCCAGCATCGTCATCAAGAGGTTCGTCATCGGCGTGTGATCGTCATACTTCAAATGACGCCCACCCTTCAGCTTGCCCGCAGCGCCGCCAATCAAGAGGTTGGGCAGCGGGAAATGGTTGTGCGCATTGCTGTTGCTCATGTTGCTGCCATACAGCATCACGGAGTGATCCAACAGACTGCCATCGCCATCCGGAGTCCTGCTCAGCTTATCCAGGAACTTCGCGAACAAGCCCAGATGATAATTCTGGATCTTCACCAGCTTCTCAATCTTGTCGCCGCGGTTCTGATGATGTGACGTCGCATGGTGCCCGTCCGGCACGCCCACTTGCGGGTAGGTCCGGTTGCTGACCTCGCGCGCCATCATGAACGTAAACACGCGCGTGATGTTGGCCTGATACGCAACCGCCATCAAATCGAACATTAAGTTCACGTGATCTTCGTAGGAATACGGAATGCCCGCGGGAGCCTCCGGCAGTGCCAGCGTGGGATCCGAAGTCTGCTGCCCCGCACGTTCCACGCGACGTTCGATCTCGCGCAGGTTTTCCATGTACTCGTTGAGCGTGGTGTTGTCCTGCGCCCCCAGCGTCAACTGCAGGCTCTTGGCATCCGCGCGAATCGCATCCAGCACGGATTGATCCTGCTGCTTGCGAGCCAGCCTCTGCGCCGCTGTCCCCCCCTGCCCAAACATGCGTTCGAACACCTTGCGTGGATTGATCTCCATGGGCATCGGCGTCGTCGGCGTTCGCCACGACAGAGTGTTCATGTAGATGCAACCGTAGTCGCGATCGCAGGCGCCGATCAGCGCGGAGTAATCTTCAATCGCCAGTTCCATCGACGGTAGAACAGTGTCCTGTCCGATGTGCTGGGCCGCGATCTGATCCGCCGTAATTCCGGCGAAAGCGTCCAGGCCTTGCGTAGGCTTCGGACGCACGCCGCTCAGCCAGGTGGTCGGGCTCAGCGAATGCACGGCGGTGGAATCCGCAGCCCGATGGCCCAGCCCGCTGATGATGTTGACGCGCTCGCGGAACGGCTCCAGCGGCTTCAAAATGCGCGGAAACTCGAACCCGGAGCCTTCCGCAGCGGGAGTCCACTGATCCATAATGGCCCCATGCGGCACGTACACAAACCCAGCCCGCGTGTAGCCCGCGCCCGCAGTCTTGCGGAGCAAGGTCTGCGCGGGAATCATCGAATCCAGCAGCGGCAGAGCAACCGCCACGCCCGCGCCTTTGAGGAACGTGCGCCGAGGCAAATGCTTCTTGGTGATAAACATGGCGCTCCTAGACGGAATTTACCAGCTATATTGTGGCATGTTTAAAAGTGGGTGCAAAGGGGCCGTTTGGCGTATAGTTGCAAGAATTTACGCCGAAAGTTTGACCCTGTCGGCGCGTGTACGCTACCATAGCTCTGCGGGGTGGAGCAGCCTGGTAGCTCGTTGGGCTCATAACCCAAAGGTCGAAGGTTCAAATCCTTCCCCCGCAACCAATCCCCTCAATTGGTTACCGTTCCTTCCGGCCCTTTTTCCCCATCAATTGCTAACGGATTGCTAACAGTGGCCTGCGCTTTGTGGCGGACCTTCGCGTCGGCCATCGACTTTTCGTAGCGGGCGCTGGCTTCCTTGCCGCGGCCTGGGAAGAGATGCCCGTAGGTGT
>JBDTSJ010000064.1:0-21616 GCA_039931205.1 Acidobacteriota bacterium
CGCTCGCACGGATCTGTGCGGGGGGCGATCAGCGATGGTCGTCCCTACCGCGACAGCGAGCTTTCCGTCCACCGATTTTCATACCGCCACGCTGGCCGGAGAATTCATATACGTGATCGGGTGTCTCGGGTATCACGGTACCAGGCAATATGGAACCACTCCCGTTTACAGGCTGCACACCGGGACGTTTGAGATGCAGCGGGTAGAAGTCAGTGGGCCGGCTCCCGGGTGGATTTACGAGCATCGTGCGTTTTTGGATGGGCAAGAAATCTGGATTTCTGAAGCCATGCTCGCTCGCTTTGACGGCCGGGAAGTGAACGTAGGTGATTTGCGGGCGTTCGTGCTGGATATCAAGCGCTTCAGTTGGCGCGAGTTATGAGTGCTTGAATCCTCAACCATGCCTGGTGAATCTATCTTATATGGTTCAAATTCGCAAGAGTGAAGAGAGAGGCCATGCGAAGCATGGATGGCTGGATTCCTATCACACGTTTTCGTTTGCAGATTTTTACGATCCCCAAGCCATGGGGTTTCACAGCCTGCGGGTGATCAATGAGGACCGCGTGGCGCCGGGGCAGGGCTTCGGGATGCACGGCCATCGGGACATGGAAATCCTGACGTATGTGATCCAGGGCTCCCTGGCGCACAAGGACAGCATGGGCCATCAGGAAGAGCTGGGACCCAACGAAATCCAGCGCATGTCAGCAGGGACGGGCGTGCGGCACAGTGAGTTCAATCCTTCCAGCGCGGAGCCATTGCATCTATTCCAGATTTGGATTCAACCAGCCAAGCCGGGCACGCAGCCCAGTTATGAGCAGATCCGGTTTGATCCGGCGGAAAAGCAGAACAAGTTAAAATTGCTGGCGGGTCCGGACGGCGAGGATGGCTCGGCGTGGATCAATCAGGATGCCCGGATGTTCGTGGCGGAACTGGCCCAAGGCACCGAGATTCCCTACACCTTGGGAGCCAAGCGGGCTGCCTGGGTCCATGTAGTGCGGGGCGACGTCACGGTGAACGGGACTACCTTACACACGGGTGATGCGGCCGCTGTCAGTGGAGAGGAGAGCCTCGCACTAACGGGCGCCAACGCGGAGCCGAGTGAGGTTTTGCTCTTCGACCTGGCCTAACGGACGAACCCGCGGCCGGTACCCGTAATCCCCCTCAGCACACGCCCAGGAAGTGATAAACTGTCGCAGGATGAAAATCCTTCTCGGCCCCGCCCGCTTAGCCCTGATGCTGCTGGCATCAGGTGTGGTTTGGGGCCAAAATATCCCCGACACCTTCAAAGAGGTTGAACGCGTCGTCGCGATCGGCGATGTACATGCCGACTACGCGCGGCTTACGGCGGTTCTGCGCCAAGCTGGCCTTACCGGCGCCACCAATCATTGGACCGGCGGCAAGACACACCTCGTTCTATGCGGGGACATGATCGATCGCGGGTCGAACTCGGCCCAAGTGTTGGATCTGGTGATGGCCTTAGAGACCGAGGCGCAGAAAGCCGGCGGCCGCGTCCACGCGCTGATCGGCAATCACGAAGCGATGAACGTATTTGGGGATCTGCGCTACGTGCCCGCGGACGATTTTGCCGCCTATCGGGGCGCGGATTCGGCTCGGCTCCAGGCCAATCAAATGCAAATCGCGTTGGAGGAGATGCAGCGAAACGGTTCAGCTCCTGCGGACGTAGCGGCGTGGCAGAAGCAGTTCCTGGCGGAGCATCCTCCCGGTTGGGTGGAGCGCGGATTGGCGTTTTTGCCCTCCGGGAAATACGGCAAGTGGCTCGCTCAGCTCAACTCCGTAGTGAAGATCAATGACGCGCTGTATCTCCACGGCGGCATCAGCAGCAAATACATAAAGCGAAGTCTGAAATCGATGAATGAATCGGTACGCTCGGAACTGGCGAATCCGGGAAAGCGCGCCAGCGTGGCCCAGGACGAAGATGGCCCGCTGTGGTATCGCGGGTTGATGCTGGATCCCGAGGACGATGCGAAGGCTGGCCAATTAGTGCGGCGCATTCTGGAAGAATACGATGTGAAGCGGATTGTGGTGGGGCACACACCCAACCCTGCCGTGATGCCCCGGTTTGAGGCGCGTGTGATTGGAATCGATGTCGGGTTGGCGGCGGCGATGGGCGGACCGGCGGCTTACATCGTGATCGAAGGCGGACAGTATTTCGCGGTGCACAATGGTCGCCGCTTGCCGCTGCCCGCGGTGGGTGGGAATATTTTGGAATACCTGACGCAAGCGGCAGCGCTCGACCCGCCGGGTTCCAGGCTGCGGGTGTTGTTGCAGAATCGGATACCACGGTGAGTCGCTAATGCAAACACAAAACGAGCGCAGTTGGCTGGAGCGCGGCCTATCCGTCGCGGCGGAAGTTCGGGCCGGCGAAGGCCGCGGCGTCGTGATGTTAGGACTCAACGTGTTCCTGCTCATGCTCGCGTATTACCTGCTAAAGACGGTGCGCGATGCGTTGATTTTGGCGGAGCAAGGCGCCGAGATCAAATCGTACTCTTCTGCCTTTCAGGCCGTTCTGTTCCTGGGAATTGTTCCAGCCTACGCGGCGTTTGCTTCGCGAGTGAACAGAATTCGCTTGATCACCTGGGTGACGTTCTTCTTTATTTCGAATCTGCTGCTGTTTGCAGCGTTCGGAAAATCCGGCGTGCGCGAGGGAATCGTGTTTTTCGTCTGGGTGGGGATCTTCAACATGCTGGTGATGGCGCAGTTCTGGGGCTTCGCTAACGATCTGCACACCGAGGCCAGCGGCAAGCGGCTGTTCCCCGTGATCATGCTGGGAGCGTCGCTAGGGGCCGTCGCCGGAGGTCAGATTGCATCGTTGTTGTTCGCCCGGCTCGGCGCGTATGGGTTGATGCTGTTATCCGCGGGGCTTCTCGTCGTGTGCGTGGTGATCAGTCGCTGGATTCACTTTCATGCGGGCTCGGAGCCGGCATTGCGCGGGTCCAGCCTGGCGCAAACGCCTCTGACCAAGAAGGGCGTGCTGGAACTCTTCGCGGGCGACCGCTATTTGCAACTGCTGGCGGCTCTGATGGTGGTCCTGAACATCGTCAACACGAATGGCGAATACGTGCTCGGAAAGTTTGTGGCCAGCGAGGCGGTGCGCATTGTGGGCTCCGATGTAGCGGCGCGAACGGTATTCATCGGCCAGTTCATGGGTTCCTTTTCCAGCTTGTACAGCACCCTGGGATTACTACTCCAGATGTTCGTCGTATCGCGCGTGTTCCGCTACATCGGCGTGGCCGGAGCGCTCTTCGTTCTGCCCGTGATCGCACTGGGCGGGTATTCGCTGATGATCGTGCTGCCCATCCTGCAAGTGGTGCGGTGGGCAAAAATTGTGGAGAACGGCACCGATTACTCGCTGCAAAATACCACTCGGCAGGCTCTATTCCTGCCAACCAGCCGCGAGGCGAAGTATAAGGCCAAGGCGGCCATCGATACCTTCTTCGTGCGCAGCGGAGACATGCTGCAGGCCGGTCTTGTTTTCGCCGGGACCACTTGGCTGTCGCTGGGCATCACCGGATTCGCCGCGATTAACGTGAGCCTAACCCTGGTGTGGTTGGCGGTGGCCGCAGGCGTGGCACGCGAGTATCGGCTGCGAACGGAAACCGCGAAGATCGTAGCGCCCAGCACCGTGGCCGACGCCGCCACCGTGTGACGCACGCCTAAAAAGAAAAGCCGTTTTTAACTTCGGTAGTGCGCTAAATGTGTGTGGGTGGGATTATGCGTGTGGACCTTTGCGCTTAGCGGCGGCTTCCAAAACGGTACCGAACACCACGCCAAGAGCAACCCCTAATCCGACGTGATGCATGGCGGCTCCGATAGCAACGCCAATCGCTATGCCCATCGCGATCCGCGAACCTGACTTTTTCATGGCCCGATGATATCAAATCGCCATTCCAAATTTGGCCGTCCCCATGCTATTCCGTAGGCATGCCTCTGCACACTGCCCACCCAGGCAGAAATTTCGTTTGTTGTAGCTGCCCAGTTATGGCATCGTGCGGATATGCTACGCACACACATTTAGCGCACTACCCTAACTTCGGCGTCCGCAATGCCCCGGTGATAATAGGGAATGGCCAAACTAGCCCTGGTATACGGAATGCGTCTGCTGCCCGCCGAGGACATCGATGAAGTAGGCGAAGCCCCCATCTTGCTTAAGAGCGGCAAGACGGCGCATGTCACCATGCATCTGATTGAGGGCGGGGAAAAGGAAGTGCGCGCCCAACTGGAACAGTCCCTGGACGCTTTCTTTGAGTTCTATCCGGAGATTTGAACTACTCTTGCGCGGGCATCATTCTTGCGCGGGCATCTGGGAATCGCTATCGCGCCAGGCGCTTAGTTTCAGCCGCCGGCACACCCAGCACAGCCCATCCGCCGTGTTGCCCGTACATTCGCCGCTGCATACGGTGCACGCCACCGGCTTGCGGAACCGCTCCATTTGAATCGCGAGTTTGGCCTGTTCCAGCAAAGCTTCCGGAACCACGGCCTCTTCAGCCGGCACCGCCACAGGCAGACGTTTGCGTTTCACAACTCTAGTATATCCATCTCTCACTTGGCTCGCGCTAAGATCGCGCGTTAAGATCGAAGGATCGCATGTCAAAGACCGCCTTTCTGTTCCCTGGCCAGGGTTCCCAATTCGCCGGTATGGGCAAAACCCTCTCCGATGCTTATCCCGAAGCCGAAGACATCATGGAGCAAGCCGATGAAATCCTCGGCTTTCCGCTTTCCCGTTTGTGCTTCGATGGCCCCGAAGATCAACTGAAGCTAACCGAGAATACGCAGCCCGCCTTGGTTGCCGTTTCGACTGCCGCGTTTACCGTGCTCGCGTCCAAAGGCGTGAAACCCGATTTCGTAGCGGGACACAGTCTCGGCGAGTACTCCGCGCTGGTGGCCGCTGGATCCCTAACCTTCGCCGAGGCGCTTATGCTGGTTCGCAAGCGCGGCCAGTACATGCAACAATCCGTGCCCGAAGGCGTCGGAGCGATGGCCGCTCTATTGAAGATGCCCATGGAAAAATTGGACGCCGTGCTGGCCGAAGCTTCACAAGGCGAAGTCGTCACCGCGGCGAATCTGAACTCCCCGGATCAAATCGTAATCGCCGGTCACGCCGGTGCCGTCGCCCGCGCCATGGAATTAGCCAAGGCCGCCGGTGCGAAGCGTGCCATCGCATTATCCGTCAGCGCCCCGTTCCACTGCCCCTTAATGAAACCGGCGCAAGATCGCCTCAAAGCCGATCTGGACGCCGCCCAATTCAGCGACTTGCGCGTCCCGCTCTTCAATAACTGGCAAGCAGCCGCAATTAGCACCGCCGCGGACGCTCGCGAAGGCCTCTATCAGCAGATCCCCAACCCCGTGCGCTGGAGTGACACCATCCGCAACCTCGCCGCCGCGGGCGTCACCCGATTTATCGAAGTGGGACCCAGTGGCGTCTTAACCGGCCTGCTCCGCAACATAGACTCGTCTCTCATCGGTTTGAAATTCGGGGAAGACGAAGACTGGGACAAGCTTTCCCGTTAACGCCGCACTCGCGGCTAACGCTGCACTCGCGGCTAACGCTGCACTCGCAGCCGGGCAATCGAAGCTGTCCGCACTCCCACAACCTGCGCGACAACGGGATAGTCTCCCGTCGCCAAATCCGGCACAACAATATTGAACTGCGCCACTCCCGCCGCCGTGATGCCTTGGAATGCAATCGTAGCATCCGTATTCCCAATTCGAATACGCGCGGCATTCGCCAGGGGACTAGCGCCATTCACTGCGACGCCAGGTTCAATGGACGGATTCGTAGGTCCAAACCCGCTCCCCCACAGAGTAATCGTGGATCCCACGCGCGCGGGCGTCGTGTTCACTCCATTCAGTAATCCCACCGGCCCCACGTAGCTCCCATCCGGATTCGTAGCCGACACAAATTCTTCCGCTAGCCGGAAGAATCCCGGCAGCACCGCCTGTAACTGAACGGTGGTTGCGGCCGAAGCGCCAAATGAATTCCGCACCACAACCTGTACCGTCCCACTCAACGAATCCGCCGGAGCCTGCACATTAATCTGCGTCGGACTAATGAAGTAGACATACGCGTCCTTGCCGTTGATGCTGACACTCACGCCGTCCAGGCTCGTCGGCAACTTTCCATTCACGATATCCGCCGCCGTCCAGATGCGAGTCCCGCCCGCCAGCCGAAATCCGTAAATCGAAATCCACGCACCTGGACTGGCCCCCGTCTGATAACTGCCCGCGTGCGTCACCCCACTACGTGTCGAGATCACAGGGATCGTGCCGGAGGGTGTGCTCTCCGGCGTGAAGCCCATCACGATATCGAAGTTCACGGCCTTCTCGCCAATCGTCGACGTTGCCAGCGCCGTAATCGGTTTGATGATCGACGCCTTTTGCGCCGCGTTCGTCACGCCGTTCAGCACTCCGTCGTTGGCGTTCAACGCCTCGCCCTCGAAATGCAGCTGTGTAATTAAATTCCCGCGCCCTGCGGTTTGAATCTGATAGTGAATGTGCCGCGTCCGTCCTGGATAAATACCCGGCTTCACCGTGCGAAAAACATAGCGCCCATCGGAGGCAGTCTCGAACTTTCCATAGCCTTGAAAAGTGGAGTCGCGATTCGCGATCGGACTGGCGCTGTGAATGTACGCGCCGTTGTTATCCGCCTGCCAGATCTCCACAACCGCGCCGCGCACCGGATTCCCGCCGGAATCCAAAACCCGGCCATTCACCCACATCAACTCGCCCACGCCCGGGTTGATCGCGTCGTTAATCACTAACAGGTCGTTATCCAAATCCAGCGGCAGCTTGTCCGGATAATAAGGACCAATCGTCAACGCAGGCGTCTGTGTCAGTGCTTGCGCAAACGCTCCCTTCACGTTCCATAGAAAAGGCGCAAGGGCCGCGCTGCGAACTAAATCCCGTCGTGTAATCCCCATGCACTATAGAAGCATGCGGAGCCCTCTGGGTTCTGTTAAATATGTAAAAAGTGGAGCAGCCTGCGGCGCCCTAATCCTCAACCGTAATCTTCGGCCCCGCAACCTTCGCGCTACTACACAACATATCCACCTGCCGAGCCAAATCCATAAACGGAGCAGCCACCGCATCCCCATCCGCACGCGTCGCTACCGGAGCCCCCGTATCTCCGCCAATCCGAACCTGCGGATTCAGCGCCAGCTCGCCCAGAAAAGGCACGTTCATTTGATCCGCTGTCCGCTTGCCGCCGCCCTGCCCGAACACGTCGATACGTTCTCCACTACCCGGCGCAATCAGGTAGCTCATGTTCTCCACCACGCCCAGAATCGGCACCCGCACCTGCGCGAACATGTTGATCGCCTTGCGAGCATCCTCCAGCGAAACATCCGAAGGCGTCGTAACCACGATGGCCCCGGATATCAATGCATTCTGAATCAGCGACAACGCCACATCGCCGGTACCCGGAGGCAGATCGATCAGCAGATAATCCAGTTCGCCCCACTCCACATTGCGTAGAAACTGCTGAATCACGTTGTGCAACATCGGACCACGCCACACCAGCGGCTTGTCCCCAGGATTTAGAAATCCCATCGACATCAACCGCACGCCGTACTTCTCAATCGGCCGAATCCGCTCCGCATTGCCAACCGGGGTTTCTGTAGTGCCCATCATCAACGGCACGTTCGGACCATAGACATCGGCGTCTAACAGGCCGACCTTGCGGCCCATTCGAGCCAGGCTAATCGCCAAATTTACCGAAACGGTCGTCTTGCCGACGCCCCCTTTGCCGGAGCCAATGGCGACCAAAGTTCGTACCCCCGGAATGGGCATCTTCGGAGCTTCTTGTTGTGGATGCATGAAATTCGATGTTAGCAGGCGAATGTAATTCGCAGGCGAAAGCCATTCAACGTGATAATTGTTGGGATGCGCGAGATTCCCCCCCGTTGGCTGCCCTGGATCGCGCTGATCCTTTTTATTGCGGGCGCTTTTAACGATCCTCCTTGGCGTGGATACTCTCCGGCCGCCGAAATCCCCATCGAAACTGAACCCATCCGCGTTGCGTTAAGCCTGCTGCAAAACGGCGCTTTCGCGGATCCCTTTGCAGCCTTGCCCACCGGACCCACGGCCCACTGCGCCCCCGCCTTCCCGCTAATAGTGTTCGTCCTGATGAAGCTGCTAGGCACCGGCAGCGCGGGTTGGCTGGCCCTGCGTTCCCTGGCCACCGCCGCGCTCAGCCTTCAATTCGCGTTGCTTCCGTATTTAGCCCGAGCCTTCGGCTACTCCAGCGTCGTAGGAATTCTCGCGGCTGTTCTCGGCATCCTCACCAAGCCAGGCAAAGAAGAACGCTGGGAAGCAAATCTAGCCGGACTTCTATGTCTGCTTCTAGCCGCCGCGGCCCTACGCTCATGGACTCGCACCACGGCTGCATTAGCATCCCTCGCCACCTACCTTCAGCCAGTCTTGCTGCTCCCCTATTTCGCTTGGCTGCTCTACACCAAGCGCAAGTCTTTGCTGCTGTGGCTGGCTCCGCTCTTAGTCGCCGTCCCCTGGATGATCCGCAATCAATCCGCTATCGGCAGCCTCGCCTTCATCCGCGACAACCTCGGTATCGAGCTCAACATTTCCTTCAACGACTGCACCCCAGCGACGTTCGATCAGAGCGCCGCCGCAAACTGCATCCAGCGCCTGCACCCCAACAGCGCCGCGAGCGAAGCCGCCGAAGTTCGTGATCTCGGCGAAGTCCGCTACAACCAAACCCGTCAACAACAAGCCCTGGCGTGGATACGAAACAACCCCTCCGCAACCATCTCCCTCATAGCCCAGCGCGCCTGGTATTTCTGGTTCCCCTCTTCGAGCGGCCTGAGCGGCTACGCGACCCAGCGCCCTCGCACCTGGCTCCTACACCTGATCACGTTACTCTCTTTTCTAGGCTTATGGTGGGCGCGAAGTGGGGCAGGGAAGCAGCCCGCAGCGGCGTCTCTACTGTCCTCGTTCTACCTACTCTTCCCGCTAATCTACTACGCGCTTTTATCCGTCCCCCGCTACCGTAACCCCATCCTCTGGATCACCTGGCTCCTCGCCGCCTCCGCCCTCGCCCGCCTATTTAGCGGCAACCCCCACAGCCCGATCCCAGTGCCGCCCCGCCAAAGCAACCACCCGGGCCACATCCCCCTCCAATAGGAATCGCTGCCCCACCAGTTCCTTCGCGGAAGCCTCAATCTTTCCCAGGTAATCCTGCTTGCTCGAATACCGCTCGCCAATCGACAACCGGCCGTCCCCTGTCTTCTCCCGATCGACCTTCGTCCGGGCAAATCCAATCTCCGACCCGATCAACGCGTACTGCTGCTCCGGCGCTCCCACGTTCGGATGCCGTAAATTCCACCCCGTGTACGTAGCCAGCGGCCACCGCAATTCCGGCAGCTGAATCCCCGCAGTCTCGTTCCCATCCGCATTCACGCCAGGCACCAGAATCGGATACGACTTCACCGCCTTGGGAGGCTCCACCGCGACAATCCCCTTGGTCGCGAACGCCGGACCAAAGTCCAGCTTGCGCGGCTCATACGCGTACTTCACCATCGCGAATCCCGGAATCTTCGGAAAATTCAATTTCCCAACCGGCACCAACTGCCCTTTATCGATCCGAGGAAATTGCGACGCCGGAGGAGTGCTATTACCCGTGATCCAAGCATTCAACGACACCATCAATGCACGATTCAGATACGTCACTTCCATGGAGTTGGTCAAATTCTGCACACTCGGATTCGCGCCGCCCCCGCCTCCGCCATGCTGCGTGCCCGCGATATAGAAGAAGCGCACATTCGCCGGTGGATCCACATCCTTAGTCGCATCCTCCGTCATGTGATTCAAGCCCGCCGCGCGACCCCAATATTCATGCGACCCATTCGTTAAATAAAGCTTGGGAGCCACACCCGCCTGCGTAGCCTTCGCCAGCAATCCCTCCGGCGTGAAGGGAGCTTGATCCGTCGGATAATACGTCCCGCTATACTGCCCGGTTGTTCGTCCCGGCTGAACGAAACGTTGGTTGAACCCGCCATGCCCGCCTCCCGACGCGTGCGCCCACACGCCCTCGAACACTTGCTTGCCCTGCTCATCCGCGTTGAAGCCCTCGGCAAGGAAGGTGCGCAATACGCGCCCGCTCTGCGAAATTCCAAACGCCAGCGCCCGCTTAATGTCGGTGGCCGCGCCCACGTTCGGCGCGATTCCATTCTTCTTTACGTAAGAAATGTAGTCCCGCACCGCCGCGAACCCCACGCCCGCCACAACCGGATCCTTGCCTGTGTACACGAACTCATACAGCCGCCCCGGACTCATTCCCCCCGGAACTTCAAAGCCCTTTTGGTCGGCGCTGTAATGCCATTCCGTCTTAGCGATGGCCGTCCGCGCGCCCCATGGATCATCCCGCACCGTCAACGTTCCCGACTTCGCGTCCGCCAGCGGATAGGGCAGCGCCTCCGCCATTTGCTTCGTATTGGGCAGAACCTCAATCCGCACCGGCCCCGTCACATTCGCCACCACCGGAGCGTTGACTTTAAAGTTCCCCGCACGTTCAGCGACATCGTACTGCCAGCCCACCCAGATCAGAGTGAATCCCTGTTGCAGCAGGAAATTGTCCCCGAAATCCTGCACGGACTTCATGTTTCCATTCGCGCCCGTATTGATCGCGCTCCACATCAGGCTGCGCCCGCGATTCACAATCTCCAGCAGCGCCGTCCCATTACTCTTAGCCGCGTCCTTCGCGCGAAACACCAGGAAGTCGGAGGAAAACTCCACCAGCCCCTGAGCATTCCTCGGAGCCAGCCCAACATCCACGATGATCTTATTCGCCGCCAGCTTCGGATCGACCGCGAAGTGCAGCTTGCCCGCGATCCGTTCATACCCGGCCACCGGCAGGTCCGCCCGTTCCAGAATCTCGACCTTGGTAACCGCAGCCTGGGCAACAGCCGCAATAAAGAGGCCCAACGCAAATACGTGGCGTAGCATGGACGTATTCTACACCTACGCTGTCGCGTACGTTGATAGATCTCCCATGCCTTGGTGATGGACGCGGGCTTGATCCGGACTATTCCTCGAAATAATCAGGATCTAGCTTCCTAACGTGGTAGCTGGCGACGTCCGCAACTCCCACTCCGAAGTCGATCATCCATCCGGCCAATTCTTCGCCATCAATCAGAACAATCCTTTTTTCGATGCGAGTCACATAGTCTCGCGCATCGCTACTGAACTGCGAGGTCGTGATGAAGACGCCCTTGCGCGCACGATGCCCTTCCAGGCTTCCGGCAAACGCCTGAATCTCGGGCCTTCCAACTGTACTGGTCCACCGTTTCGCTTGAACGTAGATCTGGTCAAGGCCGAGTCTGTCTTCTTTAATAATGCCGTCGATGCCGCCATCACCGGATCGTCCAACGGCCTGGCCCGCATCTTTCAGTGAACCGCCATATCCCATCGCGACTAGGACTTCAACAACCAAACGCTCAAAGAAGGCTGGACTGGAGGATCGTATAGCTTGGAGCAGTTCGTCTACGAGTTGGCGACGCAGTCGTTCGTACGAAGCTTCCAGAATTTCCAGAGGAGTCCCCACCTCCGAGGAAACTATTTCCTCGGCCGACTTCTCATCGGTCCTAGGCTTCACGAAATCAAGAAATTCCGGATATTGCCGGAGCACCGACCCGTCAATCTTTGAAAGCTTCGACTTTAGTAGTTCCTTCCCGCGAGGAGTGATTCGATACTGGGCCCGTGCAACTGGTTCTATTAATCCAGCCTTCTTCAAGTAGGTTCGCGCCCAGCCTAGCCGATTGGCGAAGACAGTCGATTGTCCACTTGGAATCAATTGCGCTAATTCTTGTTCGCCGAGTCTTAGTTCGGATGCGATCCGCTCCCCAACGGTTCGGATGTGATGTGTTTCGCCCGGCTCGAGCAGACGTAGGAACGGGAGCATGAGGTCTTCGTATGTTGGAATCGGCATAGCGGCTTCTCAGTGATCCTAACATCATGGAGTAGCCCACAACTTCTGAGGCGAACTCCGCACGAGCGACCCGCCCTGTGCCCGCCCATATGGGACTCGCTGGCGACGCCTATCAAGGGAAGCAGGTGGCCCTCTCCAATGTGGAAACGGTCATCGCCGAATGGCTCGAAACCGCCCGCGAACTCGGTCACCACCCTCCCCACAAGCGCAACCCCTGATCCATCACCACTTTCCATCCCCGGCCGACCAAATCTCCACGTCCCCGTAGTTCAATGAAGACCGCGAAGGCCGCCGAGCGCCCTCGACTTCCCTACTAAAGGACACCCTCATGGCCACAGCACCACAAATTCTCGCCAACCGCGCCAACGCCCGCCACTCCACCGGACCTCGCACCGAAACCGGCAAACAAACCTCCTCCGCCAACGCCATCGCCAGGGGCCTCACCGCCGCCCGCATCTTCGTCCGCCCCGAGGAACAGACCGATTTCCAAGCCTTCGACGCCGCCCTCTCCGCCGAATTCCAGCCCAGCGGCGCCAACCAGGACCACCTCTATGCCCTCCTCCTCCACGCCGCCTGGAACATCCGCCGCTGCTACGCCCTCGAAGGCGAAATTCAAAACGAAGCCATTGCCCAAGGACTCGCCGACGCCCTGCTCGACGACGCCCTCAGCCGCAAGCTCGACCGCATCTATCGTTACAAGAGGATGCACGAGTCCACCTACCGCCGCGCCATAGCCGAGCTCCGCCTGTTGCAAACCGAACAGATGTGGCGCCGCGAGAATGACGAACTCCTCGACGAGCCCGTCTTAGTGAACACCGCCAAAGTAGTCGCTGCCGTCAGTACCCGTGTCGCAAAGCAGGCGAGCAGCTACCTCACCGACCTGATCTTCGCCCCCGTCCCGTACGTCGACAAAACAAAGCCAATCATCGAGTAAGCGATTCGTTTTATCCGTGTGAATCCGTGTGCATCCGTGGCCAATAAAAAGCGTCAGCCAGAATGGAGCACTCAACACTGCGCAACAATCCCCCCTGGACGGTGTTCCAACTAAGAAGTGCCATCGATTCCTAACGTAACAACCCAAAGTGCCCCCCACAGCCAAAACACTATATACTGGGATCGCAAGCATGCGATTTTCAGTTGACGCGCACGCGATTGGCTGTCATCTGACGGGGAACGAAGTCTATATCCGCAACCTCCTCAAGGAGTTTGCGCGCCTGGATCAGGACTGCGACGTCATCGCGTACATCTCTAAGCCTCGCGCCCCGGAGCATATCCCGGAGCGCTTCCAGACCCGTTGGGTCTCTGCAAACCCCTACAAACGCTTGGCTTGGGACATTCCCAATCACGTGAATCGCGACCGCCCCGATCTGCTGCACGTCCAATACACCGGCCCCTTGCGCACTTCCGTCCCGTTGGTCGTCAGTATTCATGACGTGAGTTATCTGGAACACCCCGAGTACTTCACTCAGTTCCGCGCCTCCCAGCTCCGCATCACCGTGAAGCGCACCGCCGAGCGTGCCGCCAAGATCCTCACGCCTAGCGAATTTTCCAAGCGCGCCATCTTGAAGTACTACGGCAATATCCCCGACGACCGGATCGTCGTGGTTCCCAACGCCGTGTCCAACCTCTTCCGGCCAGTGGATCGTGAGACCGCCCGCCTCGCCGTTGAATCCCGTCTCGGCACGCGCCAGCCTTTCATACTTACCGTCGGCGACCTGCAGCCCCGCAAGAACCACCTTGGCCTCCTCAAAGCTTTTGAGGACGTACTGCGCTCCAATCCGCAGCTTCCTCATCACCTCGTCTTCGTCGGCAAGGAGACGTGGTATTCCGCCAAGCTCCACCAAGCCGTCGCCGCGTCCGCCTTGGCCGACCGCGTCCACTTCACCGGGTTCGTGGAAGATGACGAGCTGGTAAATTTCTACGGCGCCTGCGATTTGTTCGTCTACCCGTCGTTTTACGAAGGCTTCGGCTTGCCCATTCTGGAAGCCATGGCCTGCGGACGCGCCGTCGCCTGCTCCCACACAACCGCCATGCCGGAAGTGGCCGATTCCGCGGGACTGCTGTTCGATCCGCGCCGCATTTCCGAAATCGCCCGCGCCATGCATGACATTCTGATCGACCCCGAACTGCGCGTCAGACTGGAACGCTTGGGGCAGCAGCGCGCCGCCGCATTCAGTTGGCAAAAGGCGGCCGAGCGCACCTTGCAAGCTTATTACGAAGTCGCCGGAGCGCCCCAGCCATCCAAAGTCGCCGTCCGTGCAGGAGCATTATGAAAACCGCGTTGATTTTTTCTTTACTCGCGGTGCCGATGTGCGCGGAAACGCTCCACTACAGCATCAATTGGCAGAGCGGCCTCAGCCTCGGCGAAGCAGCCCTGCAGACCCAAAAAGTGGAACCGGCCCCCACCGCCGAATCCGGCGAAGCCCCCCATGACGGTGGTTGGAATTTTCAGTTGACCCTGGACGCCGCCGTTCCCGGCTTCACCATTCGGGACGAATATAAATCCACCACCAACTCAAAATTATGTTCGGACACGTTCGAGCGCAGCCTCAGTCACGGCGCGCGCAAGAGCGGCGAAAAGATCAAATTTAACCAAGAAACCCACACCATCACGCGTGAAGCTCCCGGTACCAAAAGCCAAGCCGAAATCCCCGATTGCGCCCACGATGCCCTCGCCTTCCTCCAGTTCGTCCGCCAGGAATTAGCCCAGGGCCGCCTCGCGCCGGATCAGAAAGTGATCCTGGGCGCTGCCTACAACGTGCGCCTGACCTATATCGGCACCGAAGCCCTCAAGCAAGGCAACGAACGCATCGATGCCGACAAGGTGCAAGCCATCATTCGTGGCCCCAAAGCCGACTGGACCGTCGAGATATTCTTCGCGCGCAACGATGTTCGCACCCCCCTGCTGGCCCGCCTGCCCATGGCCCTGGGTACCTTCACCGTGGAATTAGTTCCATAAGCGCGTTCATGCGAGTCGCGTTCTTTTCCCCGCTGCCTCCTGCCCGCAGCGGCATTGCCGATTACTCCGCAGCCGTCCTCGATCACCTCAAGACCTTCGCCGCCGTCGAAACATTCGAACATCTGCCCCCCGGCTTCGACGCCTCACATTACGATGTCTGCGTCTACCAGTTAGGCAACAACCCGCATCACACCTTCGCGTATGAGGCCGCCATGCTGCATCCCGGCGTGGTCGTCCTGCACGAAGCCAACCTGCATCACCTCATCGCCGACTTGACCATCAAGCGCGGCGATTGGGATGCTTACATGCGCGAAGTCGAAATCGACGGCGGACCCCAGGCTCTGGCCTATGCCAAACGTTACGTGCGCCCCGTGCGCCGCGGCCCGGATTACGATCTCCCCATGTTGCGCTCCATCCTCAGCCGCGCCAAAGCTGTCATCGTCCATAGCGACGCGGTGGGCGACGTGGCACGCCAGCGCGGCTTCGCTGGACCCATCGCAAAAATACCGCACGGTTCCTGGACCGACAATGTGGACAGCGCTCCGTATCGCCAGCGCTTAGGCCTGACGCTGGCGACTCCGCTGATCGGCATCTTCGGATTTCTCAAACCCTACAAACGCATTGCCGAATCTCTGCGAGCCTTCGCGCGCATCGTCCGCGAACATCCCGAAGCCCGCATGATCCTGGTCGGAGAAGCCCATCAGGAACTGCCCCTGAGCCGTATGGTTTCCGCGCTGGGACTCAGCGCCCACGTGCGCCACATCGACTACGCCCCCATCCAGGACTTCAACGGATACCTGGCCGCCTGCGACGTGGTGTTGAACCTGCGCTACCCCACTGTTGGAGAGACCTCCGGAACTCTGCTGCGCGCCTTCGGGATGGGCAAACCGGTGCTTGTATCGGAGATCGGAGCCTTCCGCGAATACCCCGATGAGGTCTGCCTGAAAGTCCCCGTGGATTCCAGCGAAGAAGAGCACATCTTCGAGTATCTGAAGCTTCTTCTGAACCGTCCCGAGCTCGGACGCGCGTTGGGTTGCAAAGCCAAAACCTGGGTGCAGCAGGAATGCCGCTGGGAATTGGTAGCCCGGCGCTACGCCGACTTTGTGCAGAGCGTCGTCGATGGTACCGCGCAATCCACGCCGCAGCCATCCGCCGAACCCGCGCCCATCCCCGTCGCATCCGTCGCCTCGATCAACGTCCCTCCCGAATACATCGCCTCCTGGGCTAGCGAAGCCGATGGCTCCCGCAAATATGTCCATACCCACCAAACGCGTCTAGCCAAAACCCTCTCGATCACGCCCCCCGGCGGTCCGGACGATAGCGTCCTGGAAATGGGCGCGTATCTGCAAATCACGCCGGCCCTAAAAACCCAGCTAGGCTACGGCAAAGTCCGCGGATGCTATTTCGGCACGTTAGGCCGCGTCGACCATCGCACAGCAGTCTCCGAAACCGGAGAAGAATTTGCCTGCGAGATCGACCACTTTGACGCCGAAAAAAATCGCTTCCCCTACGAAGACGAATCGTTCTCCACCGTCCTCTGCTGCGAACTCATTGAGCATCTGCCCACCGACCCCATGCATATGATGGGCGAGATCAACCGCATCCTGCGCCCCGGCGGCCATCTGGTGCTAACCACGCCGAACGTGGCCTCTCTCCGCGCCGTAGCCGGAATCCTGCAAGGCTTCCATCCCATGTTGTTCCCGGCCTACATCAAGCCCAACCCCGAAGGCGATCCGGATCCCCGCCACGCTCGCGAATATACTCCGCGCGAAATGCAGCAGCTTTTCGAAAACGCCGGCTTCGAGGTCACGTTGCTGGAAACGGGCCCGTTCCTCGACATCCCCACGCCGGAATTAGGCTGGGTGCAACACCTGCTCGACCGTTATATCCTGACCACCGACCATCGCGGCGATGGCATCTACATCGTGGGCCGCAAAAAGTCTCCCGTGCAGGACCGCTATCCCACCTGGCTATACAACTGACATGGCTACCTTCCGCGCCATCCAAGCGACCGTCGAGGATTGCGCCATCCGCGTCCGTTTCCAAGGCGATTCCGTCGGCATCGTAGGCTGGCAGCTATTCGATCCATCCACCGGCAACTTCATCAGCGAAGGCGAGTGGAGCGAGCCAAGCAGCATCAACGTGGACCTTCGGGTAACCCTGCCTGCCGAGGAAGGCCCGTATCGAATCCAAGTGGCCCCTGTGGCCGACCGTGCCCGCTTCATTGCCATCGATGCGCGCGTCGGCGCAGGCGCGGTGGAGATCGCGCCCCCACGCGTCATGAGCACGCGTGGCCAAAGCTGGTCGCACGCCGTGCGATCCATCCCCAAAGCGTTCGCGCTCCCTGTCAAAAGTCTTTGGAGCCATCGAAAACTAATCGCCTCCATGGTGCGCCGCGACGTCCTCGCACGCTACCGTGGCAGCTTCGCCGGAGCCCTATGGGCCGCTCTGACTCCTCTGCTGCTGATGCTCACGTATTTCTTCGTTTTTGGCGTCGTTCTGCACGCCCGCTTCAGCGGAGACGCCAGCCGCAGTGGCTACGTCCTCTATTTCCTGGCAGGCATGCTCCCTTGGATGGCGTTCTCCGAAGCTGTGGGCCGGGCTCCCTCTGTTATCTTCGAATACCGGACCTTCGTCAAGAAGCTGGTCTTCCCGCTGGATACCTTGCCCATGAATCTGGCGTTAGCCGGCCTGGTCACCGAAGCCTTCGGCGTCGTCATCTTCCTGGCCGGTGTCTGGATCGCGCGCGGCGAGATACCAACGTCGGTAGTGTGGCTGCCAGTGCTGCTGGTACCGCAAGTCCTGCTTACAGTCGGCATGAGTTGGATTCTTGCCGCCACCGGCGTCTTCGTCCGCGACTTAGGACAAGTCATCGGCTTCATCCTGACGTTGTGGTTCTTCCTCACGCCCATCTGCTATGAGGAATCGGCGGAGATCCCTGCTTGGGCCGCGGGGGTACTGGCGTTCAATCCAATCCTGGTCTTAGTGCGCGGCTACCGGTCCATTCTGCTAGAGAATCATTCGCCGGTGAACATGAGCCTGGCGGCCCTTTGGATGGGTTCCGCGGCGGTGGCGATCCTGGGCTATGCCTGGTTCCACCGCCTGCGGAAAAACTTCGCGGACGTAATGTAGCGCACGCGCTCACGCGTGCCGTGTCGACTACTTCTTGTTGAACAACTTCTCAGCCTCGGCCCAATTCACAACGTTCCACCACGAAGCAATGTAATCCGGCCGCCGATTCTGATACTTCAAGTAGTAGGCGTGCTCCCAAACATCGCACCCCAGCACCGCGTGTTTGCCTTCCATCACCGGCCCATCTTGATTGGGAGTGGATGCGATCTCGACGCCAGACCCGGTCTTGATCAACCAAGCCCATCCCGATCCGAAGCGCCCCACGCCAGCCGCGCTGAACTTGGTCTTGAAATCGTCAAAGCTTCCGAACGTGGCATTGATCGCGGAAGACAAATTGCCCACCGGAGTGCCGCCCATGCCCGGTCCCATCAATGTCCAGAACAGCGAGTGATTCCAATGCCCGCCGCCGTTGTTGCGTACCGCGGTGCGGATGGCCTCTGGCACGGCGGCGCAGTTATTGGCCAGCAGTTCTTCAATGCTCTTCGACGCCAGTTCGGGCGCGGACTCCAGAGCCTTGTTCAAGTTCGTCACGTAAGCCTGATGATGCTTGCCATGATGGATTTCCATGGTCATCTTGTCAATGTGCGGCTCCAGAGCATCCGGAGCGTAGGGCAGTGCGGGTAGTGTGAAAGCCATAAATTGATTCTCCCTTAATTGGTGCAACGTTCGTAAGCTTCAGCCAGGCGGAACATGTTCGCCTCGTCGAAGTGCTTGGTTAAGATCTGTAAGCCCACAGGCAACCCCTCGGCAGTCTTCCCGCACGGGACGCTCATGCAGGGAATGCCAGTCAAATCACCCGTCACTGTATAGATGTCGGCCAAATAAATGGAGGCGGGATCATCTACCTTCTCGCCAATCTTGAACGCCGGATGCGGCGTCACCGGTCCCACAATGGCGTCCACCTGTTCAAACGCCTGCGCATACTCGCGAGCAATAATCGCCCGCACCTTTTGCGCCTTCAGATAGTAAGCGTCGTAGTATCCCGCGCTCAACACGTAGGTCCCCAGCAAAATCCGCCGCTTGCACTCCGCGCCAAAGCCTTCGTCGCGCGTCACCCGGTACATATCGCTCAAGGTGTTCGCCGAAGCCGCCCGCGTGGTGTACCGAACCCCGTCGAATCTCGCCAAATTGGAGCTAGCCTCGGCCGTGCAGATGATGTAATAGCAAGCCACCGCGTAGGCCGTATGCGGCAAGTGAATCTCTCGCACCTCGCAGCCCAGCTTGACCAGTTGATCTACGGCCGCGTGGACCAGATCCCCGGTCTCCGCCGGCAACCCATCCATCCATTCCTTGGGCACACCGAGTTTCATGCCGCGCACATTCCCATCCAGCGCCGCCACGTAATCCGGTACCGGCGCCGCGGCGGAAGTCGCATCCATAGTGTCGTGTCCCGCAATCACTTGTAGGAGCCTCGCACTATCCCGGACGTTTCGTGAAAAAGGTCCGATATGATCCAGCGAACTCGCAAACGCAGTCAGCCCATAGCGCGACACGCGTCCGTAAGTCGGCGTAACCCCCGTGATCCCGCAAAACGAAGCCGGCTGCCGAACGGACCCGCCCGTATCCGATCCCAACGAAACCACCGCCGTGTTCTGCGCCACAGCCGCGGCGGAGCCACCGCTGGAGCCCCCAGGAACGCGGTCCAGCGCCACCGGATTGCGCACCGGTCCAAACGCCGAGTTCTCGTTCGAAGACCCCATCGCGAACTCGTCGCAATTTGTCTTGCCGATGATCAGCCCGCCCGCCTGCTCCATCCGGATCACAGCCGTCGCATCGTAGGGCGGAACGTAATGCTCCAGCAGTTTCGACCCGCAGGTTGTCCGTAGTCCCCGCGTGACAATCACGTCCTTCACGGCGATGGGAACCCCCGCCAGCGTCCCCAAAACCTCACCCTTGGCGATCTGTAGATCCACCGCGCGCGCCGCTGCGAGTGCCCGCTCCGGAGCGAACGTCAGATAGGCGTTTGTCTTGGGATTCTCGGCCTCGGCAAAGTCCAGCGCCTGCCGGGCAATCTCTTCCGCGCTGAATTCCTTCTTCAGTAACCCGCTGCGGATGGAATCAATCGTATGTGCGGTCATCGCTCAATCACTCGCGGCACCTTGAAATACCCGCCGCCCGCATTGGGAGCACTTCCCACCGCGTCGGCATTCGACAGCGAAGGCCGCTCCACGTCATCCCGCAACGTGGCCGTCTCTTCGGCGTCAAATAGCACCTGCGACATCGGTTCGACGTTCGTCGTGTCGATCTCATTCAGCTTGTCAATATGAGTCATGATGCCGCTCATATCGTGTGCCATGCGGCCAACTTCTTCGTCTGTGAGCGCCAGATTGGCGAGCTCCGCCACGCGCCGGACTTCCGCTTCGGTAATTTTCATGCTTGACGTTTTTTGGACTGTTGATACAGCATCGAGAGCACCGGATCGCCAATGCTCTCCGCGGTTCGCGCCGCCACTTCCTCGCGCATCGGCTTCCGCCGGGGAGGCATCGGCCGGAAATCCAGATCCGTAACCAGCGGCTCCCCCAGAATCTCGGCCAGATTATGCAGCAGGTGCTTGCGCAGTGCGTACAATTGCTTCTGCCAGATATGATCGCTAACCTCGATTACCAGAGTCCCGCGCACCAGCGAAGCTGCCAGGGTGTACTTCTCAATCTTGATCCCCGCCGCCCGCTTCCAAGCCGCCTTGGCCCGATTCTCGGGATTATCCGAACCCGCCGGGAGTTTCAGTTTTTTGACAAAGCTAGCCGCAGTTTGCATGGTGGTAACCAGTTCGAAGCCGGGGGAGTTTCGATTGTAGCAAGAGGGGCGGGCACCCTGCCCGTGGCGGGACTCCGTCCGGCCGATGTGTCACAATGTTACACATGGAGCGAACCACCGTCCGCAACCTGCACTTGAACACCAGCGCCCTTCTGAAAGAGGTTGCTGGAGGCCAGACGTTCATCGTTGAAAATCGCGGCGTCCCAGTCGCCGAGATCCGCCCCATCACCGAACGCCGTAGCAGGAGCAAGTTCCCTGACCGCGAGGCCTTCATCCGCACGCTTCCTGTTTCCAAAACCGACTCCGGGAGAATTTCTGAAGAAGACAGGACGTGACTCGAATCTACCTGGATACAGCGTACGTCGCGAAAGTTTACTTGAATGAGACAGACAGTCTCCAGGTCCGCAAGCTGATCCAATCCGCTGCAGCGAGCTACACCTCCGCTTTGACCGTGGCTGAACTGGCCTGTACCTTTCATCGACACCGTCGGGAAAGCACCCTCGACCAGCGCACAGAGCGCCTTGTTCGCGACAAGTTTCTCGAAGATGTCGACGCGGAGCGTTGGCTCATGGTCCCAGTATCCGATCGAATCTTGCGCCGCGTGGAACTCTTGGCACGGACGATGCCATCCGATACTTTGCTGCGGGCCGGTGACGCTATCCAACTGGTCTCCGCGATGGACGCCGGCTTCCATGAAATCTGGTCCAACGACCGTCGCCTGCTCGCCGCCGCCAAGCATTTCGGCCTCACCGGCCGAAGTGTGTCGGAGCAAAGTAGAAAGTTCCTAATCCCAGCAAAGTAGAAAGTTCCTAAAT
>JBDTSJ010000065.1:0-24650 GCA_039931205.1 Acidobacteriota bacterium
GGGCGCGTGACGCGGACTCGTCTTACGTTCGGTCGTCAACGGCTAGTCTCCCCAGCCGCCTGGTCCGCGGATTCCAGCCGCGTCGCATTTGCCGCTGGGGCCCAGCAAAACCGCATCTTCGAAAAAACCGCTTCGAGCGCCGCCGAGGAAAAGGAATTGTTGAGCGAACTCGACAAGTCACACACTCTCACGGATTGGTCTCGCGACGGGCGCTTTCTGTTGTACAACTCACGAAACCAGGGGCGGGACGAGTTGTGGATCCTACCGCTTAAGGGCGACCGCAAGTCAGTTCGACTCCTGGGTACGGAGTTTTCGGAGAGGAATGGCGTTCTTTCTCCCGACATGCGCTGGATCGCCTACGATTCGACGGAATCCGGGCGTTCCGAGGTATATGTGCGCCCTTTCATTGCCTCGGGTCCATCTTTGGGGGATGTTAAGTGGCCGATATCCCGGGATGGTGGAAGCTCGCCCCGCTGGCGCGGTGACGGCGGAGAGCTGTTCTTTTCAGGGGTGCCCGACAGAGGCGTCAAAATGGCGGCCCAAATAAAAGCCGGGGGCTCGACTTTCGAGCCTGGAGTTCCGCAACGCTTATTCCAAACTCAGCCTGACGTGGGATGGGATGTGGCGAGTGATGGCAACCGGTTTCTCCTTTCGCTGCCGCAGCTACAATCCGCACAACTTCCGCTCAACGTCGTGCTCAACTGGCAGGCGCAGTTGAGGAAGTAGTCGGTTGCCTCAGCCATGACCCGGTTAGGAGGCCGCTCGCTCGTCAACTAGTACAACCTGTCCTGACGTGATCAGACGTTGGTACCCGAGTCGTCGGCAACCCGTCAACGATCCGTGCTGCGGTTCGCCCGGCGGACGGCTCCGATGGTAAGTGACGGTTTGTCCGTGATCCAGGAGTTATCAGCTCCACCGTCAAGCTCGGCGGGTTAGAATCGACTAGTACTACCCGTTGTGCGTTGGGCTGGTTGGAATCCGAGAACAAAGGAAGCGAAATGCTACGAAGAAATCTAACTCTCATGGCAGTCACCGCTGCCACCCTGGCGGTGGCTTATGCGGGGGCGAAGGCCGATGTAAAAGCCGTCCTGGCGAATGCATCCAAAGCACTCGGTGCTGATGGATTGAAAACACTTGAATTCACCGGTTCCGGATACGATTTCGTGCTGGGTCAGAACGCCAGTCCGTCGGCGGCCTGGCCGAAGTTCAACGACAAGACCTATACGCGCGTGGTCAGTTTCGACAATTGGGCCACGCGGATGCAGCGCGTGCGGACACAAGCAGAAAACCCTTTGCGTGGGGGCGGGCAGCAGCCAATCATCGGGGACCAGAACCAGGTACAAACGGCTCAGGGTCCAGCCGCCTGGGATGAGTTGATGATGACCCTGCCGCAAGCGTTCGTGAGAATCGCGCTCGGCGCCAATGATGCGACGGCAAGAGCGGAGCGGAAGGGCGGCAAGATGTACACGGCCGTCTCCTTCACCGCCGCTAACAAAGCCCAGACCACGGGCTGGATCAATGCGCAGAACCAGGTTGAGCGCGTCGAAACCAAGATCGACAACAACGTCTATGGCGACATCGTCTTTGAGACCACGTTTAGCGACTACAAGACCATGGGCGGCGTGCAGTTCCCCTCGCACATCCTCCAGCGCCAGGGCGGATACCCTGTGTTGGACCTCCATGTCACCGATGTGAAAACAAACGTTCCGGCACCGACGATTCCCGCCCGTGCGGCTGCTGCTCCTGCTGCCCCGTTGGCTTCCGAGAAGTTGAGCGACGGCGTGTGGCTTGTTACCGGCGGCTATGCAGCCATCGTGGTGGATATGAAGGATCACATATTAGTGATCGAGGGCGGGCAGAGCGACCAGCGGTCGCAGGCCGTGATCGCGGAAGCCAAACGCCTGGTGCCCGGCAAGACCATTACCGAACTGGTCAACACCCATTCGCATGTTGACCACGCCGGAGGCCTGCGAGCCTACGTCGCCGAGGGCGCGACAATCATCACGCAAGAAATCAACAAGCCTTACTACGAAAAGATCTGGAAGACTCCCCACACGCTGGCGCCGGACCGCCTGGCGCAGAACCCCAGGAAACCCTCTTTCAAAACGGTCAAAGACAAGATGACGCTGACCGACGGCAATCACGTCGTCGAGCTATATCACATGGCCGACTTCGGGCACCACGATGGAATGTTGCTCGTGTACCTCCCCAAAGAAAAAGCGCTGATCGAGGCCGACGGCTTCAATCCTCCCGCGACGGTGCTCACCCAGGCGCCCGCTGTGATCAGCCCCTACACGCAAAGCCTGGTCGCCCATATCGAACGCTTGAAACTGAACGTAGAGCGGATCATACCGATTCACTTGCCCGCGGACAATCGCAAAGTCGGGATGGCGGAACTCATGAAAGCAATTGGAAAGAGCTGAGGCGGCAGCCGTTCCAAGCCAATCCATCGCCTCGGGATTCGTACTGCTGGCATCGCTCAAAGGGTAGACTACCAGTCTCGAACGAGGATAGATTCGGCTCGTATTGCAGCAAGTGCCTGCAACAACTGTATGTGTCGCTGCTTCTTTGGATTGCGCCCGGTTTGTCGGCAATTTGGAAGTAATCTTGGTACCCGGCGTTCTGTCCGGTTAGTCCGTGATACAGGAGTTATGCCCCCAACACTTGTCCGGGTGGGTTAGAATCGTTTGACGCCTCATGCCTTTAGCTGCTGGAACCCGCGTCGGCCCCTACGAGATCACCGCCCCCCTTGGCAAAGGCGGCATGGGCGAGGTCTACCGAGCCACCGACCTCAAACTCAAGCGCGACGTTGCCCTCAAAGTCCTCCCCACACTTCTCTCCGACGACCCGACTCGCATGGCCCGCTTCCAACGTGAAGCCGAAGTCCTCGCGTCCCTCAATCATTCCAACATCGCCCAAATCTACGGACTCGAAGAACAGAACGGACTCCGAGCCATCGTCATGGAACTCGTCGAAGGCGAAACCCTGGCTGACATCATCAAGCGCGGTCCCATCCCAGTAGAAACCGCCATTGCCTACTCTAAACAAATCGCCAGCGCCCTCGAATACGCGCACGACAAACAGCGACCCATCATCCACCGGGACCTCAAACCTGCCAACATCCAGGTCACTCCCGAAGGCGTCGTCAAGGTCCTCGACTTTGGTCTCGCCAAGGCCCTCGCCGATGAACCCGTGGCATCTTCAGCCGACCCCGGCAACTCCCCCACCCTCACCATGGGACACACCGTAGTAGGCATGATCCTCGGCACCGCAGCCTACATGTCCCCCGAGCAAGCTAAGGGCAAAACTCTCGACCGCCGCTCCGACATCTGGTCCTTCGGCGTCGTCCTCTACGAAATGGTCACCGGCCAGCGCCTCTTCACCGGCGAAGAAGTCGGCGACATCCTCGCCGCCATCGTCCTACAAGAACCAAAACTCGACGCCGTCCCCGCGCGCCTTCGCCCCGCCATCGAACGCTGCCTGCGCAAAGATCCCCGCAAGCGCTGGTACTCCATGGAGGACGTCCGCTTCGCACTCGACGAGCCTGCACCGTTGGAGACCGCGCCTGCCTCCCAGGCCCGCAGGCCCAGTTGGACTCCCTGGACGATTGCGGCAGCCGCTGTAGTTGCAGCGTTAGGGTTGGCGCTCCTCCACTTCCGCGAGGCGGCCCCGGAGCCCTCGCCTGCCGTTCGCTTCAGCGTGCCGTATCCTCCGTCGACAAACTCCGCAAGCGCTACGGCCGATGCGCTCGCTGGCTTTGCTCTGTCTCCCGATGGACGCATGCTCGCATTTAGCGCCGTAGGGCAGGGCGCAAAATCCTCCCTCTGGTTGCAACGCCTGGATTCTCACAGCGCTCAGAACATCGAGCGGACCGCCGGAGCTTCGACGCCATTCTGGTCGCCCGATTCGCGGGAACTCGCTTTTTTCGCCGATGGAATGCTCAAGCGAATCTCATTGACGGCTGACACTCCCGTGACGGTTTGCCCGGCCCCCAATCAATCCGGAGGTTCTTGGAATCTGGCGGGCCAAATTCTGTTTAGCTCCAATGGCACGCTTCACTTGGTGTCCGCCAGCGGTGGCACACCATCCGCGGTTACCACCCTGGATGACGCCGCCAAAGACATCAGTCACGCTTTCCCGATTTTCCTTCCCGATGGCCGCCAGTTCCTCTACGCTGTCCGCGGTCCGCAAGGGGGCACATACGTTCAAAAGCTGGGCTCCAAGGATCGCAAGCTTGTGACCACGGACTCGCTGGGCGGCTTCGCTCCACCGAACCGTCTCCTGCTCGGCCGCAACGGGACGGCGATGGTTCAGGACCTGGATCTAACTTCCTTCAAACCCGTGGGCGATCCGCAGGCACTGGAGCCCGATATCAACGGCAATTCTATCTACCAGCGCTCCGCCATTTCGGTTTCCGGAAATGGAGTGGTAGCGTTCAGGCCAACACAAGCTGCCTCGCGAATGCTGGGCGTCTACCAGCGGAATGGCCGCCGGGATGAGCTTCCGGTGAGTGCTCCGAACACCTCCCAACTGGTTCTCTCCCCGGATGGTCGTTGGCTGGCGGTTCAGCGTGGACAAATTCCGAGAGCTGATTTGTGGCTTCTGGAGATCGCATCAGGTGTGTTCTCCCGGTTGACGTCGGACCCGGATGCGGAAGTAGACCCTGTCTGGTCTCCCGATTCCCGCCGCGTCTTATTTGCTTCGAGGTCGCAGGCGAAGAATGAACTCCGCGAAGTCACTGTAGGAACTTCCGACGAGAAAGTCATCTACTCGGACCCCGACGCCTGGGCTCTAGATGATTGGAGCCGCGACGGCAAGTGGATCGTCTTTCGGCCGCTCAAAGAAACCAGTGTCCGGCTTTTGACCTACGGCGAACACAAAGCTCAGACGGTCGGCTCCGGTACGGCGCGCATCGATGAGACCCACGTCTCTCCCGATGGCCGCTGGGTCACATTCAATTCCATCGAAAGCGGCGACTATGAAGTCTACGTCGCCGCGTTCCCCAGTTTCCAGCAGAAACGTCAGATTTCCGTCGGTGGAGGATCGCAACCCCAGTGGCGCGGCGATGGCAAAGAACTCTACTACCTGGCCCCGGACCGAAGACTCTGGGCGGTGGATATCAAATCGGGTTCTATTCTGGAGACCGGCGCTCCCAGGCCGCTCTTTCAAACTAAAATAGCCTACGCCCCCGTCGTCCACCAATACGCGCCTTCCCCGGATGGCCAGAAATTCTACGTAGCCGAACCCAGTGGCGAAGACCGCCCCGAACTCCGCGTCATCGTGAATTGGCCGGCTCTGTTGAAAAAGTAGTCTTTCGGACGAGTTCTAAAACGTCAACGACTGCGAGAGTTTCTCGGGACGGACTGCCTTCAAACGGGTTCTTTGGATCGTGGCCCGTTAGTCGGCAATCCGGAAATAATCATCTGTTGCGTTTAGTGGGGTGTCTTTAGCCCCTGACACTGATGGCATCGTAGGCCAGCGCCCCTCGCGGCGCTATTTCTTCAGTGTCGACGTCCAGTTTACGATCACGTTGTAGGGCGCCGAATTCGATGTGGCAGCCGGAACCGGTATCAGGAACTTCTGCCCGTCGCGCGTGCTGTCCCAGAACCGAATTTCGCCCGGCAACTTGAAGAGTTGTTTGGGTAGGCCCGGCTGGAAGCCCTGTTTCTGGTCGATCTCCACCGACATGATGGCTCCCTGGGGCGTCATGTAGAACATCTCCTTGCCGTCGGCGCGCCAGTGCGGGCTGACGCCTCCGCCCTTCGAAATCATCCATTGCCCGCCGGGGCTGGTACCCGTCTGCGGATCGAAGAGCCGCACGTAGGCTTCATCCCTGCCGGACTCGTCGGACGTGTAAGAGAAGAACTTGCCGTCCGAGGAGAAACGAATCCCACGTTCACTAAACTGAGTCTTTACAAGAGGCATCAGCTTGCGCGTCTGCGCCGTGCCGTCAGTGGGCAGCAGCCAACTATCGCTCGCTACGCCACCCGTCGAAATCGCCAGGAAGCGGCCATCCGGCGTCCACTCGCGGACAAAAATAACGCCTGCTTCTTTGGGAGGCGTAAAGAACAACTCCGGAGAGCCCGCGCCGTTGGCGGCTTTCTCATAAACGGTATAGGAGGGGACCGTGGCGTAAACGATCCGGCTGCCGTCGCCCCGCCACATCGGCGAAATTTCGTTTCCGGGCTCAAATGTCAGGCGCGTGTCCACGCCCCGCTCGAACTCAGGTTCGTAGCACGGAGTGGCTGGGCGGGCCGGGACTGAAAAGACGCACGTAGATGTCATCGCTCCAGAACTCGACCAGCCTACTTCACCGGCGCTCGGCGGCGGAGCTCATCGAAGAAGTTTTGCAGGAAGACGATTTCGCGTGAGGCGAGGGGAGCGGCGGCGGCGCCTTGTTGAACGATTGCGAGAAGGCGCTTGCCATCCGGCGACAGGTCATGGGGATTCGAGGGCACACTGGCCAGCCACACACGGGGCTTATCGAGAACAAAGGCGTCGCCTTGAGTGGAATAGTGAACGGCCATGATCTGCGGCGTGCCCTGGCCGACCAGCGTCGTATAGATCAGGTCCTGGCTAGAGCGTGACCACATTGGAAAGTTTGCCGTTTGGGCGGGAATGACCCACTGACCCGCTTGCCCGACAGCCGGGCGCACGAGGATTTGTGGTCCGCCGGAACGTGTGGATGCGTAGGCCAGCCACTTGCCGTCGGGCGAAAACTTAGGCACTGTGTCAACGAATTCGGAGTCCACAAACTTCTCGATCTTACCGGCGCGCAATTGGCCGCTCTCCCGGCTGATGGACACGGTCCAAATCTGTGAGGTGCCGGAATCTCGCTGGGCAAAGGCGAGGCGGGTGCCATCCGGGGAGAAGGACGAAGCGATCTGAGCCTTGGTGGCGACGCTCTGCGTCAGTTGCTGGCGCTGGCCGGACCCGTCCGCGGGCGCGAAGTAAAGGCCACCGTCGGACCGGGTGAAGACGACATGCTTCCCGTCGGGCGTCCACGCGGGATAATAGTAGTCAGCGTCTCCGAAAGTCAGGCTGGTGGTGCGGCCATTGCTCCAATCCAACACCCGGATATTCTGACGGGCGCCTTCCAGGACAGCAATTGCCAAGCGCGTGCCATCCGGGGAAACACGCGCGGAATCGTAGTCGGCCGGCTCCGCCAGAATCGGCTCTGCTTTGCCGGTGTTGTCGATCCATTGCAGAGTCTCCAGCGCGCCCACCGTGGCTTGTGGGGAACCCTTCTGATAAATGAGGGTGCCGGTTTCCGAGACGGAATACTTGCCGACAGTGTTGCCGACGATCAACATGTCACTCAGCACAGGTACCGCCGGCCCTTGCTTTTCAAGTTTGCCGGGGTGAAAGGGCACAGCGTAGAGGCCTCCCTGCGAGGTATAGAGCAAGTGTCCGGTCGCACCGCGGGAAGGCACGTAGCGAGCAACCGCAGTATTAGTTTGGAGCACGGTGCGCTTCTGGTCTTGCAGGGAAATGACATCCATGCGGCTCTTGTTGGGATCGGGCAAGCCGGTCTCATTCCCGAGGTTAGTGGCGAAAAAAACGCTCTCGTCTCCGGGCAGAAGTTGCGGGGAGGACTGAATGATCTCGCCTGGCAGGAAGGGACCCAAGGGAGTGGGCTGGCTGCCGCCGGTATCGGCAATGCGAACCAGCGGTAAGCCGCCCTGCGCTACGATCATCATGCCTTTGCCCCAAGCGGCTCCCTGGAATTGGCCCCTGAGATCCATGAGCGGGAGGAGGGCGCCGCCGTCCACGGAGATCTTGTAGAGTTTCTGTTGCGAGGAGAACCCGAGCCATTCTCCGTCAGGAGAGAAGAACGGGTGGCGGGGGTTCTCGCTTCCGGGAAGCTCGATGGCGTTCGACCGGTCAAGACGGCGCGTGTAGAGCCGGGGCGGACCACCCGCGGTGGGACGGGCAATGTAGGCGATGCGCGCTCCATCGGGAGAGATCGCAAAGTTGGTGGCGAAGGTCACCGGGGGCATCAGTTCGACATCCAGACCGAGGTTCACGTCCTGGCGGACCAGCGGAAGATCGGTGAAGGAGTTTGCTTGCCAATACCGGTAGCCGCCGAAACCCAGGGCAACGAGGGCAAGGAGTCCCGTAGCTATGGCAGGCCAGAACCACGGCCTTGCCTTCGGTTCAGGGGACAGGGCCTGGACCGGAACGCTGCTGCTAGCCGAAGTCGGCGCGGGCGCATCCAGATCGATCAACTCGATGGCGGGTTTCAGATCGTGCGCGGAGCGCCAACGGTCTTCCGGCTTCTTTTCCAGGCAGCGGCGGACCACACGCTCCAGCGCGCGGGGTGTGGCGGGCTGGCGTTGGCTCATCGGTGGCGGCTGGTCTTTGAGGATGGCCGCGAGCACGGCAGCTTGCGTTTCGCCGGTGAAGGCGCGCTGGCCGGTGACCATCTCGTAGAAGACCGCCCCGAACGAGAAGATGTCCGAGCGTTCGTCGGTTTCTTTGCCCTCTACTTGTTCGGGAGCCATGTAGTAGAGGGTGCCGAGAATGGCTCCTGCTTTGGTGATGGGCTCGGTGACGGTTTCGATGCTGGCGCCGGATTCGGTGGACAGACGCTCGTGGCTGAGTTTGGCGAGGCCGAAATCCAGGACCTTGGCGCCGTTTTTCGTGACCATGATGTTGCCTGGTTTCAGATCGCGGTGGACGATACCCTTGGCGTGCGCGGCGGAAAGAGCGTCGACAATCTGCGCCGCGTAGGTCAGAGCCTTGTCGAGCGGTAGCGGGCCGCGTTCGAGGAGTTTCGATAGCGAGTCGCCTTCGATGTACTCCATGACCAGGTAATTGGGACCGACATCGTAAAGCGTGCAGATGTTGGGGTGATTGAGCGCGGAGATGGCGCGCGCCTCGCGTTCAAAACGATCGTTAAACTCGCGCGAGGAAACCTTGATCGCGACAGACCGGTCCAGTCGGGTGTCGGTGCCGAGGTAGACCTCGCCCATGCCGCCCTTGCCGATCATCGACAGGATCTTGTAATGACTGAGTTGTTCGCCGGAGGACAGTGGCATACGGATCAACTGATTCTATCCAAAATCAACTTTGCTCGGGAAGGGAAAGGTCCTGAGTCACGGACTAACCGGAAGTTATTTTAGCACTGCGGTGGCCTTCTGCCCACGATGAGGGTATTATGCGCTCGGCTTCGCTCGATTCTTACGCATTGAGTCGCCCCTCATCTCGATCCGATGGGCGTTGTGAACCATGCGGTTGAGGATGCTATCGGGCAAGGCCGGATCGCCGGCTTATTTCGTCAGCGGCGTATCGAGATTCAGAACGCCCGTTCTCGCACAGTTTCAGGGACGCCATTGAATCAGCAAAGACCGGTTCGCAACTATTGCGAGCAGGGTCGGTGCCAGCCTTTGCCTCAAGCGCCCGGCGGACGCACCCGCCTTGACACGTGTTGGTATTGTTGCCAACATAAAGGAGAGCAGGTTATGAATGGCCCAGTCCGACCTACGCGACCCATATCGTGGCTCAAACCGGCGCTGAAAGCCTTTAACGACTTCCCGGAGGGTGCTCGCGAAGTCATGGTTGACGCCCTAAGTCTCGCTGCGGAAGGCAGCAAGCCGGGGATCGCGAAGCCGATGAAAGGGCTCGGCTCGGGAGTGTTCGAGGTGGCTCTGCCGTATCGGGGCAACGCCTTCCGTGTCGTCTACGCGGTGCAATTGGGCGACGATCTGTGGGTGGTTCATGCGTTCCAGAAGAAATCCACGCAGGGAATCAAGACCCCGCAGCGCGAGATCGACACGATAAAAGAACGGCTGAAACGACTGAAGGAGATGTTGCCATGAAAAAAGAGGGACTTGAAGTGGTGCGCGGAAGCGGGAACGTCTATCGGGATTTGGATATTGCCGATGCCGACGTTCGGCAACTCAAGGCGATACTTGCCGCGACGATCATCAAAACGCTGGATCGTGAGAGCTTGAGCGTCAGGAAGGCGCAGAGCCTGACGGGGATCGATGCGGGAGATTTCTCGCGCGTCCGTAATGCGGATTTCCGGCGCATCAGCGTCGAGCGCCTGATGACGATGCTCAACCGGCTGGGTACGCGCGTGGAAGTTAAGATTCGCGTCCGCCGCTCCGGGCCGACGGCGCATCACGTCGCTGTTTAGCGGCACGGGGGCTGTCCGGCGCGGCTTGTTATCACATGTATTGCGGGACTTCGATGCCTAGTACGCCGAGGGTTCGCTCTAATTGGGAGCGGTAGTATTCGGTTAGCCAGAGGCGGAAGGTGCGGACTTCTATGTCGGGCTCGGTTAGGATGCCTTTGTATTCGTCGTAGAAGCCGCTGAACGATTGGGCTAGTTGGAACGCGTAGCGGGCTACGTGGGAGGGCTCGCCGCTGTCGACGGCTTTCAAGATCGCGGAGTCGGCTTTCGATGCTGTCAGCAGGTACTGCCAGGCGTTTTCGTCTTGTAGTTGGCGGGTTAAGGCTTCTGCAGTGAGCACTGCTTGGAAGTCGGGAACTGCTTCGACTTTCGCGAGGATTTTGCGGGCTCGGACTACGGCGTATTGGGCGTAGACGCCGGTTTCTCCGGTGAAGGCCAGCGCTTCGGCGAAGTCGAAAGCGATTACGGAGTTGCGGGTGTACTTCAGCATGAAGTAACGCAGGGCTCCGATGGCGATTTTGGTGGCGGCATCCAGGCGCGTGGCTTCGGGGTCCTCGGCGTGGCGCGAGGTTACCTCTTCGAGAGCCTTCTTAATAAGAGTGTCGATGAGGTCGTCGGCTTTTACGCCCAGGCCTTTGCGGCCGGAGACTTCTACATAAGGACGCTTTTTGTCTTCCTCAGATAGCTCGATGCCCATCTCAATGCAGGTGCGCGGGGAGAGGGCTACCATTTCGTAGCTGAAGTGGACGCTGGCTTCGGCTTGCTGGGTATAGCCGAGCGCTTTGAGGCCGGCGACGACTACGTCCTGCAGGTAGGATTGGCGGGAGTCGATTACGTTGTAGACTCTGACGCCGGCTCCGAATTTGGGTGCGCCGGGGTGGGGCTCGGTGGTCGACGACCAGACTTCGTGGCCGTCCGGGTAGGTGTGCCAGAGGTGATAGTGGAAGTCTTTGCCGAGGAGTCCGAATTTCCAGAGTTGGTAGGCGATGTCTTTGCCTACATAGGTGACGGTGCCGTTGGAGCGGACGATTACTTTGGAGTCATCGGCGCCTTCTTCGGATTCTTCGGCGGACTCACGGAAGGCGGACGACGGCATGACCCAGCAGCCTTTGTTCTTGCCTTCGGTTTCGAAGAAGATGGCTTTGCGTTCCTTCAATTGCTCGAACGCAGTGGCCCAGAATTGCAAGTGGAGAATTTCGCTTTCGCGCGGCAGGACGTCGTATTCGATGCCGAGCCGGTACATGGTTTTGAGATGGGCGCGGACGATGGCGTCGGCTACGGTGTGGGCTAGCTCGGCGGTCTCCCCTGCCCCTTGTTCGATGGCGTGCAAGGTTTCTTTGCGCCATTCGAGGGCTTCCTTGTGCTCGGCGTAGTATTGCGAAGTACGGGCGTAGAGGTCCCAGCAGAGGTAGTCGAAACGGAGCGCGGGATCGGCGATCATGGCGCGTACATCGGCGGCGGTTTTGGATTCCAGGTGTTGAAAGCCAACGACGACGTCGGCGACTTGGACTCCGGTGTTGTCGATATAGTTTTGGGCTTCGACGCGGTGGCCGGTGGTACGGAGCATGCGCACGAACGTATCGCCCAAGATGGCGTTGCGCAGGTGGCCAATGTGGGCGGCTTTGTTGGGGTTGATGTTGGTGTGCTCGATGATGACTTTTTCCGCGTCGGCGGCGGGTCCGGGCGTCTGCCGCTGGAGCAACGACGTCGCATAGGCGGCGCGGTCGAGGCGGAGGTTCAGGTAGCCATTGCCAGCAATTTCTATGGAGGCGACTCCTTCAATGGGTCCGACGGCTTCCGACAGGTCGGCGGCGATGACCTTGGGGGGCTTCTTCAACGTGCGAGCCAACTGGAACGCCGCGGGGACGGAGACTTCCCCGAAGGAGGACTGTTTAGGCTGCTCAGTTTGGACGGGTCCTTCGACGCCGTAGAGGGCCTGGAGGCGCGCGGCGAAGGCCTGCGCGATACGTTTTTCTAGGAGATGGAACATGAAAGAACCAGTATGCCAGCACTCGCCGGCTACAGGCTCATTGCAGTTCGGGCGCGATGTGATCCAGGTCCAGGGATTTCACGAAATCGGTGTCCGTATAAAGGTTGTAGAGCGCATCCGGATCCACAAAGCCCAACTGGGCTTGGGGAATCGCGGCGCCGGAGCCTTGGATCCAGGCACCCTCCCATATGGCGGCCAGCACGCGGGCGCCGTCGGCCATGACGCCGGCGGTGGCATTGCCGTAATCGTTCCACAAGGCATCTTGTACGGCAACGGTGCTTTTTCCGCCGGCGGCTAAGTAGGCGTCGACAAGATCTTTCGGCGGAATGGCCAGGGCGCTGCGGCCCATCAGTTCCACAATCGCGACGGCCGCGGCATGGCCTGAGGTGATGGCCGGCAACGCGGGAAGAGCGCTCGCTTGGGTTTGGATTTTGGGCAAGAGATCGTCCGCGTGGCGATCGATCATCTTGGATTCGTAGGTGGAGTGGACGCCGGCGCCGACATGGGAATGCTCGATGTATTCCTCGCCCGTTTCGCGCTTATGGTGAACGATGTCCATCGGTTGGTCGCTGTATCCATCGGCGTATTTGGAGCCGTGCAGGGGCTGGCAGGCATCCCCGACGTAATGCGCGAGGACGCCGGCGGCGCACAAGTAGTCCGCTGGCTTGCCGGCGGCGGCGAAGCCTTTCATCGCGTCGAAAAACTGCCAGACGCGGAAGGGCAACAGACCGCGATCCCGGGAGGCATTGTGTCCGGCGTCGTCGTAGAAGGTTTTCCAGAATGCGACCGAGATGTTGGCGGCCGGGTTAGCCAGCGAAAGCTGGAGCAACGATTTCCCGTCCACGGGGCGGGTGAGGTCTACGTCGGCATAGTGGGTGGGATGTTCTGGACCGGCCGAATGAGCGGGTCCGGCCCACTGGGTATCGCGGCCGCCGTAGAACTTTGTGTAGTGCTGTTTCCAGACAATGTCCGGGACATCGGCCAGAGGCACGATGGATTCGCCGTCGCGGGCGGCCTTCAGCGCTTCGCTGATTTTGTCCGGCGTCAGTTCCGCCATGGTGAAGCTGATTTGGGTGATGTTGTCCTGAACAAACCCCTTCAATTTAGCGTTACCGACTAAGCCGCAAGCGAAGGAGGCGATGGTATAGTGACCCACTTGTCCCCAATACGGCATCACGCCGAGGTTGTGCTCGAGCATGGTTTCGACATCCAGGGATTGGCACACGCTGGTTAAACTGGTGGCCAGCGCATAGCTGAACTGGCCGCCGGTTTCCTGAAATACTTGGCCGCCCCACTGCAGCGCCAGGGGCCGGAGAGTACCCTTGAAGTCGTCGACCACTTCGGGTGCGCCGTCTTCTTTAGTGATGCCGTCCTGCGTGACCAGGTGCCAGATGGCTCCAGAATCACCGGGGCGGGTGCGCGAGGCTGGGGCGACGCTTCCATCCGCACTTTCTCGAGGGGAGATGAGAAAGTCGGAAACGTAGTCATAACCGCCTACCGACTTGTAGCGGTAGAACAAAGCGCGAATGCGGCCTTCGAGACGTCCGGAGGCTGCTCCCATGGCCACAACGGGAGCATCGATGAGGCGCGTGGTGATGTTCCATTCGTTCAGGTCGGCCATCGGTCCCGGGGCACCCAAGCCGAATGTCTGAGAAGTCCAGTCGAGCGCATTTTGCAGCTTGATGAGGCCGATGTCCAATTGGACGAAGGTGCGCTGCGAGGCGAACTCCGGATACAGCTTGCTGAATTCAGCGCGCGTCAACCGTTTGCCGGTCGCCGTTCCGATCAAAACGCGTTGGCCGCGGGCCATGGTGTAGACCGGTTCGCCGGGTTCTCCGCAGACGTGGCCGCTGGTGATGGCGTAGACGTTATGTCCGTCGGTAACAAGGCAACCGGCTGTAGCGGCCAGATCGCGGCCCTGCGACTCCACCAGGATGGGCATGCCGCCGCCAAAGTTCCCACTGGGCCAGTGCCAGTTGGGCAAGGCTCCGGTGGGAGGGGCGCTTTGTTCCACGCGGACGACACAGACAGGAACAGTGCCGCCGTCGGCCAGGTAGAGCGTGCGCGGCACCATTTCGTCGGGATGCAATGTTCCGCTAGAACCGCCGAAGTCGGACATATCCTGCCATTGACGCACCAAGACGAGAACGCAGGGCCAGGAATAGTCGCGCACTTCGGAATTCGCGAAGGTGCGTTCCCCTTTATGTGGCGTGCTCCGGTAGTCTTTCGAAGGAGTTTTGGCGCTGAACTCAGTGGGGTAGGGATCCTCTTTGCGGATCAGATAGCGACTAATGCCGGTGCCGACGACGTTGGTCTTGTTGATGAGGTGGTAGTGATACTGGTCGCGGGCGCGCAGCAAATCCTTGACGGAGAGGCTGCTGAACTTGTTCGGAGTACGAAGAATGTCGCTCATGGATTCTCCTTAAAGCACAAAATGGGAAACTGGATCGGACTATCGTACACCAAAGTTGGTTACTTTTCAGTTACGCTGCCGGGGGAAATCGGTTTGCTTAGCGGGGCCAGCGTCTGACGGAGCTTGGGCAGGAGACGGGCACCGCTCCGTTTGCAAAAGAGGCGCTAGACTGGAGCGATTCGCGCAGCATGACAACTAAGAACGGAGAGACGAGATGAAATACGTGATCAGTTGGTTTGAGCGCCCGCAGGGCTCGCCCATCGAGTATGAGAATACGCAGAAGCGCATCCTGGAGGTGTTTGGCCAGTGGCAGGCTCCGGCGAATTTCAAGATTGAGTTCTTCGTGATCCGTGTCGGAGAGTGGGGCGGACATATGTTGGTGGAGTGCGACGATCCGCTGACGATTCATAAGTTCTGTTCGATGTTGCCGTCGTTTGAAATGAAAGTGAGTCCGGTGGTGCCGGTGATGGACGCGGTGCGGGCAGAACTGGAAGTAATAGCGTGGCGGGACGGGTTGAAAAGCAAGTAGCGCGAGCGGTGGGGACGAACGCGACCGCTACAATGGAGAGGTGCCCAAGGTTACCTTTCAGAATTTCGGAATAGAAGGCGATAAAACCGTCGAGTTTGAATCCGGCAAGCTGCCGTACGATGAACACGGGCTGCCCGAATCGCTGTTGGACATCGCCATTAATTTTGGGATTCCGATGGAGCATGCGTGCGGGGGGAAGTGCGCGTGCACTACCTGCCACGTACATGTGACAGGGGGGGCCAACAATTTATCGGAAGCGGAAGAGGACGAATTGGACCGCCTGGATACGGCGGCGGACCTGACGCTGCATTCACGCTTGGGATGCCAGGCGGTGGTGAAGGGCGACGTGACGGTGAAGATGCCGGCGTGGAATCGGAATTATGTGAGCGAGGGGGGCGGGTCTTTGAATTTGGGATCGGCGATTCCTCCGCCGAAGAGTTGACGGCGCCGTTTACAGGCGCTGAGCGGTGTATGATTTAAGTTCCGCGCGAGGGCGGGTATATGCCAAAAATTACACGACGCGACACTCTTAAACAAGGTCTGAGCCTGGCTGGTTTTTTTGCGCTGGCCGACATGGCCATTCCCACTCTGGCGCAGGGAGCCATCGACGTTCCGTTCACCGACTACCCGGCCACGTTCAACCCTGGCGGTAACGGCGTTCCGCGGCGAACCTTCGATATCCGGACCATCGACGGATTCAGCGTGCCCAAGGACAAGTTTTTTGTTACCCAGCATTTCAACCAGCCCGAGATCGACGCGAATGCCTACCATCTGAAGCTGAGCGGCATGGTGAACAAGCCGCTGGAATTGTCGCTGGCGGATTTAAAGAAGATGCGTTCGACGGATGTGGTGGTGGGCTTTGAATGCTCGGGGAACAGCCCGCGCGCTTTCCAGGCGCTGGCCTCGTGCGGGCGCTTCACCGGCGTACCGCTGCGCGACGTGCTGAATCAGGCGGGCGTGGGCTCCAAGGCGCGGGAAGTGGTCTTCCTCGGTACGGATCGCGGCGACGGGGACGTGGCCTTCCGCCAGCAGACCTTCAAACTCAACCAGCAGTTCGGGCGCAGCATCACACTCGAAAACGCGACCAAGCCCGAGCCTCTTCTGGCGTGGGCGTTGAACGGCGAGCCGCTGACGGTTCCCCAAGGGGCTCCCCTGCGCGTGATCATGCCGGGTTGGTACGGCGTCGCGAATGTAAAATGGCTTTCCGAGATTCACTTGCAGGAAGACCGCTATGTTGGCAATTACCAGACTCGCTGGTACCGTTCTGTGGTCGGCGTGGGGGGCACGGGCGAGGATACCGATCCCGGCACACAGTGGATGGAAAACGAGGTTACTCGCATTCACCTGAAGTCGGCCATCGCGCGTGTTCGAAAGAGCGGGAATACGCATCAGATTCTGGGGTTCGTATTGAACGACGGCACGGCGCTGAAGTCGGTGGAAGTGAAGATCGACGACGGTCCCTGGCAGAAGGCCACGCTCGACCCGGGCAATAGCAAGTACTCCTGGAAGCTGTTCAACTATAAATGGGAGAATGCCACGCCCGGACCGCATACCATGGTCTCGCGGGTGACGGATGCCGAGAACAACGTCCAGCCGACCGCGGATGAGCTGAAGCGTAAGAAGACGTTCCTGGAAGACAACGGGCAGTTTCCGCGCAAGATCACGATTTCCTAAGAGGTGCTTATGAGCAAACAATCCGCTGCATCGCCGGAACGGCGCTTATTCCTGACGGGTCTGAACACGGGAGCCGCATCGATTGCCGCTGTCGCGCTGGGAGGCGTGGCGATGGCGCAAGTAAAGTCGGCGCCGGCTGCGCGTTGGGAGCCGACGCGCCACAACCAGGACGACTGGATGGACGCCTTGCCCGGAAAGCATCGCATGGTGATCGACACCACGAGCCCGGATGGCTTCCGCGACGGGCTGCTGTTCGCGAGCAACTTTTTCGTGGCCAACCGCACGGACTACGGCCTGCAGAATCAGGATATCGCCGTGATCGTCATTGCGCGCCACGTTTCCACGGGGTACGGGTTCAACAACGACATGTGGGCCAAGTACGGCGCGACATTGGCGGGCGATACTCCGGTTGCTGGCGGGCCAGCGAAGGAGGCTCCGAAGGCAAATCCCAGCGCGCCGTCGCTAGCGACACTGGCCGGCCAGGGCGTGCAATTCGCCGTGTGTTCGATGGCGACACGCAGGCTGGCAGGGCAGATCGCACGCGGGGGAAACACCGACGCGGTCTTCGCTGAGTTGAGCGCGAACCTGGTGAGCAATGCCCGGTTAGTGGCTGCGGGGATTGTGGCGGTGAACCGGGCGCAGGAGCGGGGCTATACGCTGGCACGAGGCTAGGTGACAAGGAGAGTATGAAACGAACCTTTCTGATTCTAAGCGTCGCCGCGATGGCGATTTCCGGCGCGCTTGCGCAGTCCCAGGTGAAGAAATCGACGGTCGAAGGGATCACCAACTTCGCTCAGGTGGAGACTACGGTCGCCTGTGCCGGCGCGGTAACGCCAGCAGCGGTCGCCGGGATTAAGAAGATGGGGTTCGCATCCATCATCAACCTGCGGCTGGGGGATGAAAAGGGCGCCGACATTGACGCGGAAGCGGCCGCAGCCAAGACGGCGGGCATTCACTTCGAGCACCTCCCTTTGAGCGGATCGATGCCTGACCCGGCGGTGGCCGATCGCTTTCTCAAAATCATCGCGGAACCCGGCAATCAACCGGCGTTCATTCATTGCGCCAGTGGAAATCGTGCCGCGGCGATGTGGCTTATCAAACGTGTCCTGATCGACAAATGGGATAACGATCGTGCGTTGGAGGAAGCCTTGCAGCTGGGCTCGATCAGTCCGGTAATGAAGGCTTACGCGCTGGATTATATCCAGGCGCACAAGAAGTAGGTAGTCCTCGAATCAGCGCTACTTTTCGGGGATCTTTCCCAGGGAAAAGTCTACGATGAGGCGGGTCGATAAGTAGAGGCGGGGCTCTATGGACGAGATTACGACGTACTCATCCTCATTCGAGTGCGCGCCGTACATGCGTAATCCCAGGCCTTCGAGAATGGGCGCGTTGGTTTTGAGCGCGGCGAACGCGGCATCGGTTCCGGATCCCGGCGATTTCGTGGCTACGTCCAATTTTCCGCCGTTTTCGGCATAGATCCGTTGCGCATACTGGGCGTAGGGCAAGGACTGTTTGCGGAGGGCCATGGCCGGGTAGAGACGTTCGAAGCGCACGTCCACGGAAGTATCCGCGATCAGGTGCTTGCGAATTTTCTCACGGATGGCGGCCTCCAGACCAGCGAAGTCGGCTTCGTCGTCGGCGCGCATATCTCCCATGGCCGTGGCATCCTCTGGAATGGCGTTCGAGACGCTGCCGGCAGTGGCGACGGTCCAGTTCAACTTTAGAGCCTTGCTGGGGTTGGACATGTCCTGCATCTGGAGCACCTGATGCGACAGCTCATAGAGTGCGTTGCGGCCTTGCTCCGGTGCGGCGCCCGCGTGGGATGCACGTCCTTTGACGGTGAGCAGCGCGAGCTGAACACCGGTGGTGGCAAGGCGAACGTCATCGCCGGGAACACGACAACCCTCATAGGAAAGGACCAAGTCGTGGTTGGATGCCAGCGAGGTGATCAAGTCCCGTTCGGCGTTGGAGCCGATCTCCTCATCCGGGCTGATCAGCACCGTGATGAGGCCATATTGGTCAAAGCTCAGAGCTCGCAGCGCCGACAGCACGTGCAGGATGGTGGCGACTCCGTGCTTGTCATCGCCGATCCCCAGGCCGTAAGCCCGGTCACCCTCGATGCGAAACGGCTGCTTCGCCAGCATGCCTTTTGCGTAGACGGTATCCATGTGCGCCAGCAGAAGTATGCGCTTGGCGCCTTTGCCACGAAAGCGCGCGACGATGGTGTCGGCGAGCCGCGCCGGTGTGTTTTGAAAGCGCGGATATCCGGTGGCGGGCGGGACCTTTTCTACATCCCCACCCAAGGCTCGCAGGCGGTCGGCGATCAGGTTACCAATGCGGGTGACTCCTTCGAAATCGCTGGAGCCGGACTCAATTGAGACCAGGTCCTTTAGAGTGTCTAGAAGGGGCTGCTTCTCGCGCTGCACGATGGTACGGACGGAAGCGGAATCCTGGGCCCATGCGAGGGGGAGAAGGAGGCACGCCACAAGCATCGCAGTGAGTTTCATTGGGTAGTATTTTAGCTCGATTCTTACTGCTAATAAATCGCCAACGCGGCGATGAGGCGGGCGCGGTCCTGGGGGGAGGTGCCGGTGGTGCGGGGGATGTCGTCGCGGGTTTTCAGTTGGCGGCGGTAGCGGTTGAAGTAGGCCGGGATGTCGCCGCCGAATTGGAAGCTATACATGATGTCGGGGAAGGCGTCGGTATGGGCGAGGCCGAGGGCGTGGCCGGTTTCGTGCAGGCAGGTCAAGTAGACAATGGCGTCGCGGAGCAGGCTGTCCGGACTGTCGCTCATTTGCGGGAGGACGAAGACTTCGGCTCCCTTGACGCCATCCTCGACAAAGGCGCGGGCTTCGCCGTAGAGGCCTTGATTGGCGGAGGCCCAGAAGATGCGAATGTTGGCTCGCAGACGGTTGGGAGTTTTCTCCAGCTTGAGGGCGCCGCCCGACGCTCGCTGCCAGTCTTGCAGAGCCCATTCGGCCATCTGGGGGTCCTGCGCCAGACAGTGGGTTTCCGGGCGAGTGCAAGGTTCGATCCAGTAACGCAGGTCGAGCGCCTGCGAGGAGCCAGCGGCGACGGTCACCACAAGGTAGCTGAGGAGGATAAACCGCATGATGGCCCACTATACTAAAGAAACGTGGTCTGTGAGTTGTGACTACGAAGGAGATACAAATGAGACATTTTTCCAAAACTATCCTGATGGCGCTGGCCGTGGCCGCGCCGGCAACCCTGTGGGCGGATTGTAAGGACCTACCGGGCTATGACAAGTTGAAGCCCGCCCTGGATTCCGCCGTGGCTGCGGAAAGCTCGGGCTTGAACCTGCATATGTGGGGCACCATCGTGGACCGCGACGGCATCGTGTGCGCGGTGGCGTTTTCGGGTTTCGACCGGGGCGCCCAGTGGCCCGGCAGCCGCGTTATTTCGGCGCAGAAAGCGAATACAGCAAATTCGTTCAGCTTGGACGGGTTGGCGCTTTCGACTGCCAATCTGTACTCGCCGACACAGCCGGGCGGGAGCCTTTTTGGGCTGCAGGAAAGCAACCCGGTGGACGTGACCGTGGCCTACAAGGGTCCCTCAGCGAAGTTTGGGACCAAGGCGGATCCCATGATGGGTTCGAAGATCGGCGGCGTGAACGTGTTTGGTGGCGGGCTGGCACTCTACAATATGAGCCGCAAGGTAATTGGCGCGATCGGGGTCAGCGGCGACACTTCGTGTGCGGATCATCGCATCGGCTGGCGCGTGCGTGACAATTTGAACCTGGATAATTTGCTGACGGTCAACGGCGTTTCCGGGGACACGCAGCGTCCGGACAACATGGTGTTCGACGTCACGGCCAATCCGGCCGGCGGCGTCGGCAACAGCGCGGGCGGCTTCGGCCATGCGCATTGCCTGAGCGTGGCTCAGGATGGTGTTCCGAATACTCTGCCCGCGGTCCAGTAGTTTTTACTCCCGAAAAAAGGGGCTGGCGATTCCGCTGGCCCCTCGTCCGATCCCTCCCGTAGTACCCCCCTTTTCGCCTTAACACTGTAACGAATACAATCCTTTTGGTGTCCTCAATCTACAAAAGGAGAAGTACAACCATGATGTTCTCAAAGAGCGTTTTGTTGATGGCGTGCGCCCTGGCGCTGCCTGCCACGATGTGGGCGGATAACGACGACGATAAGGACAAGGGCAAACAGTCCGACAGCAGCTGCAGCAAGCTGCCGACGTATAACCAATTAAAAGCGGCGCTCGATGCCGCGGTTGGCGCGGAGAACAGCGGCTTGAACCTGAATATGTGGGGCACGATTGTGGACCGCGACGGTGTGGTGTGCGCGGTCGCGTTTTCCGGCGCGGAACGCGGTTCGCAGTGGCCCGGTAGCCGCGTCATTTCGGCGCAAAAAGCAAATACGGCAAACGCCTTTAGCCTGGATGGCTTGGCGCTCTCCACTGCTAATCTGTATTCGGCAACGCAGCCGGGCGGCAGCTTGTTTGGTTTGCAGGAAAGCAATCCGGTGGATGTGGACGTCGCCTATAAAGGACCGTCTACGAATTACGGCAAGGCCAACGATCCGATGGTGGGCAGCAAGATCGGCGGAGTGAACGTGTTCGGCGGAGGCTTGGCGCTCTACAACAGCCTGAGGAAAGTGATTGGGGCGGTGGGCGTAAGCGGCGATACGTCCTGCGCGGACCATCGCATTGGTTGGTTGGTACGCGACAATCTCAATCTGGACAACCTGGCTGGGGTTGGCGGCGTCGCAACACTGGCGCGGCCCGACAACATTATTTTCGATGTCATTCCGAACGCCGCGGGTGGCACGGGAGTAAGCGCCGGTGGATTTGGACATGCCAAGTGTCTGGCGACGGATAACTACAATCAGAATTCGCTACCGGCGGTGCAGTAGCACACATATTGGCCACGGATGGACACGGATGCACACGGATAAGCAATTCCATCCGTGTCCATCCGTGGAATTAGGCGAAGACGGCGTGCGTGGACGCCGGGCAGATTCCCTGCTCTTCGGCGAAGGTGATGAAGCGCTGGATGGCGGCTTCGTCGAGAGCTAACGTGTATTGATTCGCGTAGAGGCTGATGTGGCGCTGGGCAACGGTGGGATCCATTTCCTGGGCGTGTTCGCGCACATAATCGGCGCTGGCTAGCGGGTGGGCGAAGGCGTATTCGACGCTGGCGCGGATGGCGGCGTCGATTTCCGGCGCTTGCGATAGGAGATCCCGGCGAATCGCGATGGCGGCCAGGGGGAGCGCGCATTGCATGCGTTGCTCCCAGTATTCGCCGAGGTCGCGCAGCAGGACCAGGCCTTTTTGTTGGTAGGTGAAGCGGCCTTCGTGGATGAGGACTCCGCAATCGGCGTCGCCACGAAGGACGGCGTCTTCCACCTGGTCGAAGCGCATGGCGACGGTGTCGAATTTTCCCAGCATGCGGAGCAGGAGGGCGGCGGTGGTGGTTTCTCCGGGGATGGCCACGCGGCCTCCGACGGCGCGGGATTCACGGGCGATGATAATGGGGCCGACGCCGAAACCGGCTGCTCCGCCGGAGCGAAGCAGGGCGAAGCGATCGCGTTGATGGAGGTAGGCGGCCAGGGAAATTTTCGTCACCTGGGCGGCGGGCGTGGCTGCGCGCAGGTTGAGAGCCTCGATGTCGTCCATGTGCGGGACGATGGGCGGTCCGGGGACCAAGCCGTGTACCAGGGCATGGAAGGCGAAGGTGTCGTTGGGGCAAGTGGAAAAGGCGAAACTAAGCGGGGGCACGAATTCAGAATACGCCACGTTTGGCCAATTACGTGCGGTGAAGAAACGCATGAAACATTCAGATCTTGGCCGGACCTACAGTGTTCCTGATGCAAAAGAGAAAGAAGGTGGCCCTGGATCCGGAGGGCAGTCCGGAGACACGCAAGGGCTTTCCGACCTGGAAGAAGTCAGCTCAGAGAGCGTGAAGGAACTGCTGGAGGAAGGAAATTCCTTCGAAGCGGAACTTTTAATGGGCATCGAAAACGCTCCAGACGCCGACCAGGGCGAAGTACGCACCACCCAGGTTCCGGAAGACGACGTTCCCGGCGAGTACATCGGCAAGGAAAAGGATCGCTAGATTACTTGCCTTTGGTGAAGGCGTCCTTGATGTGACCGTCCTGAATCTCCTTGTTGTTCTCTTCGCAGGAGTATTCGTAGAGCTCTGTCCCGGGCGCTGTCAACACCAGAATGGAGGTGTTGGTCATGGGTTTGGTCAGGAACTTCGGATCGGTAATGGTCACCTGATGACGGATATGGTCATAGTCGGTGCGGTCAAAGCGCTCGACTATGCGGAGGGCGTCGCTGTGGGGATGCTCCGCTGTATCGATCCAGGTTTGGCCGTTGGTGCCTTCGGTTTCGACCACTAGCGTGTCGCCTTCCCAGTGGCCGACAGAAGTACCCATCCAGGTGGGGACTTCGATCTCCAGTTTGCGGCCGTCGGTGGGCACCACATGGAACCATTTGTTCTGCTCGAACAGAATGGCGAGGCGATGATCCTTCTGGATTAGCTCCAACGGATAGGGCGTGCCCCAGCTGCGGACATAGCCCCAGGGGAGGCAGTGCACGCCGTAATCGAACTTGGGGTCGGCCTCATTGGCGGCTTTGCCGGCCGCGGTCCAGGGGAACTCGGTGGTCTCGGCGGTGGCGGAGCATCCGGGGCTATTGGCGACACAGCCTTTGAAACTTTTGGAGAAATCGCCGACGCGGGGGTGGTCCCACACGCCGGTCAGGTCGGGCTTGCCGTTGGGCAAACGCGGGACAGCTTTCGTCGCCCCTTTAGCGGGTCCCTTGGCGGCGGGAGCCTGGCCGGGAACGGGCGCGGACAGCATAAAGACGAGTGTCAGCAGGCCGGCGGATGATACGGCTATGGAATTCCAGAACTTCGATGGCATGTAATTCTCCTGTTTTATGACGCCGCCGTTGATGTTAGCACACGCCGGTTTTCGAGGTGATATGCTCGATGCCGGAACGATCTACGGATCGAAAGGCAAGAGACTAACCCGACCTCAAATCCCACACTTTTCGACGCGAGGACACCCTCGCTTTGATCGCCCGGCACGATTGTGATCGGCATAGGGAGCCATTTATGGGATGGTGCGCTGAACGTGTGTAGCGCACTTCCGTTTGAACACGAGCGCGGCCAAGCCAATCGCCACGGGCGCTAACGAAGCAGGCTCGGGAACCGTCGCTCCCGCAAAAATTGCCCCAGAAATCCCATAGTCCGTGCCTGATTCCGACGTGTACGAAAAGGAGTTGATTCGGGTACCGCCAGCGTCGAAAAGGCTGATCGACCTAAAACCAAAACCGGCTTCGGGGCTATCGAAACCACCTGGAATCGCTCCACCACCGTTGGCGCGCACCGTGGCTCCTATTTGGAAGGGAACCCCGGCGATGAAGGGGATGTGGCCCGTCTGAAAAGTACCGCCGGCGCAATCGAAATGGCTGGTGACCCCGCCAAGGGAAGTATCTACGCTGCCCGGCTTGCAATTTCCCGTAGTCGTTCCGCCAATCGAGAAGGCATAATCGAACTGGATAAAGCCGCTGTCCCCGAAGAGCAGCGAATCGCTAAAAGATGCCGTGGCGGTGTAGCCGATGGTCAGGCCTGGGAATCCTTGCAAGGTGTCGCCTATTCTTCCGAATGTCTGGGTACTCAAGGAGCCGTAGCGGGCGCGCGCGGTTGCCCCGTAATAGGCCACATTCACGCCCTGTACGACCATGGCCCCGTCCACGTGCGCATCAGTGGGTCCGGTTTGGCCGCCGCCGGGGGTGCTGACGGAGGCGATTGTGATGGCCGCGGCTTGGGCGTCGGGCGTGGTCAGAAACAGGATAAACAGTAAGGTAAACGTGACATGCCTCGCTTTTATCAACCATTCATAACTGAGGATTCCAGCACCGCCGC
>JBDTSJ010000066.1:0-80744 GCA_039931205.1 Acidobacteriota bacterium
TCAGCGCATCGGGGATCGCGAGCCGCACCTCCGTCGCCGCGCCCTGCAGCACTTCGAGCTCGACTTCGGCCGCCAACGACGACGAGTCTTCGCCCAATCCGAACAGTTGCGTCATCGAGGCTCGCATGCGTACGGGCAGCTCCACACGCCGCTCCTCTATCTTCTTGCGCCACACAAACGTGAGTGGCTCCGAGCCCTTGCCGAACGCAATCCAGCGCGTGGCGGACGACTCCTGCAGAAACCCTCCGCCCACGGTCACTTGGACGTCGTTGCTTCCGGCGGGCGCGATGACTACGCGCGTAACTCCCGATGCACCTACCGGCAGCGACAAACGTTCTTCGCCGCCTGCGGATGCAATGGTGAACGCGACATCCAACTGCAGGACCGAACGTCCCCGGCTAGAAAGCACAGCGGAGAGCTGCCCGCTGCGCCCCGGGATCGGAACCAGTGAAACCAGGTCCGTGCCTAGCCGCGCGTCGCGCACAAGGAGTCCTTGCGGAATTGGCACGCGCACCCAGCCATCCGTTAAGACATCGACGGTGAGGTTGGCTTGCCCCGACGCCACCCCGCCGTCGATCTTGAGATCGTAATCGACGCGCGTCAGCGTTGCGTGGGCGGCCGGCTGCTCAGCGGCAGCCTGCGTGGGGAACGCTTTCCCTCGCAGCGCATCGTACTCTCGAACCGGAATGACCACCCAGCCTGGCGAGCGCGGGACATCTTGCGCGATACCTTGGACCGAGGAAACAACTAGAGCAATGCTGTACAGCTTCCTCATAACGCACTCCTTGAACATGGGAACGTGAGAGTGGAATGAATGAGCGATGTGGAAGAACTTCAGGCGGGTGGCCTTTAGGAAGAACGTCGGCCGAAGCCGGCTTTCGGACACACGTACCGCGCGCGCGGCAAATACAAATTTCCCGCATAACCCCTCTTTTGCGAAGCATCCCTTTGCTCCGCAATCACCTCAGTGGGGCCAGAATACACCCGAATGGCAGGGGTAGCAAGGACTAATTCAGAATTAATTCAGGATTATTGTTATGTGACTATTTGCATGAAGCGGAGACTCTCCATCGAGGCCCCACCTTACGCCAGCAACCGAATCCACTCTTCTGCTCGCTCGCGAACGTCTCCGCCGTCAGGAAACAAATCCGCGACGATGGCTACGGAATCGGCGCCCGCATTTATAACATCGAGAGCCGTGGCGCGCGTGATTCCGCCGATGGCACACAGAGGACGATCTGTAAACGGTCGCAAGCGGCGCAGTTCGGCGAGCCCCACAGTGGAATCGGGATTCTCTTTCGTCGCCGTCCCAAAGATCGGACCCACCGCGACATAATCCACGGCTTCGCCAGCCGCCGCGCGCAGTTGCGTTTCGTTATGTGTGGAGAATCCTAGCAGAGCCTCCGCGCCCAGGATCGTGCGCGCGGCCGAGGGCGGCAAATCGTCTTGCCCCAAATGCAACGCCGCTCCGAACAAGCGAGCCAGATCCGCGCGATCGTTCACCACCAGAGTCGCGCCTGCTTGCCGCGTTAAGCCTGCGATTGCTTCCAGCCAGCCCAACGCCTCGCGTGACAAAAACGTTTTATGCCGGAATTGCAGAATGCGCGCGCCGCTATCGAGAATATCCTGCGCCACGCGCACGGGCTCCAGCCCGCGCGCCAACGCCACGCCCGTGTCCAGGATCGGATAGAACTTCGGCAGGAGGAGGGGTCGCTTCATTGCGCGGCCGCGAGGACTTCCGATGGAGCCGGCTTGCCACGCTGGGCAAAGCGAATGATGCCGTCGGGTCCGATCAAATACACGGTGCGCCGCGGCACCATGCCACCTGATGCGTGGTAGAGCTTCGCCACTTTGAGACCTTCGTCCACCAACAACGGGAACGGCAGTTTATGTTTCTTGCGAAACGCGTCATGCCGTGTGGGCCGCGCCGGATTCACTCCGAAGACAACGGCGTTCTTCGATCCCACGCTGGCCCAGCTATCGCGAAATTCGCACAGTTGTTGGGTGCACACCGAAGTATCGTCGGCTGGATAAAACACCAGGATCACGTTGCGCCCGCGCAGTGCGGATAAGGTCACCCGTGAGCCATCCTGATCCGGCACGGAGAAGTCGGGCGCGCTTGTTCCCACTGCGAGAGGCGCGCCCAGCAACCAATCCAACATGGCGCTTAACGATCTCCTCTAGGGCGGCCCCCGCCAGAACGCGGAGGTTTGCCCTTTGAACCAGGGCCGGGACGTGGGCCGGACTTCGGCCTTCCGCCTTCGGGCTTAGGTCCGCCGCGACCGGATGGTGGACGGCCACCTGAAAACTTCGGCCGATCTCCGCCTTCGGGCCTCGATCCACGACCGCCTGCGAATTTCGGCCGGTCTCCGCCAAAGCCTCCTGGCTTACGATCTCCGCCTTCGGGCCTCGATCCACGACCGCCTGCGAATTTTGGTCGGTCTGCGCCGAAGCCGCCTGGCTTACGACCTCCGCCTTCAGGCCTCGGTCCACGACCGCCTGCGAATTTTGGTCTATCTCCGCCGAAGCCTCCTGGCTTACGATCTCCGCCTTCGGGCCTCGGTCCACGACCGCCCACAAATTTCGGTCGATCTCCGCCGAAGCCGCCTGGCTTGCGATCTCCGCCTTCAGGTCTCGGTCCACGACCGCCTGCGAATTTCGGCCGGTCTCCGCCAAAGCCTCCCGGCTTGCGATCTCCACCTTCAGGCCGCGGTCCACGGCCACCTGCGAATTTTGGTCGATCTCCGCCGAAGCCGCCTGGCTTGTCGCCGCCTTCGGGTCTGGGTCCACGGCCACCTGCGAATTTTGGCCGGTCTCCGCCAAAGCCGCCTGGCTTGCGATCCCCGCCCTCGGGTCTTGGTCCACGACCACCTGCGAACTTTGGTCTATCTCCGCCGAAGCCACCCGGTTTGCGATCCCCGCCCACGGGCCTCGGTCCACGACCGCCTGCCGCGAACTTCGGCCGGTCTCCACCCTCGGGTCTCCCTCCGCGGCCTCCCGCTGGACGTTCCTTCGAAAAGTTTGGCCGATCCCCGCCTGCAGCTGGCCGCGCCTTGGAAAAGCCAGGTCTCGCCGGTCGAAAGCCCGCCGGCTTTTGCTCGCGCACCGCGGCGGGACGCAGCGTCACAACCTTCGGCGTCTCGTCGTCGAAACTTTCTTCCTCACCGAAGCTTTCTTCCTGCTCCTGCTCTTGCTCCGGCTGCTGTCGAGGCTTGGGTCGATACTTCTTCGCCGAGGCCTTGATCGCCGGCTTCAAGAACTTCGCTTCCGCCGATTCCTCAGGCTCCGTCTTCGGCTCCGGACGCTGCGGTTCCGGCTCGGTGTCCAACTTCAACACGTGCCGGAATTTCTCGATCTCGCGCGTCGTCAAACTGCGATAGCGTCCTGGCGCGACGTCCAACTCCAGAAACCCGACCTTCACGCGCCGCAGCTTTTCGACCAGCTTGCCGAAGTGTTTGAACATCATCCGGATCTGGTTCTGCCGGCCTTCCGACAGCTTCACTTCATACCAGGGATTCTCGCCCGTCTTGATCAACTTGATCTGCGCGGGAGCCGTCTTGCGCCCGCCCAAAGGCACTCCGTTGGCGAACGCCTTCACCTGGTCTTCGGTAAGATTGCCCGTCACCTTGACCACGTACGTCTTCATCAAATGGCTGGCTGGAGCCGTGATGCGATGCGCGAATTCGCCGTCGTTGGTGAACAGCAGCAGGCCTTCGCTGGAATAATCCAGCCGCCCCACCGGAAACAATCGCTCCTTGATCCCGCGCAACAGATGCATCACCGTCTGCCGTCCTTCCGGATCGGATACGGTGGTCACCACTTCGCGAGGCTTGTTCAGCATGATGTAAACATGCTTGCGCGGCGAATGCAGCAGCGTGCCATCCACTTTGATGTGATCTTTTTCGAGGTCCGCTTTCGACCCCAACTCCGTGAGCACGGTTCCGTTCACCGAAACGCGCCCCTCTTGGATCATCTCTTCCGCTTTGCGGCGGCTGGTCACGCCCGTGCGTGACAGAATCTTTTGTAAACGCTCTTCCATTTTTAAGGACAGGCCTCCCGGCCTTTCGCTCTTTCGTTCAATACGGACCAGCCTCTAGGCCAGTCAGTGGCCGCTGGCAGTCTCGTCCGCGGATTCCGCGACCGGCTCTTCAGCGGTGTTGTCCGTCGCTTCGACGGGCTCTGCCGTGGACGGTTCGGGCTGGTCCACTTCCTCCATGGGAGGCGCCTCGCCAGCCTCTACGGCTTCGGCGATTTCTTCTACTAATTCCAACCGCCCCAACTCTTCAAATTCCTTCAGCGTGGGCAGTTCCGCCAGATCCTTCAAGCCGAACTGGACCAGAAAATCCTTCGTCGTCTTATAGAGGATGGGCTGCCCGATTACTTTCTTGCGGCCGGATTCGGTGATCAGCTTGCGATCCAGCAGCGTCTTCAGTACGCCGGCACCCTGCACACCCCGGATCTCCATGATCTCGGGAGCCGTCACTGGCTGCTTATAAGCCACCACCGCCAGCGTTTCCAGCGCCGCCAACGATAACTTCAGCGGAGGCGTCAGCTTCTTGACGAACGCGCGCACCGCTTCGTGATGCTCCGCCTTGGTGGCCATCTTGTAGCCGCCCGCCACCTCGCGAATGCTCAAACCGTGTTCCGGCTTGTTGTACTCCACCACCAGTTCATCCAACAGCCGCTTGATACGATCCAGAGGTTGCGCCAGCGCGGCGGCGATCTGTTGCGCGGTTAACGGCTCGTCGGTAACGTAGACGATCGCTTCCAGCATCGCCTTCTGAATGGCGTCCTCCGCCTCGCCCGGATTGGGGTTCGGAGGGGCTCCCTGTTGATCGTCGCCGGTGAGTGCGGCGAGATCCAGTTGCGTGACTTCCAAGTCTTCCATCAGTTGTATCCTTCTTCGATCGCCGCCAGCATATCGCTGCTGGCAAACGCCGCCTCGAACCCTTTCAGCCGCTTCAGGCCGATTTCGCCGAACAGCTCCGTTTGGGTGAGGCCCAAAGCTTGTATTTTAACCAGCTCAAGCATGGCCAGGAACATGCAGATCATGCCGCGCCTGCTGCGCTGCCGGTCAAAAAGTTCCCGCGCCGAGACCACGCCGCGCTCGCGCTCAAACAGGTGGCGCAAATATTTGATCATGTCCGGCACTGAGACATCTTCCGTTGTGATGTCGTAAGTGGGACGCTTCTTGGCGCGATCCAGAACTTCCTGCAGCGTCTTCACCAGGTCGAATAAGGTTACCGCCAGCCCCGGATCGTCCCCCTCTGCCCGGAACTGGGCGATCTGCGGATTGGACCACACGGCTTCTTCCACCACGCGTTTTTGCTGCAGCATCTCGGCCGCGCTCTTGAAGCGTTCGTGCTCCAGCAGGCGGTCCACCAATTCCTTGCGAGGGTCGTCCTCCGGCTGCATCTTTTCCAGCTCCGGATCGCGCGGCAGCAGCAGCTTGGACTTAATATGGATCAGCGTCGCGGCCATATACACGAATTCCGCCGACAGCTCCATGCTGGTCTCGGCGGCCTTTTGCATGTATTCCAGGTACTGAGACGTGATCCGAGCGATCGGAATGTCGTAAATGTTGATCTCTTGCTTACGAATCAAGTCCAGCAGCAGGTCCAGCGGGCCATCGTATTGTTCCAGGTGAAAATTCAGAGGGGACGACACTGTTCTTCAGGATACCAGCGTGACCAAATTGCCGCCTGCGGACGTCTTGTGTTCCCCGGCAGCTTCCTTCAGTGGTCGCAGGGTTCTAGTAGTACCAAGTCTAAGAGTACCGCGCTAGTTACAAATTGATCCTCGATAATCAACCCTGCGAATCTCCGCAGTGCGAGCACGGAGATCGCAAAACAGGAGGATATTTTGAGACTGAAGACCATTCTACTTGGCGCGCTGGTTTGCGCTTCTGCAAGTGTCAGTTGGGCCGGCCTGCTGGGCGCGCAGGTAACGGGCACCCTTAACTTTGGCGCAAATCCGCTCAACTACTTCAATTCGACGAACGCCTTTGTTCCGGGCGGATGTCAGAACTCGGGGCTTGGGAGCGCGACGGTTACTATCGTGAACCCGACCACGGAGTTTTGTTTTGCCGACGGTGCGAACATCGACTCCGCCAACTTCACCGACACGACGTTGGCGATCTCTGATCAAGTGCTGGGTGGCGCAGGCGCAGCCAACTGGGTCATGACCTTCACTTTTGCTCCGGGTCTGGTCACGGGCGTAACTGAGAATACCGACAACTTTCCCAACGCGGGAGGCGTGACGGCCGGTTTTGCCTCTAACGTCCTGACGCTCACATGGGCGGGAACGGGAACTCCCGGCACCTTCAATGCGACTTACACGTTGACTAGCGGTGTTCCAGAGCCGTCCAGCGCGTTGCTGCTGGGTGGGGGCTTGCTAGCGATGGCGACCCTGGTTCGCAAGCGCCGCGTCAAAGCGTAAGCGTTTCCCTTGGTTCGAAAGCGCCTTGCGCCAGCCCCACAGGCGGCGTAAGGCGTTTTTCGTTTTCGGGCTATGCTGGCGTCAGGCCATGCCCCACAAGCACGACGTCGTTTACCTGCACGGATTCGCCTCCAGCCCGCAATCCAACAAAGCGCAATTCTTCCGGCGCAAGCTCAACGAACAAGGTGTTGCCGTGGACATCCCGCGCCTGGACGGAGGCCACTTCGAATCCCTCACCATCTCCAGCCAACTCAAAATCGTCCACGAAACGGTGGCCGGGCGATCCGTCCTATTAATGGGCTCCAGCTTGGGAGGCTACCTGGCCGCGCTGTATGCGGCCCGCCATCCTGAAATCGCCGGCTTGGTCCTGTTGGCGCCCGGCTTCCAATTCCCCAGCCGTTGGCGTCAGCGCTACACACCCGAGGAACTGGACCGCTGGAAGCGTGAGGGATCCACGCCGGTCTACCACTATGGGGAAAAGCGCGAGCTCCGCCTGGGCCACCAGCTGCTGGAAGATTCCGAACGCTACGAGGACGAACCCGACGCGCGCCAGCCGGCCTTGATTTTTCATGGCACCCAGGACGATGTGGTTCCCGCGGAGGTCTCACAGGCTTTCGTCGCCACCCATCCCAACGCCAGCTTGCACCTCATGGATTCCGGGCATGAACTGACTGATGTGCTGGAGCCTATGTGGGTGAAAGTGGACGTGTTCCGCCGGGCCCTGTGTTAAACTCCAAGTAGAGTAGCCCTTGGCCTGTCTGGAGTTGTAATGTCGGCTGAAACCTGCGGCCAAGAGCAGACGTCAGTAACATATGAAGCCTGTACTCTGGGCGGAGGCGAACGTGGCAGAAGAGCTTCCTAACAATTCAACCGACCAGCACGAGTTAACCGACTCGCACGAGCACGATGGAGACTCGCATCTTGATCGCTTGCTCGCGCCGCCACCGCCCACGTTCATTGTCGGTCTGATCGACGCTATTAAGGATCTGATCAATCCCCCCAAGCTGCCGCCACTGGTGATCACGTCCAAGCCCATTGAAGTCGATCAGAAGAGCAGCGTATATGCGGGTAACGAATGGAAGGCGGGTCTGCTTTCGCTTGGTATCAACGGCGGGATCATCGGTTTGCTTTTGCTCATCGGCACCAATCAAGCTGTACAGGATGCGGTTAAGGAAAAGATTGTAATCTACGCACCTGTGTTGCTGCGGAAGCCTCCTCCGCCACTGCCGCCCAAGGATCAAATGGCCCAAGGCGGGGGTGGTGGCAATCAAAGCAAGCTGGAAGAGAGCAAGGGTAAACCTCCCAAGGTTGCACCCCGCACCTTCGTCCGGCCCCCCGTGGATAATCCCAAGCTGGTGCTGAATAATTCCATCACCGTAGACGACCTGCCTACCTTGAACTCCGCGAACGTCGGCGTCGCGGATGGCATTGTTGGACCCTTCTCAACGGGCACAGGATCGGGTGGCGGCATCGGACCCGGTAAAGGCATTGGCGTGGGTCCTGGCAGCGGCGGAGGTTTCGGCGGCGGAGCTTACAAAATTGGCGGCGGCGTCAGCCAGCCCATCCCGATCAGCAAGCCGGAGCCTGAATATTCGGAAGAAGCCCGCAAGGCGAAACATCAGGGTTCCGTTTATCTCTCCGTCATCGTGGACGAAAAGGGTGTCCCGCAGGACATCAAGGTCACTCGTAAGCTCGGCCTGGGTTTAGATGAGAAGGCCATCGAAGCCGTGATGAAGTGGCGTTTTAAACCTGGTATGAAAGACGGCAAGGCTGTTCGCGTCTTGGCCACCATAGAAGTCACCTTCCATCTGCTGTAGTCTTAGTACGTGCTTCCACGTCCCCCCGCGCGCCGCCCATTTCTCGTTTTTCTCATTCCCGTAGTCATTGTCCTCTTCCTTGCCAGCCGCAGCATCTGTGGCCTCATTCTGGATTACATGTGGTGGGGCGAGATGGGCCAGGTGGACACCTGGGCTCGCACATGGCTATACCGCTGGGGTCCCGTGCTGGTGCAGTGGGTGATCCTCTTTGTTGCGGTGTGGGTGGCTCACGCGCGCGGCATGAAACACGCGGGCACCGGTCTGCGGCAGAATCCCGTTTATGCGCGTCTCGCTACCTTAGCAGCCGCGATTCTAGCGGTGGTGCTGCTCGCGGGCGCAGTGGATGGCTGGGATGTGGCACGTTACATCGGCTCCCAAGGCGTGACCTCCACGTGGCAAGACCCGGTGTTCGGAAAATCGCTGGCATTCTATTTTTTTGAGCTCCCGTTTTACTCCAGCCTGGCCGGATTCCTGGCCGTTGGCGCTGCCGCGGCCGCGGCGGTCTACTATGTCACCGCCCGCGCATGGCAGCTCCGCTTGCGCTTTCCTGAACTGTGGGCGCAGGGCCACCTGGAATGGGACGACATCAAACGCCTGGGCCGTCTGGAATCCGGATTTCTCAAATCGTTGCTGGCGATTTTCCTGATCGGTCTGGCGACAAGCTTCTGGCTGGGCCGCTACTCCATGCTGTACTCCAACCACGGCGAACTGATGGTCGGTATCGATTACGTGCAGCAAAACGTGGGACTACCGCTGCAAACCGCCAAGGCCGCCGCAGCTTTGCTGGCCGCCGTTTTGATTTTGTTCGGCCGCCGTAAACTCGCCGCCGCCTGCGCCATTATTCTGGTCGCCGATATCGCCGCGCCCCCCTTGCTCAGTTCCTTCTACGTGCGCCCTAACGAATTGAATCTCGAGCGCCCGTATTTGGAGCGGCACATTGAAGCCACGCGCAACGCCTTTGGCCTGAACCAACGCACCAGGGAGACCGAATTCGCCGCGCGCAAGAACGCTCCCATCGATTTCGAAAAAAATACCGTGATGCTCGACAACGTGCGTCTGTGGGATTGGCAGGCGTTCCACGATACCCTCAGCCAGAGCCAGCCTCTGCGGCCTTATGCGTACGCCGATAGCGACGTCGATCGCTATCAGATCGATGGCCAGACGCGTCAGGTTCTTCTCGCGCCCCGCGAACTCGACCTCAGTCAGCTAGGGGACGCCCAGCAGCGCTGGGTGATCTCTCATACCATCTACACCCACGGCTATGGACTGGCATTGGCCGAATCCAGCCGCATCACGCCTTCCGGCTTGCCGGAACTGCTGATCCGAAACGCTCCCGTGGAGGTGCTGACGCCCAGCCTCAAACTCACGCAGCCGGAAATCTACTACGGCGAGAAGTCCGGCGATCCCGTATTCGTCCGAACCACACAAGCCGAGTTCAACTATCCCTCGGCGTCCTCCGCCGCCGGCGCGCAGGACGTCAGCACGAACTACCAGGGCAAGGGAGGCTTTCTCATCGGCTCCATGCCATTACGTCTGGCTGCCGCCTGGGCGCTGAACGACTGGAACATCGTACTCTCCGACGCACTGACTTCCGAAAGCCGGATGATGCTGCGCCGGGCGGTTCGTCCGCGCCTGGAGACCCTGGCGCCGTTCATCACATGGGATGGCGATCCTTATATAGTGATCGGCGACGATGGCCGTTTGACCTGGATCGTCGACGGCTACACCACCAGCGACAAACATCCGTATGCGCGCGGGCTGGTGGGTAACAACGAAGCCTTCAACTACATCCGCAATTCCGTGAAAGCAACGGTTGACGCCTATGACGGCACCGTCCACCTCTACATCTTCGACAGCCAGGACCCGCTGATCCAAGCCTACGCCCGGCTCTTCCCAACACTACTGACGCCGGGTTCAGAGATGCCCGCCGGCTTACGAAGCCATACCCGTGCGCCCGAATTCCTCTTCCGCACGCAAGCCGAGATCTACCGCGCGTACCACATGCGGAATCCCGAATCGTTCTACAATCGCGCGGATTCCTGGGATCTTGCTACTTTCACCGGCGGCCAATCCGGCACGCCGCAGATCGTGACGCCTACCTATGTGATCGCCACTTTGCCTGGGGAATCCAAACCGGAGTTCCTGCTGACCATTCCCTTCACGCCGCGCAACAAGCAAAACTTGATTGGAATCATGGCCGCGCGTTGCGATGCGGAACATTTGGGTGAACTGGTGTTCTTCCAGCTGCCGAAGCAGGAGATCCTGCCCGGCCCCCTCCAGATCGAGGCGCTGATCAATCAGGATGAGGTCATTTCCAAGGATCTCTCGTTGTGGAACCAACAGGGCTCCCAGGTATTGCGCGGTCAGATCCTGACGCTGCCTATCGACGACACCATCATCTATGTGGCGCCTATTTACATTCAGGCCGCCCAGGCCCGGATGCCACAACTCGAAAAAGTAGTGGTCGCCTCCGGAGATATTTTGGTCTATGCCGACACCTATCAACAGGCGCTGGCGGATCTGGCAGCCCGACAGCGAGGGGCTCGACCCGCCGTCTCGCGAGCGACCCCGGGGACATCCTCCGCAGTGGCGGAGCAGCCGGTGAAGCCACCTCCCGGCACGCAGCAAACCGACGGAAGGATACTAAGTATCCGCGGACACTTCGAAAAATACCGTTCTCTGGCTTCGCAAGGCCGTTGGGCTGAGGCAGGGAAGGAACTCGAAGCAGTAGAAGCACTTGTGAAGTGATTGCAATCATTGCAATCAATGCTTAATCCGGCTAAAATAGGCCGTGGCCAGCATCACGATTCGAAAATTGGACGATTCGGTGAAGGCTAGGCTACGCGTCCGAGCAGCTCGCAACGGGCGCTCCATGGAAGAAGAAGCGCGCGAGATTTTGGCGGCCGGTTTGGCGCAAACTCCGACGCCGAAGCCGAACCTGTTCCAGTCCATTCGCCAGGTCGTCGACCCTCTGGGTGGCGTCGATCTCGAATTACCGCTTCGCACCAGGACGGCAAAAGGGGGGCAGTAGCCAGTGCTGATTCTGGACAGCACGCTACTCGCCGAGTGTCTCAAGCCCTCGCCCGATCCCCAGGTCGGCAAGTGGCTGGCGACCCAGGACGTCGAGTCCGCCTACACCACCAGTCTCGCCCAGGCGGACCTCCTCTTCGGAGTCCAGCGGCTTGCTCCAGGCAAACGGCGCACGGAACTGGCCCAGGCCATCTCCGACATTCTGGACCGCTTCGAAGGCCGCATCCTGAGTTTCGACCCGGACGCCGCCCGCGCCTATCCGCAAATTGTCCTCGACCGCAACCTGCTGGGCCGCCCTATCTCGGAGACCGAAGCCATGATCGCTGCCATCACGCGCTCCCGAGGAGCCACCTTGGTGACGCGCCACGAACACGACTTCGCCGGTTGCGGTATTCGCGTTGTCAGCCCATGGGCGTCAATATAAGGACCGTGAGGTTATCATTAAGCGTGGGGTTAACATTAAGATAGATGAGCGACGGGCACCATCATCACCACCACGGCTCGGGCGCGACGGGCAAGATCCTGATCGCCTCGCTGGTGCTGACCCTGGTGTTCGTAGCCGCCGAAGCAATAGCCGGATGGTTTGCCGGCAGCTTATCGCTGCTCTCCGACGCGCTGCATAACTTGACCGACGCGTTCGGCTTACTGCTGGCCGCTACTGCCTTTGCGATGGAACGCCGGCCCGCCAATAACATCAAGACCTTCGGCTACCAGCGGACAGGAGTGCTTGCGGCTTTCATCAATGCCTTGCTGCTGGTGGTCTTCTCGGTTTTCATCTTGTTTGAAAGTTACCAGCGCCTCCTGAACCCGGAACCCATTCAGGACCGAGTCATGCTGGTGATGGCGGTCATTGGTCTGGTCGTGAACCTGATCATCGCCTGGGGCTTGGGCGGTCACGGCAACGATCTCAATCTGCGTGCCACTTTCCTGCATCAGATCGGCGACGCCGCCAGTTGTGTTGCCATCATCATCGGCGCGGTAGTCATCCAATACACCGGATGGCTGGCCATCGATCCCATCCTCTCCGCGATCATGTCCGTCATCATTATCTGGACGGCGTGGGACATCTTTAAGGACAGCCTCAACATTTTGCTGGAAGGATTGCCCAAGGGCCTGGAATTAGCCGAAGTGCATCGCCAGATTCGCGCCGTGCCCGGTGTGGGTGAAGTACACGATCTGCACATCTGGAGCCTGGGTTCGGAAGCCAGTGCGCTTAGCTGCCACCTGGTGATCGACGATATGCAGACGTCGCAGAGCGAGGCCATTCTAGGCACCCTAAACCGGATGCTGGCCAGCAAGTTCCATATTCACCACACTACGGTCCAGTTTGAACACAAACGTTGCGCCGCCGCGGACTTATGCGCCGGCATCCCAACCCAACCCAGCGTGGTACGCGACGTGCATTAGCAAAATTGCACACTGCCTCAACCGAGGCTGTTATACTGAAAAATAACCCGCGATCCGTCTCTTTCTAATGCTCAAGTACTGTGCCCTTTTATCACTGTGTGCCGGTGTGAGCCTTGCGGCTGAGTTTGTTACAGGCCAAGGGGCTCGACTCGTCATCGGCCAAGCTACCTTTACGGATCAGCTGGCTGGCGCCTCCGCCAAGCTACTGGGCGGAGTGGGGGGAATTGCGTTTGCCAACGGCAAACTGTACCTCGCCGATTCCAACCGCCTGGGCTTGACTCCCTTGAATAATCGTGTGCTGGTTATGGACACGCTGGGCTTCCCCAAGGCTACCGACGAGATCCAGCCCTATCTCAGCCGCTGCCCCGTATGCGTGGGCGAGGCCAGCCTGGTGCTGGGCCAGCCGGACTTCACCACCGTAGAGGGCAACTCGACCACCAAGCCAGTGACCGGCAGCACCATGCGGGTGCCCACCGCGGTGGCTACGGGTGGCGGCTACTTAGCTGTTTCCGACACGCTGAATAATCGCGTCCTCTTATGGCGGACTCTGCCGGGCACCAACGGTCAAGCGGCGGACATCGTCGTGGGGCAATCCCGCTTGGACCAGGTCCGCGCAGTGGTTACCGATGCCAAGAGCTTACGGGCCCCGCAAGGGGTTTGGATCCAGGATGGCCGTCTGTTTGTCGCGGACGCTCAGAATCACCGTGTCTTGATCTGGAACTCCATGCCCACGGCCAATGATCAGGCCGCCGACATCGTGTTAGGCCAGAACAATTTCAACGAGAACGTGGAGCTGGATCCCATTAAGCAAAACGTCACCATTGCCGCGGACTCACTGCTGACCCCCACTTCGGTGACCAGTGACGGCAAGCGTCTCTTTGTCACCGACCTCGGCTTGAATCGCGTGCTGATCTGGAATACGATTCCGACCCGCAACCACCAGCCCGCCGACGTCGTCATTGGCCAGAAGGATTTTGCCGCCAATCTCTCCAACAACGTCAAAGAATTATGCCATCCCCTGGATGAAGATAAGAACGGCGAGGACGACAAGGATGCCGATGGTAACCTCATCTATCCTTTTCGCTGCTCCAAGACCGTGAACTTTCCGCGCTTTGCATTATCAGACGGCAAGCGCCTCTATGTCGCCGATGGCGGCAATGACCGGGTCCTGATCTACAAAACGATTCCTACGGAAAACGGAGCCGCCGCGGATTATATTCTGGGCCAGCCCGACGAATTCCAAAGCGTAGTATCCAGCGCCACCGACCTGTTCCACCCGCTGCTGCGGCAGTCGGCCGCCGATATTACCGCTACGCCTACATCGCTTGCCTGGGACGGAACCAATCTGTACGTCGCCGATCCCAGCAATCGCCGCGTTCTGGTGTTCACCGAAGGCGAACCTCTCATCCCCATCAATGGCGTGCGTAACGCGGCCAGCCGTGAAATCTTCTCGCTGGGTTCCATGGCGGTCGGCCTGGCCCAGACCGTGAACGCCACTACGGGCTTGGTCGAGACCGGCAAGATTACCGAAGGCGACACGGTCACGCTCACCATCGCCGACAAGCGCGATTACGTTTACACGGTTCAGAAAGACGACACCGTCGAGACCATCATGCAGGGGCTGGTGAATTTGGTAAACGCCGGCAACGGCGACCTGGATGTATTCGCAAAGTACGAGCCTCAGTTGGGCCTCGTAAAAATCCAGGCGTTGCGTGGCGGTACGCAAGGCGACGATATCTCGATCTCTACAGCCGTAAGCGACAAGGCCGGGATTCAGGCTGTTACCAGCGGAGCCACGCTACAGGGCGGGGAGAATGCCACCGTAATTGCGCCCGGCACCCTGGTCACCATGTACGGCCATGACCTGGCAGCCATCGCACTCGCAGGTGGATTCTCCGGCAAAAATCTTCCGTTGGAATTGGGAAATATACAAGCCTACTTTGACGGAATCCGTTCGCCGCTGATCTACGTTTCGCCGAACCAGGTGAATGCGCAGGTCCCCTTCGAAATAACCCCGTCCAACAACCTCAGCTTCTATCTGCGTATCCGCCGGCCGGACGGCAGCCTGATCGCGACTACGGCCATCGCCGTGCCCATCGACAACCAGAATCCCGGAATATTTGCCGAAGAAGGCGCGGACGAACCCCGCGTGGGCATCGCGTTCCACGCCAGCAGCTACGCCACCGGCAGCATCACTGTGGACGGCAGCATCGAGGAAGGCGACACGGCTACCGTGACCATCTCCGATCGCAAATACAAGTACACCCTGAAGGCCGATGACACGCTCGATTCCGTGCGCGATGCCTTGGTCAACCTGATTAACTCCAATCCGGAAGAGGCCGTTGTAGCGGTGCCCGTGGCCGCCTTCCATCGCATTCAACTGCGTGCCAAGATCGCGGGGCCCGCGGGCGAGGGGACCACCTTCAGCGCCACTTCGGATCAGGGCGATAACAACACCGTATTCCTGGTGCTCAGCGCCAACAGCGCGGCTTTGTGCTGCGCGAATGTGAAGGATGCGCGCGTGACATTGCAAAACCCGGCTGTCCCGGGGGAAATGATTTATGTGTTCGCCACCGGTCTGGGCCCCATAAATCCGCAGGAAGCGCAGCAGGGCGCCGCCACGGGCGAGATGTATCTGGGCCCCCTGCTGAACACGCCCAACGAATTCGTTTCCTCGCTGGCCTCCGGTTCCACCGCCAACGTCATCTCAGCGGCGTTGGAGCAAGGCGCCACTGGCCTCTACCGCATCCTGTTGGAGTTGTCGCCAGGAACCATCGTCAACAGCAAATATGCCGGTCTGACGATCTCGCAGTTCATCTATACCAGCAATACGGTCCTGGTGCCCATTCGCAATCCCGCCGCGTCCACGGAATTGCAGTAGCCGGCATCACCGAAGCTCTACGGCGTACGGCTTATACCCCCCCTGCGCCAGCACCGCGCGAGCCCGCTCACTGGTATCCGGAGCCACATAGAAAAATGCTCCTACTCGCTCGGTTTGGAAGACGACGCCACCTTTATAGCGATCCGGCTCCACTAAGTACTCGAGTCCAGCCGCGGTGAGCAGCTCTTCCAACCGCAGAGCTTCCTTCAATTTCTTGGCGACATACACCAAGTCCAGTTCCTGATCGTCGAAGAACTCCGGCGGCTGACGCATGCAGTTAGGAAACGCGCGCTACGAAGGCTTTGTAGGCCTCTTCTCCGGAAGTGCGCGTGATCCATTCACCGCAGGCCGTGCCGGCTCTTTCGAGGTTGCCCAGATACGAGGGATCCTTGAAGACGGTGCGCGCTTCGGTCAGGATCGGTTTCACGCGTTCCCACACCAGCAGAATCTCGCGCGTGTTGGTGAAGAATAAGTCGGCGTTCAGGACGCCCGACGTTATGAACGAGCCGGCCATGTCCCAGTAGCTGACCACTTGGCGGAAATACGCATTGGCCTCGGTTCCAGGGGGACAGCAATCGTTCATTTCCGCCACGGTCTTGCAGCGGAAATTCGCGACGAACCAATTTCGCGCGGCGCGCATCTTGTCTTCGCGCCGCAATTCGTAAAGGCGCAGGATCAAATTCGCATCATCGTAGGTGGATTGAGCCATAGGTTTTTAGGGTACCCAATCCAGCCACGCGTCTACAATCTAAATATCAGTCAACATGCGGCCGCCCATCTCAGTCCACGCATCCGAGCTCGGCGCAGAGCTGGAGCACGCACCCGCCCTTCTGCCCGATCTTCCCGCGGTGTTTCTCTTGTGGGCCGCATCCGGAACGCCGTATCTGGCAAAGACCTCCCTCTTGCGCCGGCGCTTGAAGCGCCTGCTCTCGCATTCCGATCGTCTGTCGCGGGTGCTGCGGCTGGGCGGTGTGGTGGAACGCATCGATTACTGGCGTGTCGGATCGCAGCTGGAGGCCACGCTGATCCATCTGGAGCTCGCCCAGCGCCACTTTCCGGACGAGTGGCAGAAGATCACACGCCTGCGTCTCCCCGCCATGCTGCGTCTCACCGTCGACAATCCGTTTCCGCGCACCATGGTCACCACGCGACTTGGTCGCGGGTTATTTCATGGCCCCTTTCCCAGCCGTGCCGCGGCGGAACGCTTTCAAAATGAGGTCCTCGACCTGTTCCAAGTCCGCCGCTGTGAGGAGAATCTGGAGCCCACCCCGCAGCATCCCGGATGCATTTACGGCGAGATGAATAAGTGCTCGCGGCCCTGCCAGGCAGCGGTTTCCGTGGACGAATATGCGCACGAGGCCGCGCGTCTGCAGCAATTCCTGCGCACCGGCGGAACGTCTTTATTGGAGCCTGCCGAAGCCGCACGCGACCGCGCCAGCGCCGAGATGCAGTTCGAGGAAGCCGAGCGTCTGCACCAGCGCATCGCCCGCATCAAAGAAGTAGCCAGCGCCGCCGGCGAGTTGGGACGAACTCTGGATCAGTTGGCCGGAGTCGCCGTGGTTCACTCCGTGGCCGACACAGCCGTGGATCTATGGTTCATGACCGGTGGACGCTGGTTGCCGCCGCGGCGTCTGCTGCTGGCCGACACCGTGGACGGCGGCCAGAGCATGGACCGGCGCGTGCGGGAACTGGCCGCGGACCTGCCTCCCGCGGGCGCACCGAATCTGGAACATTTGTCGATCCTCATGCGTTGGCAGTGCTCCAGTTGGCGCGACGGGGAATGGATTAGTTTCGACGCTCCCGATCGTATTCCGTATCGCAAAATCGTGAATGCCATCGCCCGCGTCATGGCGAACAAAGACGGCCCTAGCGCATGAAGCTTCTCGAAACATGGAGACGCTGGAAGGCAGCGTGGCGGCTACGCCTGCACCAACAAATCACACGGGCTGGACTGGCGTATGTACTGGCGCTGCTGCTGGTGGCCCTGGCGGCGTTCGTGTCCGGCAACAACCTCTTGTTCCTGATTCTGGCCGCCATGCTTTCGACGTTCCTCATTTCCGGATTCGTTAGCCGCTTGGGCTTGGCCGGTTTGGAAGTGGATTTGTTGCTGCCCCAACACACCTCCGCGCGCAGAAAAGTTCGTGCGGTCGTGCGGCTCCGGAATCTGAAGACTTGGGTCCCGTCTTTCAGCATCCGCTTGGCATTGAGCCGGCATCTGCCGCAAGGCAGTCCTGAACTGGCCCTGTACTTTCCGGTAATTCCTGGAGGAGCCTCCGTGGAAGAGTCCGTCGACCTATATTTCCCGCATCGGGGCGCGCATAAGGAGCGCAGTTTCGAATTCTCCACCGGCTTCCCTTTTGGATTCGTGGAACGCCGGGAAAGCGTGACCATCCGGCACGAAGTTCTCGTCTATCCGTGCCTGGATCCTCAACCCGGCTTCAATACTCTGCTGGCCGCCGTCAGCGGAGAAATGGAGGCCATGCAGCGCGGACGCGGCAATGATTTCTATCGTATTCGCCCGTATGAACTCTCCGAAAGCGCGCGCCACGTGGATTGGAAGGCCACCGCCCATACCGGTGCCCTGCAAATTCGCGAGTTCGCGCGAGAGCAAGACCGCCGCGTCGTCATCTATCTGGATCTCGACATTCCCGCCGGCGCGGAGAACTGGTTTGAATCCGTGGTGGAATGCGCCGCCTTTTTGGCGTTTGAGCTGAGCCAGCGCGACACCAGCGTCCGCCTGGTGAGTCAGGAGTTTGACCTTGTGACGCCAGAGGCCGGAGACATCTATACTATTCTTAAGTATTTAGCGTTGGTTTCGCCGCGTAAGGGGAAACCTCAGGTGGTCCCAGATGACACAAATTGCTACCAAATCGTACTCACTCATAATCTCGAACTTGTTCTCTCTCTCGGTTGGTGCGCGCAGCAACCATCTGGCGGACGTATACTCGGCCCCGACTTTCAGACGCGTCTGTAGCGGATCCGCGCGCGCGATCGCCGTTGCCGCAATCATGATGCTGACTTGCTTACAAGTGGGCTTCGCGCAGGCTTCCTCATCGATTTCCGGACGCGTGGAAGATCCCACGGGCGCGGCTGTCTCCGGAGCCACTGTCACGGTAAAAACTGTTGACACGGCAGCCACTCGCATCGCGTCCACCGACGGCAACGGCAACTACCATGTGCCCGGAGTACCGGAAGGTCCGCAAGAAGTGCGTGCAGAGAAGGCAGGGTTCAAGACCACCGTCCGTACCGGAATCAATCTGGTGGTGGCGCAGGAAGCCGTGGTCAACCTGACGTTGGAACTGGGTCCGGTGACAGATTCGATCACCGTTACCGGTGAGGGCCCCGTCGTGAACGTCACCACGTCACAAGTCTTCGGTTTGGTGAATGAGCGCCAGATCAAGGAATTGCCTCTGAACGGGCGCAGCTTCGACAATCTCATTACCCTGAATCCGAGCGCACTGAGCTACGTATTGAAAAGCGCCAACACCAGCACCAGTAACGGCAGCACCTTCGTGGTCGCGGGCCGCCGGCCGCTGGAGAATATCTTTCTGCTGAACGGTATCGAATACACAGGCTCCAGCCAGATGGCGATCACCCCCGGCGGAGTCAGTGGACAGCTACTGGGCATTGACGCCGTGCGCGAATTCAACGTCCTCACGGACAACTACTCGGCGGAATACGGCAAACGTGGTGGAGCCCAGGTCAGCGTGGTCACGCAGTCCGGCACCAACGCGGTTCACGGGTCGCTGTTCGAGTACATCCGCAATAACAAACTGGACGCGCGCAATTTCTTCGACCAGAATGCCGCGCCGCCGTTCCGACGGAATCAATTCGGCGTGGCGCTGGGCGGACCCATTAAGAAGAATAAGTTCTTCCTGTTTGGAAATTACGAAGGTTTCCGCGAACGTTTAGCGGTTAGCAACGTGAGCGTGGTCCCGAACGCGCAGGCCCGCCTGGGCCGGATGCCGACTGCGGCGAGCCAAAAGAATGCCCCCGTCTACGCCCCGGTGGCGAACCTGGACCAGCGCATTCTACCCTTCATGCAATTGTGGCCCGAGGCCAACGGCCCGCAACTTTTATCCAATGGCATCGAGACTGGCTCCGCGCTTTCGTATAACAATCCGCGCCGCAAGGTTCACGAGGATTTCGGTACCACCCGAGCGGACTACAACATCCGCGATAGCGACGCCTTCACAGCCAGCTACACCATCGATGACGGTAACAGCACGGTCCCCCTGGCAGATCCGCTCTTCGGTTCGAACGTGAAGTTGCGCGCCCACGTGCTTTCCCTGCAGGAGAATCACATCTTCTCGCCTCGTGTGTTGAACACGTTCCGCGCCGGCTTCTCGCGCGCCGCGTTCAATTACGATGCCACCGAGTTCAAGGAGTTTCCATCCAGCTTGTATTTCGTGACCGGCGGACCCATCGGCGGTATTTCGATTGGCGGCGGCAACACCACGACAGGTCTGGCGTCGATCACGGCGGCTGGTTCCAATAACGCGGCCAACGTCCTAAACCGGCGCAATCTCTTCACCTACTCCGATACCGTCCATATTTCCATGGGCCGCCACCAGATCAGCACCGGTGCGTGGTTCCAGCGCATGCAGGATAACGAGAATAGCGCTTCCCGCCGCTTGGGCCTGGCGACGTTCACCAACCTGACCACGTTTCTGCAGGGCACAACAACCAATTTCCAGGTGGTTCCGAACCCCAGCGCTCTTGGCTTCCGCAGCAGTTTCGGGGCGTGGTTTGTGGATGACGTGATTCGTGTCCGGCGCAATCTCACCGTGGAGATCGGCCTGCGTCATGAATTCACCAATGGCTGGAATGAAGTAAACGGCAGGGCGGGAAACTGGATCACGGACGCAAATGGCGTTCTGCTGACCGAACCCATCACCGGCAAGTCGGCCTTCACCAAGAACAACGCCAAGAAGTTGTTCGCTCCACGGGTCAGCCTGGCTTGGGACGTGCGAGGCAACGGCAAGACTGCCATTCGCGCGGGCTTCGGAACCTATTACACGCTGATCGACAACCTAGCGTTCCTCCTGAATTCGATTCCGCCTCAGAACGGCTCTATCACCTATACCGGATCGATCTTCAACTCCATCCCGGTGAAACCGGGAGTGGCTCTGCCGCCCTTCTGTAGCGTTACGGTGCGTCCTCCGGCCTGCGCCATTTATGCGCCGCAGGGCGTGCAAGCGGATGCAAAAACTCCGGTGCTGCAAAACTGGAACCTCTCCGTGGAACATCAGTTGAGTGAAAACATGTCGGTTCGCGTGGCCTACCTCGGCACGTTTGGCTACCATGGCTTGCTGAGTGTCGACCTGAATAGCGTCGCGGCGCTCACTTGCAACACCCCAACCGGTTGCGTCTCCGGTGGCACCGGCACTGCGCGGGGTCTGGCGGCGCAAGGGGAGCGATATATTCCGGTCGCCACGCGGCCCAATAACAATCTCTCCGGTGGCTTTTTCTGGATGTCCGAAGGCAACAGCAGCTATAACGCCCTACAAGTGGAAGTCACGCGCCGCATGTCGCACGGCCTGCAATTCCGCGGCAACTTCACATGGTCCAAGAATTTGGATCTGAACTCCGCGCTCACCGGAGCGCAAGGCAACAACCAGCCGCAGATGATCCTGGATCGTAACGATCTGCATCGCGACTGGGGTCCCTCGGCCCTGGATGTGAAGGCCCAGTCGACTCTGACAGCCAGCTACGCTCTGCCCTTCGGAAAGAGCGGCGGGGCGGTGGTCCGCAAACTGGCAGGCGGCTGGCAGGTGAGCAGCATCACCACCTTGTTGAGCGGCTTCCCCTTTACACCCACCCTGGGATCGAATCGTTCCGGTGACGGCGACACGCGCAATCCCGATCGCCCCAACTTCAATCCAGCCTTCACCGGTAAAGTGATCCTGGGCGAGCCCACCCGCTGGTTTGATCCCAACGCGTTCTCCGTACCGCAGGCCGGTATCTACGGCAATGTCGGCCGCGGCGCATTTCGCGGACCCGGCCTGGCCTCCATCGACGTAGCGGTCAGCAAGAACACCACGATCAACGAACGCTTCACGCTACAATTCCGCGCCGAAGCCTTCAACCTCGCCAACCGGGCGAACTTCGGCACCCCGAATCCGAGTGTCTTCAGCAATACTACGACGTTTGGCGTACCCAATCCCAACGTCGCCAACGGCAGTGCCTATGCGGCCGCAGCCGGCCTGATCACGTCGACGGCTACTCCGTCGCGGCAGACTCAGGGTAGCTTGAAGTTAATCTTCTAAGCCTCCGGGGCGAGATGAACGTCAGCCTGATCCAACTTCATCCCATCAAGGGTCTGGACCCGGTGAGCGTCGACAATGCGCTTGTGTTGCCAAGCGGGGCACTCGAGTTCGATCGCCGTTGGGCCATGCTCGATGCCCGCGGGCGATTCGTGAACGGGAAGAACCGGCAGCAGATTCACTCGCTCCGGGCTCGCTTCGATATCCCGCGCCTGGAAGTGGCGCTGGAGGGCAAAGCGTTCTCGCTGCTGCGTGAAGGCGATGCCATCGCGCGATGGTTTTCCGAGAGGCTCGGCGATCCACTGGAGTGGCGCGAGAATGCCGACACTGGATTCCCGGACGATCTGGTCTCGCCGGGGCCGACGTTCGTGTCGCAGGCCTCGCTCGCGAAGGTGGCCGAATGGTTTGGTCTACCGGTGGAGCAAACGCGGCGGCGCTTCCGCGCGAATATTGAATTTGCTCCTTCCGAAGCCTTCTGGGAAGACCGGCTGTACGGGCGAATCTTCCGAGCCGGCGAAGTGGAAATCGAAGCTGTCAATCCTTGCGAGCGCTGCGTGGTGCCCTCGCGCGATCCCTTCACGGGAGCCCAGGACACTGGGTTCCAGAAGCGCTTCGCCGAACTGCGGCAGGCGCAATTACCCACGTGGGCGAATGCCGCGGCGTTCAAACATTTCTATCGATTCACCGTGAATACGCGCATTGCGCCCGTGCACGCGGGGAGGATAATTCGCGTGGGCGATGACGTTTCGGTGTAGGCGGCTTTTACTTGCCGTCCACTGAGAAGGCCAGCAGGACGTTGCCGGACTGGCCGCCCGCTGTCGGATACCCGGAATTGAAGTACACCATGCCACCGGCGATCGCGGGACCGGGGCCGTCCAGCGAACCGCCCCGTCCAGGCACGCCGTTTACGGTCGGGTAGTCTCGGATGGTGTCGAAGTCCCACACGATCCTGCCGTCCTTGGCCGCATACGCGCGCATGTGGCCGTCGACGGACCCGGAGAAAGCCACCCCGGGAATCGCTGTTACGGCGGCAGATTGCGCGGGACTGCAGCGCGGCTTGGTCCCGCATTCGGCAGGCTTCGTGTACCAAACCTGATTGCCGTCGCGCAGCCGCAGAGCGAACATGCCTCCGCCCACCTTCGGGTCCGCATCCGTAGCCTGACTATAGGTGAGCATCACCCGGCCGACATCCGACAAAGCCACATAAACGTTTTCATTGTCCGCGGCCGAGCCCCACTGCACTCCGCCCGCCGATCCGCCGCGGCCAATCTTCTTCGACCAGATCACTTCGCCCTGCTGATCCGGATCCAGCGCATGCACGTAAGCCGATTTCTGTCCTGCGACCAGCGCGCGCTTGCCATTGGCGAGGTCCACTAAGATGGGCGAAGCCGCGAAGTCGAAGTCCGGTCCATCCACCTCGGGGCAGTTGGTTTTGTCCGGCATGCGGCACGCGACATCGTAGGCGTCCGCCGGAGTCATCTGGCGGCTCCACAAAATCTTTCCGGTGGTCAGGTCCAGTGCGAGAAACGCGTCGGAGGTGCGCGTCGCCGGATCGCTATAATTGTTGCCCGTCGTCGCATAAAGACGGTTTAGCTTGGTGTCGATGACGGGCGAACTCCAGATGGGCGCGCCGGACGGCCCCCACAGCTGGGTGCCGACAGAGTTCTTTTTCGTCGGCTTGGCTTCTTCGTCAATCGTGAACGTCTTCCAAATCTGTTTGCCCGTCGCCGCATCCAGGGCTACGATGCTGCCGCGGAACCTGCAGCACTCATAGGTCGCGACACCGCCGGGTCCCTCTTCGCCGGATGCCACGGGCACATACAGGCGGCCCTGGTGCAGTTTAGGGGTGCCTGTGACGCGGGCCACCGGATAAGGGTCCACTTCCGTTTTCCAGATCTGTTTTCCAGTGGCGGCCTCCACTGCGTACATCGTCGCTCCACCGTCGCCAAAGAAGGCCGCTTCGACGGGACCGGCGGGTGTCGCGATGCGTCCGAAGTTAAACGCCGCGCGGACCCATGTGTCCGCCTGAAAATACCAATGGATGCAGCCCGAGCGTGCGTCCAGCGAATACACCATGCCGCTGTTGCTGCCGATGAACACGCGGCCACCTGCGACGGCGGCCTGGCCGTTCGAGATGATGTCGGTGGGGAATGCGAAGGCCCACTTCAGCTTCAGCTTAGGGACGTCAGCGGCCGTGAGTCCGGGTGCCGATTGGAAGCGGGTATTGGAACTGTTCTGGCCCCAGCCGATCCATGCGGGGCCACTCGTAGGATTGAAGGCTCTCCCAACACCAGCCGCGCACATCGCGCTGGCAAGCGGCTTCGTAGTCGACACGTCGGCGAGGCTCTTGCCGCTAGCGAATTCCGCGATGGCTCGTCGTTCCGGGGTAGTGCGGCGGACCGTTACGGAGACCATGACTCCACGCTCCAGCGCTGCAAGAACCCGGTCGGCAGCCATCGAGCGAAGCGCCTCCCGATTCGGCGCGCGGTCAAGGGAGCCATTGTGGCAGGACGCGCACATTTCATTGAAGAGCGCGCCCCCATCGGGAGCAGCTGGGGTTTGTGCACAAGCCAAGCCTGCGGCCACCGCTAACGCGGCGAAAAGTTTCATATCGGGGTGACTATAACACACGGCTAGTAGCCGCGGGAACGTTCCCCGCGCATGCGCCAACGCATTGCCACAGTCAGGCCGCGATCGGATTACGGAGCGCCTTGAGCTCTTCCGCCACTTGGTCCACCAGACTTCTTGCGAACGCAGTGATCGGCGCGTCAGGTCCATCCACCTGCTTGGCATCGTTCCACATGCTGACGTACATGTCGTACTCCTCTTGGAGCCGTTGAGGATCAGAGTATGTTGCCATACCTCATAGATGCATTTCAAACCGCTCCTGTTTGCGAAAATAAATTCTTAGATCGTAAATCGCTAAGTTGTTATTTATCAGTTGGTAAGCTGATTCGCAAGAGTGGCTTAGGGGGAAGAAATTACGCTCATTTGCCACAGCTTCATACCGTAAAATCTTTCTAGCATCGCCGGCCCAAACGGTATTGTGATCGCGACATCCGTGGCGTCCGCGCCCGTTGCTACCAGGACTCGGCCGATTCTGCTTGCCCGTCCCAACGCGGAGCCATGCGACGGTAACAGCTTCCAGGCGCTGGAATCTAACCTGTATGACCCAACCTGATCTTCCGAAGTATTCCGTTCCGGGACGTATCTTGATGGCGTTTCTTGCATTGGGCGTGATCTACCTTCTGCTGCACTATCTCGGCTACTTCCCCGTGAGGTAGTCGATGATCCGCGGCCCGGGTACCAGCTCAGATGCCCAACAGCTTTTCCAGTCGCATCGCGCGAACTTCCAATTCTCCTAGCGACAGAACAAATGAAGGTTGAACGTTTCTTCCTGCTCTCCGCAATCCGTTCCATAGGGTCACAAGCCGGAACTCCAACTGTTTCAGTTCCTTGAGTTCGTGCAGGACTTCTTGTCTGTTAACCATGCCTTCCTGCCTGCAATTCAGGGTCCAAATCGTGCGCCACTTAGAGATGCTCAATCTGGTTCTTGCGGTTTACGGCAAAAAGCCGGAGTTTATAAATGGATTCGTAGTAACACCCTGCAAAGAAACTAGATCTGGTCAGTGAGAGGAAATTTTTAAACCTATGCCCGAAGTCAAAACATGCGCGCACCCCGCGTGCAACTGTGCGGCTCCTAAGGATGGCGACTATTGCAGTCCGATTTGCCACGATGCTGCCGGGACGCTGGAACTTTCCTGCAATTGTGGACACCCAGGCTGTGCAGAAGAACTTAGTCACAGGGTATAGAGACTCGCCTGCGCATAACCCCGCGCCTAACCCGGCGCATAACAATGAGCGGTTGAAGCTCATGAGCAGGTTTCTTCTGGTTTCCGCTTCTTTCCTCGTCCTCTCGTGCTCCGCGGAGCACTCGTCCACCTCTGGGGCAACATTTCGCCTATCCGAACCCAGAGTCAGACCGGATGAAGTGTGCGCAGAACTTAAGACTGAGATCGCTGGGGGGGAATTCACGCCAGTCTCCGTGGGTGACAAACGGACTGATGCTGACAGCGCCGCCGTCCAACTGTCGGCTTCCAGGGCTTGTAAGTAAAACTCGTAAAGCACAGTCACCCTATGCGACCCTCAAAGCAGCATGACCTGCAAGAAATGCAAGTCTCCGATGCGCGAGCTCAAAGGCCACATCTACCACGGGCAGCGAAAATGGAAGTGTCCAAAGTGCGGGCGAGTCAGGATGCAGAGGCAAACGGCTAAAGCCTAGCGTTGTTCGCCCGGTCGAAAATGGCTTCCCTCCGCGCTGTGTCAGCTCAGAGATACGTTGTACAATGAGAGTCTTGGAATCGGTCGCGCCTTAAAACGCTCTGAACGAATCGCGGTACCAATTCCATAACAAATGGACCCGTAGCTCAGTTGGTTAGAGCGCCTGCTTGACACGCAGGAGGTCGAGTGTTCGAGTCACTCCGGGTCCACCACTCTTCTTCAACATCGTCCTGTATACTTCCATTGAGGTCGTTCCATGAGAAAACTTACGTTTGCCATCCTGGGAGTCGTGATACTGGCTACTGCTAGTGCAGCCGACACCAAACTGAAGCTGGAGAGTCTACCTCCTGCTGTGCAGGCAACTGTCCGCGAGCAGACTAAGCATGCCACGCTAGTCGGTCTTTCCAAAGAAGTGGAGAAGGGTAAGACGATGTACGAAGTGGAGACGAAGGTAAATGGTAAGGCCCGGGACCTCATGCTGGATGCAACGGGAAAAATCACCTCCGTGGAAGAGGAAGTGGACATCACGGCGATTCCCGTCGGCGCAAGGCAGGCGATTGAGAAGAAGGCTACGGGGGGAGCAGTAAAACGAGTGGAAATACTCACGCTCGGTGCCACGGTGGCGTACGAGGCGGCAATTCAGATCAAAGGGAGGAATTCGGAGTTCACGGTGAACGCCGATGGGTCCGTTCACAAGTAGTCAGGTCGCGCCGGAGAGCATCGGAGCAGCAGCATATGCAGCGCGCCATCACGAAACCAATCGCTCTGGGAATCAAACATGGAACTCCCGGGGGACGAAATTAATCACTCGGCAAACCAAGGGAGATCCTATGACCAAACGCTCGATCATCGCACCCGCGATTCTCTTCGTATTCAGCCTTGCCATACCCGGCATCGGGAGTGCGCAGACTTTTAAGGTTGAGAAATTCGATATTAAGGCTGATGGAGGCACGGACTATATCGCCGCTGAAGCAGGTACTGGACGCGTCTTCGTTTCGAGGGCGAACCACTTGATGGTGATCGAAGGCGCCACCGGTAAAGTGCTGGCTGACATGCTGAACACTCCAGGCGTACATGGAGCCGGGTTGGCTACCAAGGCCGGGCACGGCTTTACGACCAATGGGGGTGACTCAACCGTCACCATGTTCGATCTCAAGACGTTTGCAGTTCTGAAGCAAATCAAGATCGAATCGGGAGGTTTGGACGGCATTATGTATGATGAGCCGGATGACAAGATTATCCTCACGAATCACAGCCGCCCGATCGGCACTCTGACGGCGATCGACCCGAAGACCGGCGACATCGTCGCGACTGTTCCACTTGAGGACACTGCGCCCGAAGGCGCCGCCGCCGATGGCAAAGGCCACATCTTCGTCAACAATGAAAGCAAGAACACCATCCAGGTAATCGACGTCAAGACCTGGAAAGCAACCGCTTCCTGGCCGCTTGCACCTTGTGAGGGGCCGACGGGTATCGCGTATGATGCACCGTCGAACCGCATTTTCTCCGGCTGCAGCGGTACCTCCGTTGTCGTCGACGCAAGCACGGGCAAAGTCGTGGCCAGCATAAAGAACGGCACCCGCGTGGATGCCCTGGGATGGGACCCGGCGAAAAAGCTGATCTACATCCCCAACGGAGGTGAGGGCAACGTGACGGTCGTTCATCAGGATTCGCCCGACAAGTACACCACGGTTGCCACCGTCGCCACGCTCGTGGGCGCCAAGACGATTGCAGTCGATCCCGTGTCGCACAACGCTTACCTCTTTCAGCCTGAGCGTGGTCCGGCTCCGGCACCAGCCGCCGGCGTGGCGCCGGGCGGTAAGGGCCGAGGTCCACAGGGTCCGATCATTGCTTCCTGGTTCATCGCCATCAAGCAGTAATTGTCGCAACGGCGCGGACGCAGGGTGAGCGGGCGGGGGTAGGGCTTTGGGCCCCACGCCCCCGTCCCCGCACGCTCTGGATGCCAGGCACACTGAGGTGCATCGAATGAGACCGGAGGACGGAATTGTTTGCGAACGAATGCGATCTAAAGGCGCTGCGACTTCGTTAACCGCCTACTGCGTAGCCCTGATACAGCTTAGGAGCCGAACAGGTAGTTACACAGGCAGCAAAAACAATCCGAGGCCATGGCGCGGGTCTGCTCGGTCGACGCCATTACCGCGACCGTGCTGCCCAGCAGAATGAGACCGATTCTAGTTGCTCTTCGCATCGCTGTTCACCTCGGCCGTAGTATTACATAGCTCGCTTTGTGCCGCAATGGGGCTGGGCTCACTTGATCTGGGTCATCTGATTCAGGATTTCCTCGACGTACATGCGATCTTTTAAGCCGGCCCGGTTGGCGGGGAAATAGATCAGGCTGATTTTGGCGCTGGAGTCATCCATGTTGCGTACCACCACGGCGCACCGTTCTCCGTTCGACAGGCGTGTATTATTGATTGCCGGGAAGTCAAAATAGCCGACCGCGAACGTCACATCAATTTCCGGCTTGGCCTCCGGACCCACTTCGCCGGGAGGCCCGATCACCAGATGCACGGTGAGTTCCTGCTGCGTGGCATCGCGTCCGAAGACGTCCAGTTTAAAGCGCCGTTCCGGGTGCCGCAGGGGGTCCGTCTCATTTTTGTAGTGTAGGCGCGCCACCTCATTGATGAGATTGGACAGGCCCCCGGGAGACTTCTGAAGTTCCTCAAAATCGACCAGGGCGCCTTTCGCGACCCCCACCTCGAAGGTGAGAGCCTCGGCTTGTTTGGCCACTACGTCGGCGGCCACCTGCGTGAGGCGGGCGCGATTCGGGTCATTGGGATTGTTGCCTTTTACGCGCCTGAACACATCCTGGAACAAAGGCCCCAGATCCAGCGATTCATTGAAATTGTAAGCCAGGATTTCCAGCTTTAGGATCTGGTCGGGGATGTTGTCCGTGCCTTGCTTGAGGAACCCTTCCAGCACGGTCTTGAACATTTCGATGCGTAAGTTGGTGTCAGCGGACTCGCGCTGACTGACCAGTTCCGCGAAGGCCCTCTGGTTGGCTTCCCCCGCTTGCTTGTTGTTGACATAGACCGAAGCCAGCAAGCCGACGATCGCGACTGTTAACGGAGTGGCCAGGTCACGCAGCAGGCCGCTGAGTCTTGCCCAGCGATTCGTCTTGCCGGTTCGCGGCAACGACTCTTCGTCAGCCATCTCTACTTGGCCTTAAGAGTACCGCCGGCGAGTTCAAATTCGTACTTCGCCGGATCCGCGTACGAGAACACGTTCGCGGTAGCGGGAGCTTTTCCGCCGTAGTGCGCCTGAAACTCGCATTTGCCGGTTTCTTTTACGAAAACCTGGTAACTACCGTCGGCTCCGGTTTTGACTTCATAGGGGGTTTTGGCGGGAGAAATAATGATGATCTGGATTCCCGGCATCCCCTTGCCGCTGGCATCCCGCAAGGCGCCATACACCTGACCGGCGGTCAGGATCGGAGACCCGCACAGGATAAATAAGAACGAAAGCCAAAGATGCCGCATAACTAGTAACTCCTGCCCAAAGTGTACAGCAAAAGTTCTCCTACTCTCGGCTACTGAGCGGCGGATTGCGCCTTGGGCGCGTCCACACGTTCGAAACTCCCGCTGTCGATGGTTATGCCCGTGCGGGAAATCGCCTGGAAGTACAGTGTGTCTTTGTCGATCTCGCACAGCATGAACGAATTGTCGGAATCGTAACCCTTGGCGGTCAGATCCGTTTTCTGGATGTCGCCTTTGCGGACTTTCGCGGAGCCGCCTACCACAAAGTATTGGATTCCCTTCTGCGGTTTGATGCGTTCGTAAAAGTGTTCGTGTCCGCTGAGCACCAGGGACACCCCGTATTTCAAGAACAAGGGCTCCAGAACCTTCCGGATCTCGATAGCGGAACCGTGCGTCTCCCCGGATGAATAGAGCGGATGGTGAAAGTACGCGATCTTCCACTCAGAGCCGGAAACGCTTAGCTCCTTCTCCAGCCAATCCAACTCTTTTTTGTCCAGGTACGTGCTGTCCAACACGAAGAAGCGGATGCCATCCCGCGGCCGGAAGGTGTAGTAGCGCTGGCCCTTCATGTTGAATTTCTCGTAAGAGCTTTGGTTGGGATTGTCGTGGTTGCCCAAAGTCGCATAGAACTTCACGCCTTTGCTCAGCAGAGGGGCGTAGGGAACTTCGAATTTGTCCCTGAAGTCTTTGGGAGACTCGCCGCCGTAGAGATTGTCGCCCATCATGACCACGGTTTCGAACTCCGTAGCTTCGCGATACCTCTCGAGCATCGCACCCACATCGCGCTGGCGTTGATCGCCGGTACCCGTGTCGCCAATGACCGCGAAACGAAAGCTGCCCTTTGTGTTGGGCAGCTTTAGTTCCAACGGGTCGGCCGACCTGGCCCACGGCGTTAGGAAACTGACAACGATCGCTGTCGCGAAAAGAAATGTGCGCTTCATAGGCTTGGTGCTGCTCCTGGAATGTAATCGATGATCAGGTTGGAGAGGTTGTCCCACAGCACCAACGTGGAGCCGACGAAACGATACTCGATGTGCATGGGTAGGACGGGTAATGCAGCCAGTAATCCCGGAGGTACGCTGGAGAGGGAAGCGCTCTTGGGGTAAATCGCGCTCACCTTCATTACCGGATCCTTCTCGCCCTTTTCCTTCTGGTATTTGGGATTGCCCTGCTTGGCCGTATCCCGATTCTCTTTATTCACCGACCCGGATAGGTAGTCCTTGATGATTTTCTGAAAAATCGGGAGTACCGCGGGGGTGAAAACATCGCCCTGTTTAGCCCTCGGGCGCGCGAGTCGGATGGTCGCCACCAAGCTGTTCTCCTGGGCTACGATTTGCTCCGGCGTCGCTTCCTTGGGAAGGGCAGGTGCCTTGGCAACAGCAGTCTTTTGGATGGCGGCATACTTTGCCACCGCATCGTTGAAGGGCTTAAGGCGAACGTCATCCGCGGCACAAAGAATCGACGAGATGAGGAGGGTAGCCGCCAGGAGGAACTTCATAGAAAACACCTCTATTAGGTTAGAGGCACGAAATGTAATTGACGTTACTTCTTACGCGGCCAGAACTCACTGAAAGTGTTGGCGATGATGCGGTCCATAAATGACAAGGGCACGCGAACCAGGGAATCGTGCATGCTGGTCTGGCTGTCGGGCCGCCAGGCATTGGAAAGAAAGCTGTTCGCAGGGACGGTGATGTAACGGGCGTAGGCCGGCACTACGTCGCCGCGCTCATTATGAGCCATGACCGCCATACGGACTACGTACAGCAGACGATAGCCTGCTCCACGACCCGTTGTGCGAACGTAGCGAGGATCTTCATGCCACAACGCCCCCAGGCTGGCCTCCATTATGCGGCTGGTGGCTCCGGTGCTGATGCGCAGCCCAATTCGCTTGGCGTAGCCGTCCCAATGCGGCCCATATTCCACCGGAGCGTTTCGGGCGGTGGTGAGGGCGGAGGAAAACATAAAGCCGCCTACCGTCACAGGACTGACCGAGCTCTTCGCCACCCACTTGTAGCGCGCCCCGAGAGTGAAGCGAGGCCGCGCCGGAGCGGGAATAAGCGCTAACTTGACGGCAGGCCTTACGGACTCAGTTTGTCCGAGGGGCCCCTGGGGCTGTGCCGAAGGCCCTCCCAAATCGCCCTGCGCCAACAATTCTCGGGCCAGCAGCGTAAATGCCCATAACATCTTCATTCTGCTTAGGAGATACGCACCACTGTGAATAAGTTTCGACACCGGTAGTTACGAAACGTAATCCTTTGTGGTGGCTCTTATTAGATAGAGGGTCGGTGGCCAACACAATGCTAAATCCAGGGAGAAAGCGTGCGGCATAGTACGCTCATCAATCTAGTTAAGCCGTATCGGAAGCTGCTGGCGTTGGCGTTCCTTGCCGCCGTGAGTGAGGCCTTCTTCAACCTGTTGGAACCGTGGCCGTTGAAGGTTGTGTTCGACAGCGTCTTGGGGCAACATGCTCTTCCTCCTTGGCTGGAGGTAATATCCGGCATCGATAAAAACAGCATTTTGATCTTTGCCGCCGTGGCTACGCTGGTGATCGCGGCGGGGGGTGCGCTGTGTTCCTACGCGGAGAAGCGCTTTACCACTACGGCCGGCCAATGGGTCACCCACGACCTGCGCAAGAACATCTACTTCCACATTCAACGCTTGTCGCTCTCTTACCACGATCAGAAGCAGACCGGAGATTTGCTCAGCCGCGTGACCAGCGACATCGACTCTATCCAGAGCTTCGTGACGTCCGGCATGCTCACGGCGGTGATTCAAAGCGTCACGTTGGTGGGCATGGTGGGCGTGATGATGTACCTGAATCTGAGATTCACGCTGATCGCGCTATCCGTCACGCCGTTGCTATTTTTAGTGATCTATCGCTACACGCGGCTGATCAAGAAATTCTCGCGGGAGGTGCGCAAGAAAGAAGGCCAGATCGTTTCGATGGTCGAGGAAGTTCTGACTTCGATTCGCGTGGTGAAGGCGTTCGCGCGCGAAGAATACGAGCAAAAGCGCCTGGAAGACGAGAGCCTGGAAACAGTGGAGGCCGGGCTGAAGGCGCGCAACGTCAAAGCCAAGCTCACCCCGCTAGTGGAAATCATCGTGGCTACCGGCACCAGTGTGGTGTTGTTTTACGGCGCGCGCATGGTGATGGCCGGACAGTTAACGGCCGGCTCATTAATCGTATTCATCTCTTACCTCGCGAAGATGTACAAGCCGATGCAGGAGCTGTCGAAGATGGCGGACACCTACTCCAAGGCCGCCGTTGCTTATGAACGCATCAGTGAAGTACTGGAGACGAAGAATGAGGTGAAGGATCGCAAGGACGCAAAAAACGTCGGTTCCTTCAAAGGCGAGATCGAATACGAAAACGTCACGTTTGGCTACGATGCCGAGCGGCCCTTGATTTCAAATCTGTCGCTGAAAATTGCTGCCGGACAGGTGGCCGCGCTGGTGGGTCCCACTGGTTCCGGCAAGAGTACTCTGCTGAGCCTGATTCCGCGTTTTTACGATCCGTCATCGGGGGCGATCAAGATTGACGGGCAGGATATTCGCAACTTCAAGCAGAAGTCGTTGCGGGATCACATGAGTTTCGTGTTGCAGGACACCATCCTGTTTCATGGCCCGATCTGGCAGAACATCGCCTACGGGAAACCAAGCGCCAGCCGTGCGGAAATCCTGGAGGCGGCGAAGATGGCCAACGTGGATGAGTTCGTCGAAAAGATGCCGGAAGGCTACGACACGATTGTAGGCGAGCGAGGAGTGACTCTTTCCGGTGGACAGCAGCAGCGCATCGCCATTGCCAGAGCGGTGATTCGAAACACGCCCATTCTGCTGCTGGATGAACCCAGCAGCGGGCTGGATGCGGCGTCGGAAAAGCTGGTCTTCGAGGCTCTGGACCGGTTGATGGAAGGCCGTACCTCCATCGTCGTGGCACACCGGTTAGCAACCATCCGGCGCGCGGATGTGATTTTCGTGGTCAAGGACGGGCAGATCGTGGAAACCGGCAAGCATGATGACTTGGCGAAGGCGGGCGGGCTGTACGCCGAATTGAGTGCGCTGCAGTTTGGGGCTCCGTCAGAGGAGCCGCAGGCGGTATAAGGATGCAGAAGAAAGGAAACAGTATGTCCCGTTCAAACCTCCAAGTTAGTAGGGAGAACGCTTGAAACTTTTCATCCAACCCGACGACGGTAGCGAACCGTTGCTGAAGGCCATCAACGCCGCGCGGAAGACGGTTGAGATCATGATCTTCCGTTTCGATGAGAAACACATCGAATCCGCACTGGTGAACGCCGTGAAGCGCGGCGTATCGGTGACGGCTCTGATTGCGTTCACGAATCGCGGCGGGGAGAAGCGCTTGCGCGGTCTGGAGAGTCGCTTGCTGGGGGCCGGAGCCACGGTTTCGCGCACCAGCGACGATCTGGCCCGCTACCACGGCAAGTACATGGTCGTGGATCGCAAGAAGTTATACGTGTTGGCGTTCAACTTTACCAGCTCGGATATCGAACAGTCCCGCAGCCTGGGAGTGATGACGACCAATACCAAGCTGGTGCAGGAAGCGGGCAAACTTTTCATTGCCGACAGCAACCGGCAACCCTACGTGAGCGCCAGCAGTTCTTTCCTGGTGAGTCCGGTGAACAGCCGTCAGAAGCTCGCCGAATTACTCAAGAGCGCGAAGACAAGCCTGCTGATTTACGACCTGGAGATCAGCGACAAGGGGATGTTGGAAATTCTGGAGGAAAAGGCCACGGCCGGCGTCGAGATCCGCGTGATCGGGAGCGTGAAGCCCAGCAATCCAAACCTGCTGGTCCGTCATTCGAACGCTCTACGCCTGCATGTACGCTGCATTGTGTGCGACGGTGCGCGTGTCTTCCTCGGAAGTCAGAGCCTGCGCCGCTTTGAACTCGACATGCGTCGCGAGGTGGGCATCCTGATGAAGGATACCGCCATCGCCAGCAAAATCACGAAGGTCTTCGAGTTGGATTGGGAGAGTGGAAAGTCGGCCGGCATCCCCGTTTCCAAAGTCGCCGGGAAAGTGGCAAAAGCAGTTACGAAATCGATGGCGGCGGTGGGGCCGGTGTTAGATCAGCTGGCCTCCAAGAGCGGCAAGAAACTGGATATCGACAGGGACGGCTTGCAGCAAACGGTGAATGAGGCGGTGAAGATCGCGGTGCGCGATGCGGTGCATGACGCGGTGGTGGCAGGTTCAACGGCAAAGGAATAAGATTTATGTTCAAATTACGACCAGCACAAACGGCTTGTATGGCGCTCGTGGGTGTCGCGCTTTTCTGGGGCATCGCCGAGACGTCTGCCAAAGACAGCGAAGAGGATTTGCGTGCCTTGTGGCGGGATCCCACCGATATCACCTCGCGGGATCTGATGTATGGGCAAGGTGGCAAGGCGCATGCCCCGGCTGGCACTTTGGTATTCGTGGAGGAAGATCCGGACGGAAATAGTCCGAAGTTTGTGGTCAAAGACAGCCAGGGTGTGAAGTGGAAAGTGAAACTGGGAGCGGAAGTACGTCCTGAAACTGCGGCCACGCGCCTGATTTGGGCGGCCGGTTTCATGACGGACGAAGATTACGTTGTCCCTACGATGCCGATCCAGAATCTGCCGAAATTGAAGCGCGGCTCCGAATTTCAGGTAGAGGGCGGCATTAAAGACGCCCGCTTTGAACGTATGGAGCGCAAGAAACTGGGGCTGTGGAAGTGGTCGAGCAATCCCTTTAAAGGAACCCGTGAGTTTGACGGCTTGCGCGTCATGATGGCGATTATCAATAACGTCGACATGAAGGATTCGCAGAATTCGATCTATGAGATGACCGACGGCAGACAGTATGTCGTCAGCGACCTGGGCGCGACCTTCGGCGGCACGGGCTCGCATTGGCCCGCAGTGACCCCCAAGGGCGACGCGGAAATATACAACAGCTCGGATTTCATCACGAAGATCACCAACAAAGAGGTGGATTTCGCGGCTCCCGCGTGGCCCAAGATGGCGGGCGTGGTTCCCGTTATCCCGCTGCCTTATACGCTTCTGACGCAGCCGGTGCGGCTGTTTGGACGGACTGCCGCGCCGAACATTACTTCGCAAATGTGGATTGGTAGAGACATCCCCAGAGACCATGTTCGATGGGTGGGTGGAATATTGAAACAGTTGTCCCACCAACAGATTCAGGATGCCTTCCGCGCGGCATACTATCCGGCGGCGGACGTGGAGAGCTTCACCAAAGCGGTGGAGAAGCGCATCGCGGATTTGAACCAGTTGTAATCGGTACTTCCCATCTTTCTATTTAGAGGCGCCTCGATCCGCGATTTTACTCCACGCGGCCGGGAGGCTCGTTGGCTAGCATTCTTCAACGGCGAAAGAACCCATCGCACATCGCCCCTTACGGGGAGACGGCCCTCGTGGCAGTGTCTAGAATGCCACTCTTAGCGGTGTAACGCGGGACCGGCCGGGTTCTCCGATGAGGAGCACCCGACTCCTGGCTACAAACTAAGCCCCCTTTCCCCGCTCACGCGCGCGCGAAACATCCAAATCGCTGCAAACGCTGCAAATTCAGTTCTGTAGTCTTCCGGACCACTGTCTACAATGGATTGAGAGCACCGGACCGATGCAGACAATTCTAGTGATCGATGACGACGAAGGTTTGCGCGACACCATTGGGGTGATGCTCGAAAACGAGAGCTACCGGCCCATTCTGGTCGCGGACGGGGCGCTCGGGTTGCAAACGGCGTTGTCGGCTCGGCCGGACCTCATTTTGGTGGACCTGCGGATGCCCGGGTTGAGCGGCGTCGAGGTGTGTAAGCGGCTGCGGGCGGCGTCCGTGAACACTCCCGTGATCGTGTTAAGCGCGATGGGGGATGAGCTGGACAAGGTCCTGCTGCTCGAAATAGGCGCGGACGATTATGTAGTGAAGCCTTTCGGTACGCGGGAACTGCTGGCCCGCATACGCGCGATCCTGAGGAGGACGGGGCAGGGGTCCGCTCCCTCGCTGGGGTTCGCGGACGTGGAGGTGGATCTGGACCGTCGCGAGGTCAAGCGCGCGGGCGAAGAGGTTCGCACAACCAAGGCAGAATTCAACCTGTTGGCTTTTTTCCTACAGAATCCAGGGCGAGCGCTTTCGCGCGAAGTGATTCTGAACTCGGTGTGGGGCTACGATTCGTTTCCCAATACCCGCACAGTGGATGCGCACGTGGTCCGATTGCGGCAAAAACTGGAGCCTGAGCCAGAACTTCCACGGCATTTTCTGACCATGCACGGCGTGGGGTATCGCTTTCTACCATGAGAACGGTGCTTGTGGTAGACGACGCCTCGGATTGCGCCGTCATTCTTGAAGTGGCGCTGCAGGGACTTCGCGATGTGACGGTGGAGCGGGCCGCATCGGCAGAGGCCGCCTGGAGTTTTCTGGAGCGATCGGCGGTGGCGGCGGTACTGACCGATCTGCAATTGCCCGGCATGACAGGGATAGAGTTGACGGAACGTTTGCGGGCGGAGGAGCGATTTCGGGGCATGCCAGTGATCGTGGTGAGCGCGGCTTCCGATGCGGGCGCCGGCGCTCGCGCTTTGGGGGCAGGGGCAGATGCGTTTTTCGGCAAGCCATTTTCGCCGGCGGCCGTGTGCAGAAAGCTGCAGGAGTTGTGGGAGGACCATGCGAACAGCTAAAGGAATGCTGTGTGTGCTGGGCTGGTGCGCTGTGGCGTTCGCGCAGCAGTCACCTGAAATGCGGGAGGTGTTGGATCGCTTGGCGAAATTGGAGGAGCAGAACCGCCAGTTGACGAGTGAGATTCAGGCGCTGAAGGCGAAACTGGCTCCGGCTGCTGCGGCAGATGCTTCGGCGGCCGCTGCGGTAGATGCCGCTCCGTTGGTGGAACGCGTGGAAGTGGCCGAGCGTCGCATTGCAGAACTGGATCAGACGCGGGTAGCCAGCGATAACCGCTTGCCAGTGACGTTGACGGGAATGCTGCTGTTCAATGCGTTCGCCAATGGCCGGGACTCGGGCGGGGCGCAGTATCCTCTAGTGTTGCCCGCCGCGGGCAGAGCCGTGGGCGCGGGCGGGACGTTCCGGCAGAGCGTTTTAGGATTGAAGCTGGACGGTCCCACCGTGTTGGGCGGCGCCAAGGTGAACGGCGCGGTATTTATGGACTTCTTCAGCGGGGGTACGGGACTGAATCAGACGATGCGGTTGCGGATCGCTACGCTGGATCTGGCTTGGAAGAATACCACTGTCGGTTTTGCATTCGACAAACCGATCATGGCTCCGCGGGAACCGGATTCGCTGGCGCAGGTGGGCATCTCGCCTCTTACCGGCTCGGGTAATTTATGGTTATGGCAGCCGCAATTCCGCGTGGAACATCGCCGTTCCCTGGGGGATCGGGCTGGAGTGCGGGCGCAAGCCGGCGTGTATCAGACGGCGGAAGGCGGAGCGGGCGTGTCGAGCGCGTACGCCGATTCGCTGGCTGCTTCGCGGCCTGGATACCAGGGACGCTTTGAATTCTGGACGCAGAAGGGCAGCCGGCGATTTGAGATTGCTCCCGGCTTTCATGCCAGCTCGACGCGCGTGGTGGGGGATTCGGTGGCTTCACGGATATTTTCAGTGGATTGGTTGTTGCGGCCGCTAAGCCGCGTGGAGTTCACCGGGACGTATTTCCACGGGCGCAATACCGGGGTGATCGGTGGACTGCGGCAAGGGGTCAGTATTTTCTCGAGCGCGAAAGAGTATGACGCGCGGGCGGTGCATGCCATAGGCGGATGGGCGCAGGTGAAAATAATCGCGTCGCAGCGCACGACGTTCCATTTTTTCGGGGGGCAGCAGGACGACCGCAATCGCGACTTATTGCGCGATGGCGTGGCCAAGAATCAATCCTACGGGGCGAATGTCATGTATCGTTGGGGTTCGAATATCCTGACCAGTTTTGAAGCCTCCCAGGTACGCACGACGTATTTTGGGAGCGGGACGCGGATGAATCCACATTATGACCTGGCGATTGCGTACCTCTTCTAGAGAAGTCCGGGTGGTGACGCGCGCGGCTCAGGTGGCGGTCCTCGCCGGCATGGTGGCTGCTGCCGCGATGGCGGGACCGGTTTCGGGGCGGGTGGAACTGCGCGATTCCAAGGACCCGGCGGTCCGCAAAGGGTTGGATTATTCCGGCGTCGTCGTGTGGCTGGAGCCGGTGAATGCGGCGCTGCCTCCGGCGCGGACGGGGTTGAAGGCGCGTATGGATCAGCGCAATAAAACCTTCGTGCCGCACGTGCTTGCAGTGGAGGCGGGCACCTCCATCGATTTTCCAAATTCAGACCCGATCTTTCACAACGCTTTCTCCAATTACAACGGCCGGCAATTCGATATCGGCTTGTACCCTCCCGGCAGCTCGAAAAGCGTGCTGTTCGGACGTCCGGGGATTGTGCGGGTATTTTGCAATATTCACGCCTCCATGAGCGCGGTGATCGTCGTGTTAGACACGCCTTACTACGCCACCACGCAGAAGGACGGGACATACCGCATCGCCAATGTTCCGCCAGGCACGTACCAGCTGCGGGTGTTTCATGAGCGTGCGACGGAGGCGACGCTGACGCAGGCTGCCAAATTGATCACCGTGGATAGCGGGCCCATGGTGGCGCCGGCGCTGCCTATCTCGGAGAGCGGCTATCTGGCGATTCCACATTCCAATAAGTTCGGGCACGATTATCATGATCCGCCGGATGAGAACGGCGTCTACCCGGCGGTCCATAAATGAAGCCTGCCGCGACTCGCAACGTTTCTCTGCTGTGGCGCGTTCTGCTATCCACATCCATCGCGATCACGGTGCTGTTTGGCGCGCTGGGATGGGTGATCCAGGATCAATTCGGCCGCATCGCGGAGGACTCCCTGGAAGAAGAAGTCCGGGCGAGCTTTCAGGCGTACGAGTCGCTATGGCAGGCGCGCGTGGAGGAATTGGCCTCAGTGAGCCTGGTGTTGAGCCGCATGCCGGATATCCGTGCCGCGTTCGGGACCGGTGATCGGGCCACGATTCGGGACACGGCGCACGAGGTGTGGGACCGCGTGGGGCAGGGAGGAACCCTGTTCTTAGTGGCGGCTCCGAATGGGAGCGTGTTGGCGCAGGTGGCGGGACCCGAAGTGGCCTCGCTCGCGTTTGTTCCCGCGGCTGCGAAGAGCTTCCCAGCCCAGGCGCGCGGGTTTGTGACATTGGACGGACGGCTGTTTCAGACCGTGCTGACGCCGGTCTACGTAGCCTCCGGTCCCGGCGCGGGATTGTTGAACGTACTGGTGGCCGGTATCGCCGTGGATTCCGAACACGTTGCGGATTTAAAGAGCGCTACAGGCGGAAGCGATTTCGTGTTTGTCGCCGGCGAACACGTGGCGGCCTCGACGCTGGACGCCGCGGCGGCCGCCGAGTTTGCGAAAGCCGACGACGGGGCGCCAGGCCGTTTGCGTTTGGCGGGCGCGGAATACTTCAGTTCCGCATTCGCGCTGAAAGATATCGAAGGGCGCGAGGTGGGGCGGCTTTCTATCTTGCGGTCCTTTGAAGGGGCGCGCCTGCGGATCGCCGCGGTGCGTGAGCGACTGATGATCGTGTGGGTGTGCGCCGTTATCGCGGGACTCAGCTTGACCTACTGGCTGACCCGGCGTTTGCTGCGGCCCGTCGCCCAGTTGGCCGCGGCGGCGGTGGAGATCGGTCGAGGCAACTACACGGCCCAGGTGCCGGTCGAAGGCAGCGGCGAAATCGCCGGCCTGGCGGAGTCGTTCAACGTGATGTCGCATTCTCTGAGCAAAGCGCGCGAGGAATTAATCCGCCAAGAGCGTATTTCGACGATTGGACGTTTGTCCACCTCGATCATTCATGATTTGCGAAATCCGCTGGCGGCGATTTATGGAGGCTCAGAGATGCTGGTGGACCACGAGCTTTCCGAAGCCCAGGTGCAACGGCTCTCCGCAAATATTTATCGCGCGTCGCGGCAGGTGCAGAACATGTTGCAGGAACTGGCGGACGTGACGCAGGGTCGTGGACATGCTCGCGAAGTGTGCCGTCTGCGGGAAGTGGTGCAGGCCGCCTACGAGCCCCTGGCGGCGACGGCGGAGGCAAGCCACGTGGATGTAAAGATCGACGTGGCGGAAGACGTGGAATTGCCTCTAGACCGGTCTCCCATGGAGCGCGTGTTTCAGAACCTGATCGGCAACGCGATTGAGGCCATGCCGCAAGGTGGGTCCGTGAACGTAGGGATGCAGGCCGCGAGCGGTGAGGTGACAGTGTCGGTGGACGACACAGGTCCAGGCATTCCGCAGTCGATTGCGGCGGAATTGTTCCAGCCGTTTGTCACGGCAGGCAAGCAGAATGGAGTGGGTTTGGGCTTGGCGTTATCGCGTAAGACGGTGCTGTCCCACGGGGGGGATCTGTGGGTGGAACCCGCGGGTCCAGGCGCGCGATTCCGAGTCAGGCTGCCGGTTTAAGCCGCTTGCGAAGGCTCATGGCCGCGTCCAGCTTGCGGCGGGCGCTGACGATATAGGCCTTCGCTCCGCTCTTGTTGGTGAGCCCTAGCATTCTGCTGACATCGCTGAGCGGGAGTTCGCGGCCGTAATGCAGCATCATCACCTTGGCCTCCGTGCGGTCCAGCGTGTCCAGGATAAAGCGCCAATTGCTCTGGCGGGATTGTTCCAGCTCGACGGAAGCATGGATGTCCGTGGAGCACAGGTCGGGCAGTTCCGTGGATTGCGATTTGGCGATCCACACCGGTTCATTGTTGCGTTTTTGAACCGCGGTGAAGCACAGGTTGCGGGCGATGACGTAGAGCCATGTGGAAAAGCGGCACTCGCCGCGATACTTGTCCAGATTGCGATAGGCGCGGAAGAGGATTTCCTGGGCGAGATCGGCGGCGGATTCGCGGTCGTGGGTAAAGCGGAAGACCCAGCGGGTGATGCGGGATTGGTGACGGCGGATCAACTCGTCGGCGACTTCTTCGCGGGTCCGCGAGCCGTCGCCTTCACGGTACGCAGCGATCAAGTCTTCGTCGCTCAAGGTGCGCCAGTCTTCTTCTATCTCTGTCCGCACGGGCGCCGGCTGGGGTAAAAACACCGGCGGTAGGTATTGCGGAGGTCCGTATATAGCTGCTGTGGCTGCCATCTTGGATCAAGGTTACGGCAAGCGCACCGCGAAGTCGTATCAGAGTTGTAAAAAAGTTGTAAATTCGTGAGGCCCGGTCTATTGCAAATACAGCGAGCACACGCAGCGTTGGCAGGTGGCGTTGGTGGCGACGTCCAAGGATTCGCGGAATGCGACCGCAGGGGGGCTGTTGAGGACATTGAAGAGGCTGGCGCCGTTCAGGGACCCAATGGACGGGTGGAAGAAGCACGGCTGCACGAGGCCGTCCGCGCCAATGACCGCGGATACTTCGGGCGCGTTGCAGCGTGGCGCGGTGTGCGGCTCCAGCCCCAGGTGAGCGCGGAAATGTTGCGCGATGCGCTGCAGGTGCCGGGGGCTATCGATTACAAAAGAGTCCAGGGCGAGCGCTGCAAGCTGCTGATCGAGTGCGGGAAGCTCGGCCGGGCTCAGCGCAATTTCGTTTTGGCGGATGACGGGCCAGGGCTCGGCGCGGTTGAAGGCGTGTGAGGCGAGATCGGCGGCTAAGAAGGAAATCGATTTGAGGCCGAGGTCTTTTACCGCTGCCGCGGTTTGCGTGAGTAAGGCGTGGTTGCGTTTCTGAACGACGGTGCGGGCGGAGATGGGGAAATCCGGACGCAGGGTATGGATGGCGCGGATGCCGCGGGCGAGCAGATCGAAGCCGCCGGCGGTGTGGCGAATCCTATCGTGTACAGCGGGAGGCCCATCGATGGAGACGATGGCGCTATCCAGATGCTGAGTGATCTGCGCAGCGTAGCGCTCAAAGAGCAGGCCCGTGGAGAGAATGCTGACTTCGATGCCGCGGGCGCGGAGGGGCGCGCACAGGGCGAACAGGCCGGAGTGCATCAGAGGCTCGCCACCCGTGAAAACGACCCAGCGGGTGCCCAGGCGCTGAATGGAATTGAGCTGGGCTTCGAGTTGGGCGAGGGAGAATTCACGGGCGTCGGCGGATTTCCAGATGTCGCACATTTCGCAGCGGCAGTTGCAGCGGCTGTGGGCTTCGATGAGAAGAATGGGAAGCGAAGTCACGCCTGCACCTCGCGTCCGGCCAGCCGGATGGGGGCTTCGATGTAGCGCCTGGTTTCCTGGATCAACAGCGGGATGTTGTGGCGGACAAGCACGGGTGGGCGGCCGTCGATGTGCAGCGGGAAGAATTTGTCGCGCAGAGCTTCCGGGAGTTGGGGTGCCAGGCGAGGGCTGATCAGGCGCAGGCTATGGTCGATGACCACCAACTCGGGCGGGTGCGCGAAGGCGGGGGCGGCGAGGAAATCGTCGCATGCGGGCAACCGCAGGATGCGTGCAGCAGTGGTCGTGACCATGTCGAGAACGTCCCGATGCAGCAACCGCTGAGCTGCGCAGACTTCGTCGAGGAGGTCACCCTCGGTGGTCAACGGCGAGTCCGTGCCCAGGGCGAGTGGAATGCCGGGCGGCGGGTCCAGCGTTTGCCCGAGTGTGAACATGTTGGAGCGCGGGCAGCAGATCACGGAACACTTGCGCTCCCGCACCAGCTGCCAGCCAGCCGCGTCCAAGGCGACAGCGTGAATCAGGACCGTGTGCTCAGTGAGAACCCCCAGGCGATCGAGCTGGTAGATTTCCTCGGCGGCGTCCGCATCGGTGCCTTCTGCGGCGTGGATGAGGAAGGGCGCGTTTGGGGGCGTCGCATCGAAGCGAGCGCGAATGTCCGGGTCGAACGCGAGGGAGTGTGCCCAGCCGTAGTTCTTGACCACGCGAACGGGAAAGCCGTCATCGAAGCTCGCGTCGTAGGGGTTGTGATGGCTTACGGTTGTCACGCCCGCGATCAGGTTGCGGAGCCCTCCCCATAGCAAGCGGAGGTGCTTCGGGATGCGCAGATGTTCGGCGACAGGGGAGTCTTCGGGATGATAGATATCCTTCGCCCATGCCGTGGCGTTCGGATATGTGGCGCGGCCGAGGCGCGGAAAGAGCGCGAAGTCCAGATGGTCATGCGCGTTAATCAGGCCGGGGAATCGAGAGAGACCTTCGATGTGGATGTCGACGCCTTCGATCAACATAACTTCTTCCACTGCGCGACGAAGATAGCCGGATGACGTGTGGCTTGTTCGAAGGCTTCCAACTTGCCGGCTCGTGCGAAGAGGGCTCGTTCTGGCTCGCCCAACGTTGGCTCCAGGAGATGGCTGAGTCGCAGGGTGGCATGGTGCAGGGCGTCGAGCGTGTAGCCTTCGTGGGCCACTTCGATCACTTCGGCGCCGGTCCGAAAGGAGCGCGACCAGCCTCGCGCGAGGGCATCGGGATGCACGTCGCTGACGATGAGAGTGCCGCCGGGCCGAAGGATTCGGACGAGTTCGGCAAAGGCGGCGGGAGCGTAGCCCAGGGCAAAGGCGCACATCACCATGTCGGCGGAGTTGTCGCGCAGGGGGATGTTCCGGGCGTCGGCTTGCGCGGAGGGACGCGGCGCGCGCGCTAACATTTCGTGGCACGCGTCAAGGGCGATGGTATGGGCTCCGCGAGCTTGGCAATATTCGGTCCAGCGGCCAGTTCCTGCGGCGACGTCGGCGACGAGCAGGCCGCGGAGATCGGGCAACAGAGGCTCCAGCGTGCGGCGCTCTAACGCCAGCAGAGGATTGGGAGCCTGGTCGTAAACATCCGCGATACGTCGATACGCTTCGACTGCGGCAAGCGCGCTCATACGCTTTCGACCTTGGGTTTGCGCGGCTGGATCAGACGTAGAGCGAGCTCCAGTTCGACCGGCCAGTTGTAGAAGCCCGACGCATAGCGCCATGAGCTCAAGGTTTGCAGCAGTGTTCGCGACCACCGGGGCATGGTGATGTCTTGCGCCGTGGGCCAGCGGCATTCCATGACGATTTCGAACCAATCGATCAGGCGTTTGGTCTCGCGCGGCAGCCAGGGCAGGGCGGGGTCCTGGCGCGTGGTGAAGTTGTACCAACGCGGCGACGCCCACTCCTCGGGGCTGCTGGGGAACGCGAACTGGCTGTCGATCTGCCCGTACATGCCGTCCGGATGAGGTGTGGGAATGTAATGCTGGATGATAATTTCCGAGCCCGGGTTGATGGCTTTGATGCGGCGGATGAAGGCCATCGAATCGCGCAGATCGCGGTCCGGCTCCTGCGGGTTGCCGATGACGAAAGAAAATTCTGGAGTAATGCCAAAAGGCTTGATGCGCGCGGCGATATCCAGGATTTCCTGCGCCGTCAGCTGCTTGCCCATCTGCTCCAGCACATGGTCGGAGCCGGATTCCGCTCCCAGAAAAATCATCTCGCAGCCGGACCGGCGCAACGCGCGGAACGTCTCGTCGGAATACCGCAGCAACGTATCGATGCGTCCTTCGCACCACCACTTCAGGTTCAACGGCGTGATGAGGGCCGCCAGTTCCGCGGTGTCAGCTTCACGCAGGAAGAAGTTGTTGTCGTAGAACTGAACGGAGTCAATCGCGAATTCGCGATGTAAGTGTGCCAGAATGGCCGCCGTCCGCTCCGGTTTCTCGGATTTCTGGCGGCCGTGGGTGACCTGAGTGACGCCGCAAAACTTACAGCGGAACGGACAGCCATAGCTGGCATGGTGCACGGCTGTACGGTTCCCCAGGAACGTTTTCTGAATGTATTTCTCGGCCTGCGGTAGACGATGGTAAGGTGGCCAGGGATAGTCGCCGGGACTTTTCAAAGCTCGATCCTTGGTGTGCACGCGCAGGCCGAAAGCGTCTTTGAAGGAGATGCCCGCGACCTGGCGCAGGTCGCTCTTCTCTCGCAGGGCCTGCAGCAGCTCTGGAAACGTGTCCTCCCCCTGGCTGCGGACCAGCATGTCGACATAGGGCGCGTTCAACGCCGCATCGGGGTAAAGAGACGGGAAGTAGCCTCCCCACACGATGGGGACTTGCGGGTAACGCGCGCGGAATGTTTTGCACAGCGCGATGGCGGCCACCATCTGCGGGCCGGGCATTACGGAGACGGCCAGCAGTTCCAGCGTGTGGTCGTGAGCGATGCGCTGGATGGTGCCGAGAGGATCCGGGTCGGCGTTGGCGTCGACGATTTCATACTCCTCGCGGCCTTCCAGTACCGCTGCGATGGCCAGCACAGAGAGCGGAAATCTCCGGTTGCGGGTGCGCCTTACGGTGCGTGGGTGCAGTAGGATGATCATGCCGCGAAGGTCCCTTCCAGGATCCAGAAACGTGACGGGGGACGTTGTTTGCGCATTTTCGCGACAAGCGGGCGCACATGCCAGGCGAGTCCATACCAGGGACGGTGAATCTTCCAGGTGATGCGCAGACTGCTCGCGAGGCTGGTGAGCATAGGCTCGTCCATAAACTCGATGCTATCCAGCGCTTCGGAACGGAAACCGAACTGGCGTTCAAAAAGCTGCTGCCGTTCCGCGCGCATGCGGAGGCCGTGCTCGGGGAGTTTGTAAACAGGCGTGTCGAGAATGACGACGCGGCCGCCTGGCCGTAGAACGCGGCGAACCTCTGAGAGGGTTCGCGCGTAGTCGGGCGAATAGTGGAATGACGCGTTGAATACCGCAAGATCGAAGTTGCCGGAATTGACGGGTATCGCGTCGAACTCGGCTTCGACGACCGGGAATCGGGAAAGATAGTGCCGCGCAGCGTCCAGGCCGTCGCGGCCGTCGCGAAAAATGTCGAGGGCGACCGGTGCATGGCCAAGTTCGGCGAGGCGATGGGATAGCCAGCCATTCCCGGCGCCTAAATCCAGAATTCGGCACGGCGCGCTCGGCAGAATGTTTTTGACGAAGTAGCGGAACGAACGCGCCCGTATGGCCCACTGCTCGGCGTGCGGGGCGTTCGCAGCGACGAACGGAAGCGAGCGAAAGTAGTCCGCGTCATTGGATCCACGCCCCTCCGCGGCGCGAATGCGTCCGTATTGGTCGAGGAACAGGCGGCGGGCGGAGGCGCTGGTCATGTGCGGCTCCGTTTAAAGAGATACAACTGATGGTCCCCGTTGCCGATAGAAACGCGACGGGTCCGCTGGAACGCGGGGGCAAGCAGGCGTTCCCATTCGGAAGCGCTGCGATAGTAGATGTCGATGCCACGCCAGGTGGCGCGTCCCGACCAGCGGCGGGTGGCCTTGGCGACGTTCCATTGCGCCAACGCCTGCGCGGATTCGCGCCAACTAAAACGCCCCAGGACGCAAATCGCCAGCGTGCCGCCGGGACGAATCAGCCGGGCCAGCTGGATGGCGACGGGCCGTATATCCGCCACGCAGTTGAGTGCGCCGAAGTTGGAGAGTGCTCCGTCGAAGTGGCCGTCGAGTGTGGCAAGGTTTTCGATTGCCAGACAGCGTGCGTCGACGCCTCGCGCGCGGGCTGTTGCCACCATGCGGGCGGAAGCGTCAACGGCTGTTACAGCGACATCCCTGCTGGCGAGGTGCACGGCATCATCACCGATGCCGCAGCCGAAATCCAGAATATGATGGCCGGCGTCGAACACTCCGTCGATTTCCCGCCATACATGCGCGCGCTGTGCGATGCCATGTGGTTGCGCGGACCACAGGTCGGCGTATTGCGAAGCGATGTTGTCGAAGGGCGTTAGCATCAGACCTCCGCCTCCGCATAGCTCTCAATCAATCCGGTGCGCGCCGCCGCCATGCGTTCGGGAGCCTGCTCCACAGAGCTCTTCAGCAGTTCATCGGCGTAGCCATAGTAGCGCCGGCTGTGGCGCCCGCGAACCCGCAAGTCCCGATCCGTGGAGGCGGCCCAATTCTGCAGCGGGACCAAACGATCCTTCACGTCGTCATAATAGCCAGTCCCCTTCAGCGGGTAGGAAACGGTGGTGAGGAATACATCCGGACGGCATTTTGCCACATGCTGCACCGTGGCTTCGATGTCCTCCAATTGCTCCCCTTCATAACCCCACATGAGGAACATGCCGGCCGCGATGCCGCGCGCCTGCAGCGTTCCGACGGCCGCTTGCACTTGCTCCACACGCACCCCGCGCTGCATGGCGTCCAGCACGCGCTGGGATCCGCTTTCCGAACCAACCCACACGCGAAAGCAGCCCATCTCGGCTAGCGCATCCGCGACAGCATCGGTCACGCGGTCGGCGCGAGTGATGCACTCGAAGGGAACGCGAATTCCGCGGCGCTTTAATTCGGCGGCGTAATTTAGCGTCCACGAAGGATGGATGGTGAAGACGTCGTCGGCGTACCACAGCATCTCCGGTTGATAGCGCGACAAGATCCACTCCGCTTCGTCGGCGACATTCAGGAAGGAGCGGCGGCGGTGCGTCTTTCCGAATGTGGAATGGCTGCACCAGCGGCAGGAGTAGGGGCAGCCGCGCGCCGTGATCAGCGATACCGAACCCGTCCCATGACGGGAACGCCAGGCGTTCAAGTATTGAGGCAGATCGATGCGCTCCCGATCGGGCCAAGGCAGCGTGTCAAGGTCGCTAATCTGCACAGCCGGTGGAGTGCGCACGATGGCCCCGTTCTCGCCCCGGAAAATAACGCCATCGGGCGCCGCATTGCCGTTGAGAAGCTGTTCCAAAACAAGCTCGCCTTCACCCGGCACGATGTAATCGGCGCCGGCGGCGAGGTATTCGGCCGCGTAGTTGGCGGGCTCCGGTCCGCCCAGGACGACGCGCCATCCAGTGGCCTTCGCGCGCTGCAGGATAGCCACCACGGCGCCACGCGTCAACAGGTTCCCATAGAGTCCCAGCGTTGCGGGCGGGCCTTGGTCCAGGATGCCGAAGAGTGCTTCGCGCGTGCCGAACGTGGAGTCATAGACGTCCACATCGAAATTCCGCGCGCGCAGATAGGCGGATAGATACAAGATGCCTAACGGTGGATAAGGCCGCAGGACTTGTTGTTCCTTGGGGTCCTCCGCCAGGAAGAAGCCGTGAGTCAGCAGCAGGCGCATCGCAGTGTTTCCACCTGGTCCCAAGCGGATTGCGCGGCGCTGACGCCGGAGCGAACTTCGGTGTGCAGCGCTTCGGATAGGGCGCGGTAAAAGTCAGTTGGGTACGCTCCCGAGTACATCATGGAAACGTCGTCGCTATCGCGCCAGTGCGAATCCGCGGGAATGCCCTGCTGCACGATCTGATGGAAGCGCGTGCCGGGCAGCGGGTACGAAACCGACACGCCGATGTCGTCCGGCTGCACTTCGCGAACCATGCGGATGGTGGCTTCAATGTCTTCCCACTCCTCGCCCAGGTAGCCGAATTGCAGGAACAGACACGCCCGGATTCCGTGACGCCGCAAGTTCTCGCGTGCCTCTCCGATATGTTGCACGCGAATCCCTTTCTCCATACGGTCCAGCACGCGTTGCGAGCCCGACTCCGCGCCCATCCAAATTTCGGCGCAGCCGGATTGCGCCAGCGCGGCTACGGTGTCTCGGGTCATGAGGTCGCAGCGGGATTGCATCTTGTACGGGATCCGCACGCCGCGGCGTTCCACGCACGTGGCGAATTCACGCGCCCACTTAGGCGAGAGCGCAAAAATGTCGTCCGCGAACCAGATGTGGTCGGGAGCCATCAGGTCCAGGACGCACTCCATTTCCGCGGCCACGCGGTCCGGGGAATAGGTTCGATAGGCATCGCCGTGAACGGGCTTGGCGCACCAGTTGCAGCGATACGGACAGCCCCGGCTAGCGACCAGGTTCACGGAGAAGTAGCCGTGAGCCTCGCGCCACGCGGTCCGATAGCCTCGCATGTCGAGAACGTCCCAAGCGGGCATGGGAAGCGTATCGAGATCGGCTACCGGAGGGCGTGGCGTAGCGCCCTGTGTGCCCGCAACGCAATTCGGCCACTGGCGGCAAAGGTCCACCAGAGTGTCTTCGAGCTCTCCCACAATCACGCGATCGAACCCGGCCGCTACATAGGCAGCGGGATTGCTGGTGGCGTCGGAGCTGTTGATGATCGAGGGAATGCCCCGCGTGCGCGCTTCGCGCGCGATTTCGCACGCCAGCGACCGGTTTTCGAGGAGACACATTTTTGTCAGGAAGTTGAAATTGTCCTCGATCACGGCAACCATGTCCGGCTTGTGGGCGTCCAGCGCCGCCACGAAATCGCGATCGAAGGTGCAGTCGAAGAACCTGACGTCGTGCCCCTCGCGCCGCAACAGCGACACCGCCAGCAAGGTCTGCAGAGGAGGGTACGGCTGCATCTTGCGAGCCTGTTTGCGGTCCGAATAAATGTGGTTGGCGTGCGTCAGCAGGATCAGCATGTAACCACCTCCGCCGAAAGTTGCTTCGCGTCCACCTTCGGTTTTACGGGCGGCAACCAACGGTTCATTCCGTCTTTGACCCACAGTTCCACGGGAAACGAGTAGAAATCGTGGTCCAAACGCCAGCGCGCGGGTCCGGCAATCCATTCGTGCACGCGCCGCGTCAGGCTGCGCTTGGCTTCGCGGCGAATGGGAATCCGGTTGAACGCCAGCCGCATGTAGTCGCGCATGGTCTGCAGACGGCGATGCTCGGCGCCGTTGAGCCACGGAAGAACCGTGTATCGCGGAAAGAAATCGGCCCAGTCTTCCAGCCGCGTGGGGACCTGGATGCCGAGCTCGAACGCGCGTTCCATGATGGGCGCGCCAGGATACGGAGTGAAGATATTGGTCCAGAATTCCGCGCCCGGATATTCGCGGCACACCTTCATAATCAATTGCACCGACTCGCGCCGTTCCGCAGGACCCTCGCCGGGGTAGGCGAAGATCATGTTGAACGATGGACGCACGCCCGCTTGCGTCAGGCGATCCGCGGCGTCGAAAATCATTTCCAGATTCTGGAACGTCTTGTTCATCGCGCGCATCACGGTGGGCGAACCACTGTCAGCGCCCTGCGCGACTTGCGTCAAGCCGGAGCGGCGCAGCAACTTCCATTCGTCGACGCTCAGCCGCGTGACCAGATTGGTGGACGCCTGGATGCTCCACTCGAATTGCACGCCGCGCTCGCAGATGCCCTCGGCTATGGCCAGCGCGCGGTTGCGATCTACCAGGAAATTATCATCCACCACCCATAGCAGTTGCAGACGATAGCGTTCGGCGAGGTCGCACATTTCCCGGCTGGCCTGATCCGGATCCAAGGCGTTCCACTTTCGTCCGTACGCCGCGGCGTTGGTGCAGTAGCCGCAATTGTAGGGACACGCGAGGCTGCTGGTGTACATCGCCCAACGGCGTCCGCAGGTACGTTCGTAGGCGTCGAAGTCCGCGATCTCATACGCCTTGGGAGGCATTTCGCTCAGAGGGCGCAGTTCGCGAGGCGTATGCATGACGATCTTGCCGTGATCCTTGTAGCCCACGCCAGGGATGCCCTTCGGAAGTTCGCCGGCTTCAATGTGCCGGATCACTTCCAGCAGCGCGTCTTCGCCCTGGCCTGCCACTACGATGTCCACGAATTCGGCCGCCAGCGTTTGACCGGGCAACAGGGTAGGGTGCCAGCCTCCCAGGATGACCGGTTTGTCGGGATACAGCTGTTTGGCGGCGCGTGCGATCAGCGTGGTTTCGCGGATCATGGGACCAGTCACCAGCGAGACGCATAAGCACAACGCATCGCGGAGTTCTTCCAATACTCGCGCCTGAAAGTTGGGCGTGATGGTGGAATCGATGAGGCAAACCTGGTATCCGGCACGCAAGAGTGGCGTCGCGACGGCCAGTATCCCCAAAGGAGCCGTAGCTTCCGTGCTGGAAAACGCTGGAAAGAAAAAGACGGCCTTCTTTGACTTCAATGATTTTGACTGCATTAGGAGTGCACGGTATCCCTGCTAAGTTAGGACCATTATGATGTTGTTCGGGGAACAACGTCGCGGTCCAGTATTCGCCGCATCTTTGCCTGGAATGTAGCTTCGCTGAATTGCGCGGCGAACCGCTGCAGCGCTTGCGGTTGCACGCTGGGCTCCCACTCGTCGAACCCGCGCAGGGCCAGGGATAGCGAAGCATCGGAGGCTGCTTCGTACAGTATTCCCCCGTTCGGTGGAACCGTTTCCAGAGCCCCGCCGCGTCCTAATGCGATCACGGGTTTGCCGCTGGCCAGCGCCTCAATAGTGGTGATGCCGAAGTCCTCCTCACCCGGAAGGACGTAGGCCCGGCAGCGCGCCAGCAGGGTCTGGAGTTCGCCGGCCCCGACGCGTCCGCAGAATTCGACGCCCGATTGCCCCAGGCGTTTGAGTTTCGCGAACTCCGGACCATCGCCGACCACCTTCAGCCGCCTGCCCGTTTGCGCGAACACGCGAATCGCGTAGTCGAGTTGCTTGTAAGCCACCAATTCCGAAACCATCAGGAAGTAATCTTCGGCAGCCTCATGGCGGAATGTTTCCACTGCCACTGGCGGATACACAACCTCGGATTCGCGGCGGTAAGTTTTCCAGATGCGCTGCTGGACGTTGCGGCTGTTCGCCAAAAACTCGTCCACGCGGGCGGCCGAGGCGAAATCCCAGAGACGCAAGCGGCGCGCAAACGGACGCATCAGGGCGCGCTGCAACGCGTTGGAGGTCCAGTCGTTTAAGTAGGCGGGGTACAGCTCCCACAGGTATCGCATGGGTGTGTGGCAATAGCAGATATGGCGCGTGCCGGCCTGTGTGAGGACGCCTTTGGCAGGTCCCGATTCGCTGCTGATCACCAGATCGTAGCCGCGTAGGTCGAAGCTTTCGAGAGCCGACGGCATCAGCGGCAGGAGTTTTCGGTAGTGCTTCTTAAGCGGATTGAGATAGGATGCCGTCACGCGCCGCGACCGGATTACATCGGAGACGCTGTCTGGATCGTAGAACAGCGTAAAGATGTCGGCTTCCGGCAGCAGGCGGCACAGCGCCTCCACTACTTTTTCGCCGCCGCGCATTCCCAGCAGCCAGTAGTGGACAATCGCGGTGCGCATCGTTCTTGAGAATACCCCATCGGCTTGGTGTGTTACGTTCGGAACGTGGCTTTAGCGGAGGCGACAGAACGGAAGGCAGCGCGCTGGCTCGTATTCCAAAATGCGGCGATTGTGGGCGTCTTTACGTCGCTTACGAAGATCGCCGCGGCTGTGAAGGTTGCGGTAACGGCCCGCTATTTTGGAGCCAGCGATGAGTTGGACGCGTTCCTGATCGCGTTTCTGCTGCCCAGTTTTTTCGTCGATACCATTGCCGGAACCTTCACGCCCAGCCTGGTTCCCGAGTTAATGCGCGCCCGGTCTAAACAGACGAATGCGGAAGCGGGCACTGCCAACGCCGTGAGTTTGGCGCAATCTGGATTAACGCTGGTGCTGGCCGCCATGGTGCCGGTGATGATCGCTCTGGCAATTCTGGGACGCTGGGCATTGCCCCTGCTGGGGTCGAGCTTTTCCGCCGACAAGCTGGATATTTCCTTCAGCCTGTTTCTTGGCATGTTAGTCTGGCTGCCGCTGGGGGCCTGTTCGTCAACATGGCGCGCTGTGTTGAACGCCGACGGACACGTGGCGATCGCCTCGGCCGTTCCCTTGGGGACGCCGGTGATTACGATTCTCGCTTTGTTCTTCGGTGCGGCCCGCTGGGGAGTGGTGGTGTTATGCGTAGCGGTAGCGTTAGGCGCAATCACGGAGTTCTTAGTGCTGGCGATCGCCGTTCGGCGTCTGGGTTATTCATTAATGCCCGCTTGGCCCGGTTGGACTCCGGAAGTGCGGGCGATTCGACGCCAGTATGCTCCGCTGCTGGCCGGTACCATGATCACCGCCGGATGCGGCCTGGTGGACCAGGCAGTGGCGGGTTCGCTCGGTTCCGGCAGCGTTTCCGCATTGTCGTACGGCACCAAGTTCGGGGCCGTGTTAATTGCCGTGGGTGGCACGGGCATGGCTACGGCGGTGTTGCCGGAATTTTCCCGCTTGGTGTCGCAGGAACGTTGGCAGGCTTTGCGGCGGGCGGTATGGGCGCATGCGGGCTTGGCGCTGCTGCTGCTGATTCCGGTGACGGCGGCCTTCATGTGGTGGTCGGCGGACGTAGTGCGGTGGATGTTCCAGCGCGGCGAATTCACCGCTACCGACGCGGCGTTGGTCACCCAGATTCAGCGATTCTCACTGCTGCAAGTACCCCTCGCCGTGACGCTCATGATTCTTCAGCGATTGGTCACCGCGCTGGCCGCCTCCCCCCTCATCCTGCGCGCCGGAGTGGCCGCGATGGTTGCGAATGTTGTGGGGGATATGACTCTGCCGCGCATCATGGGCGTCCGCGGCGTCGCGCTGGCGGCCGCCATCGCGCAAGCTGTCTTTCTCATCGGCTTGCTGGCGCTGCTCTACGCCAAGGAGCCGCGGCTCTTCCGGCGGGCGGAGGGTCGCTAATGGCCCCGTCGATGCGAGTCTATCCTCTGGGGCACCCCGTGGAGATTTCCAGCGATAGCGCGGAAGCCCTGGCGTTGGTGTCACTACATTGGCCTGCGCAGGCCGAGCGGTTTGACGAAGCTCCACTGCGGTTTCAATTGGAGGTGTTGGCGCAGGGCTCTATCGCTCCACTTGTATTTGACGCTGGCGCGGACGGTTTCTCAGTCTCGTGCGGCGACGCGGCCAGCTCGTGTTTCAATATCGTGCAGCGGACGGGTACCCTGCGCGCCACACCGCAAGCCCTGATGCAAGACTCGGGCGCGTTCTTGGACGCAACGGTTCTCACCGCCTTGGACTGGACGTTTTTCATCGGGTTGCACGCCGCCTGTGTCATGCGCGGCGGCAAATCTGTTTTGCTGTGTGGGGACGCTGGGGCGGGAAAGAGTACCCTGGCATACGCGTGCGCCAAAGCGGGTTGGACCTACGTGTCCGATAATTCCTTGCACTGGGCACGCGCGCCACATGACGCGATGATCAGCGGAAGCCCGTCGATCCGGCTCCGCGACGACGTCGCAGAGTTACTAGGCGAGACGACGCCGGTGGTTCCGTCTGAACGTGGCTTGCGCAGCGCGGGCAGCGCTCCTCCGGGGCCCTGCGTTTTTCTGCAACGGCGGCCGGGACCGGCGGTGCTGCGGGAATACTGCGCGCAAGAAGCCCTGGAATATTTCCCGCGCTTCGATACGCGCCCCGACCGCGACTATGCACAGCAGCGCTATCGCCAACTGTTGAGCCATGGCGTATGGCAACTGCAGTACCAGCACTCCTCCGATGCGGTGGATTGCCTGGAGACGCTGCTATGAACGCCGCGACGGACCTGCTGGAATTGCTGGCGGGCCGTTCGGCAGGAATTGCAGAGGATCGGGACTGGCGAGTCCTGCTGGAATTGGCTGACCGGACGCTCACTACGCCCGCGCTGCGACATTCTCCCGGGCTACCGCTTTGGCTGCGACAGGAAGTGGAGGCGCGCATCGCCAAGAATGTCTTTCGCCGAGCGCGTCTGATTGAAACGTATCAGCAAGCCGCCGAAGCTCTGCGCAAGGCTGGGATCGATTCCGTGCTGCTCAAAGGATTCACGCATGAAATCGACGCCGCGTGGGACCCGGCGCTGCGAACGCAATGCGACATCGACTTGTTGTGCCCCGCAGAGGCTGGCGAACCCGCGCAGGCGGCTCTTCTGGCATGCGGCTTCCAGTTCCATGACGGTTCCGAACTTTCCGACAATCATCGGCGGCCCATGCTGAAGCCGCACCAGTGGAGCTGGAAGGGCGACTACTTCGATCCGGAACTCCCCGTGTCCGTGGAACTGCATCATACGATTTGGAGCCAGCAGCGAGATCGCGTGCGGACGCCGGGTACGGAGGCTTTCTGGGATCGCCGCGAAACGATGCACGCGGGCGGCTTAGAGGTGCCTGCCTTCCGTGACGCGGACCGGCTAGGGACGGCGGCCCTGCATCTGTTGCGCCACGTGTTACGCAATAATGTGCGCCCGCTGCACGCCTTCGAACTCGCGCGAATGCTACAACGTCGCAGCGCGGACCATGCGTTCTGGCAACGCTGGTCGCAACACCCCGCGGAGTTGCAATGGCTGCAGAGCATCGCCTTCCAGTTAGCAGCGCTGTGGTTCCATGCCGAAATGCCGGAACCCGCGAAGGCTGCATTCGCACAGCTTCCCGCGCGCATTCATTCGTGGTTCGACGAATTCGCGTATGCTCCAATTCTTGGCCTGACGCATCCGAACAAGGATGCGCTGTGGCTGCATTTGGCCTTGTTGCCGCGGTTCTGGGATAGGGCGATTGTGGCGCGGAGAAAACTGCTGCCGGGCCGTCTGCCAGCTTCTCAACAAGCAACTGGTTCCTATCTTGGCCATGTGGCAACGCGCGGGCGGTATCACGCGCTGGCACTGGCGCGGGCTTTGTGGACCGGTTCGCGATCCGCGGCGCAGCGCTCCACCGCGTCGCACACTTCGGATTGAAAGCGCGGCAGCGTGTAGCATTCCCGCCATCTCTGATGTCCCCGGCGGACGATTTCGTTTAGCGCGGGTGCGTCTTGAACGGCGCTTAGCACAGCCGCAGCCAAAGCTCTGGGAGTATGTTGGCGGACCAGAATCCCGCTGACGTGGTCTTCTATCAACTCGCTGATTCCCCCGCCATCGAACGCGATCACGGGAACTCCGGCCGCGAACGCCTCGGGGATGACACGAGGATTGGCATCCACGGCGTCCGAGGGCACCACCAGGATGTCGATCTGTTCGAAGAACTCGCCCACGTTGTCGGTCCAGCCCGTAAAACGGACGCAGGAGCTGGCCTCGCGCTGGATGCTTTCGAGATATTCCTGGCCCGCGAAAACCGGAGCGCCACCAATCAGAAAGCTGAGTTCCGGATTCGCCTGCTGCGCCAAGCGGGCCGCTCGCACAAACGTCAGTTGACCTTTTTCCGGGGCGATCCGGCCTAAAACGCCCACCCTTGTGAAGCGCTGGCGAGGCTGCGGTATTCGGCCAAAGCCCTCGATGCCGTTGTAAATTACTTGCAGTTTTTCCGGCCGGACGAAAGGCTGAATCCAGCGCGCTACGAAATTAGAGGACGCGACCACCGTGGCTTGGCCGTAACGCATCGCATAGCCGCTAACCCGCGCGGCGCTGTGTTGCGTCACCACGCTGTGGGAGTGAAAAAGCACAGGGCGTCCACTGCGGCCCCAAGCGGCAGCGGGCAGAACGCGGGGTCCGTTGACGTAGAGCACATCGACGCGCTCCGTTTCCACGACGCGCGAAATCACGGCCGCCTGCTCGCGGAACTGGCGGGCGAAACGCAGGGCGTCCCCGCCGGTTTTGTGAACGGAGTGAAACGGCCCGCACGGAATCGTTGCAATGTTCTGGCAAAAAGGCCGCAGCCGTTCGACGAGTGGGCCTTCCGGCAGCACCGCGTGCAGGTCCCATCCACGCTCCGCAAAGCCCGCCGCAGCCTCCAGCAAGCCGCGTTGAGCCCCACCGATTTCGGCGAACTGGTCAGTGAGCAGGATTCGCATCAGGCACCTCCCTGGTGTCCGCCCGCACAACCTGCGCCAGCACCCAGAAATAGACGGGTAAGACTCGCCAATAGGTGAGGATGTCTCCGCTCAACATCTGCAGGCTCTCGCCGATCCAAAAACAGAACAGCCACTTCCCGTACAGGGAGCCGCGTCGCAGCGCCTTCCAGGACGCCGTCAGAATGGCGATGTTCAGGGCCAGCAGCGCGACCAGGCCCAGCACTCCGGTTTCGACTAATAGCGACAGATACATGTTGTCGGCAATGACGGGACGGCCCAGATATTCCGTGTAGGGCAGCGTTTTGTAGCCGATCCCGAACACGGTTTGCCATGGGTGCTCGCGCATAAAGCCTAAAACCGTGCCCCAACTTTCCAGGCGTCCGGAAAGCGCCCGATCCGGCGAATCCTGAATATTGTTCAGAGCCTGCTGCAGGCGGCCCCAGTAGCCTTCCGCAATTTCGGGAACCAGGAACGCGAAAATTGCAACCGCGAGGCATGCCAGCGCGACGATCCCGGCAGTGCTGCCGCGCGTGAACCACCGCCTTCTTTCGATCACTGCCAACGCCAGCAGCGATACGGCGCACGCAATGACCGACGCGCGGGAAAATGAGAGCAGCATGGCGGACGCGAACAGCACCGCGCCGGCGCATAGGGCCACGGGTGGCAGCACTCGGCGGGACCGGGGTTCCGCCAAACCCACGCCGACGAAAACCAGGAAGAACGCGCAGAAGTTGCCCAGCGTGCTGGATTCGTAGAACAAACCTTGCGCGCGCCGGTAGACTCCTGAATCCAGCCACAGGAATTGCGGCTCGAAACCCGCCGGAGCGGGCAGTTGGTAGAGGAAGTCAACGCAGCCAAACAACGCGGCCGCCGCGGCGATCCAAAATAAGGCCCGTGCAGTGCGCATTGCCGCGGCCGGCTCCTGCCGATCCGGACCGTGTGCGGCGCTGAAATAGACGTAAACGCCAATGCCAAACAATACCAGCCGAACCGCCGAGGACGCAGCGATGGCGGGGCCGGAGTATACGGCGGCAAAGCCAATGCTCACCGCCAGCGCGAGCGTCAGCCCCAACAGCGCCAGGCTAGGGGGCCGCAATGCGGTGTTCCACTGATCCAGCCGAACCAGGCCCGCGAGTAGTCCGAGCCCTGCGACTAAAATCGCCGGATGCGGACCCGTGTCGCCGAACGGTAAAGGCAGCGGCGGCAGCAACAGCAGCGCGAAGAAGAACAGCGGTAGCCAGCGCTGCGGCTCGGAAAATGCGTACCAGGCGACGGGCGCCAGGATTAGGCAAAGGGTGAGACCAGCGGCGGCCCACCAGGGAAGCAACACGGCGGCGGCCGAGACCGCCCCGATCGCCAGCGCGGGCGTCAGGAAGTTTCGTTCAGCGGTGACCACCGCGAGCCGCCTTATATTCGCTGGGTATCTCCGTCGGTTCGGCGCGCATGCGTTGCACCCGCTGGCGGTCCAGGCCATAGCGCAGACTGAGGAACGCCAGCGCCAGCAGGGCGCTGATCAGCGCCGCCGCGCCGATGAAGAGACCAGGATTGGGAAAGCTGGGTTGTTGCGGCACCACGCCGGGGTCCACGATGCGCAGCTGTTCGGTGCGCAAGCCTCCTGCCGCGGCCGTCTCATTGGCGCGCCGCGACCAGATCTCGAATTTCGCTTGCGCCGCGTGCAGGTCGTCCGCCGCGCGTTCGCGTCGCGCACGGGCTGTGGCTAGAGCTACGGATTGCGCCGCCAGCTTGCGATCTAAAGACTCTGCTTCCCGGCCCAGCGCTTCCAATCGTGCACGTTCCAGAGAGACTTCTGAAGAGTTCCCGCGTGTCAAGAGCTCCGCCAAATCCGTGCGCGATCGTAAAAGCTCAATGCCGGTTCGCGCCCGCAGATCGTTCAGCCCGCGAACTTCTTCTTCCAGTAACGGCTCCGCGCCCGTCGCTGTGGCCGTTTCATACTCTGCCCGGATTTTGTCCAGGTCAGTTTTCACGGCTGCCAACTGCGTTTGGATTTCGCCCGACGCGTCGCGATCGCTTTCGGCCGCCAAGGTTCGATTGAGGGCGACCGTTTCCGAGGCCAGAAACGCCACCAATTCCTGGGCCTTTTTGGCGTCCGGCAACGTCACGCTGACTTGCAGGACTTTCGTGTCCTTGAGTTTATTGACCCGCAACACGCGCCGCTTGAAGGCTTCGGTGCAAGCTGTTTCCGGGGTTTGGGAGAGCTTGAATTTGGCGCACGCTTTCGCGAACAAAGAATCGCTGCCCGCGAATTGTTCATACGTCTTGAGCGATTCCAGATACACCGGCGTCACCGCGGTGCTGGCGCGCGGATCGTTCGCGGCGGGAGGCTCAATCACCAGCGTCGCGGTGGCCGTGTAGCGGTTCGGCAATGCGAAGCTGACCAGCGCCGTTAGTGCGACCGCGCTGCCAATGGCAAGCGCCGCGAATTTACCTTGACGCCGCAGGTATGCGAGATACTCAATTGGATCGAATGAATCGGCCATTGTTGTCCCTTTGCATAGGCAGGAAGAGTCTCACTTAGTATGCGCTATTGCTTAGGCGCCCTTGCCTTCCTGCTGCCTGTGGCCTTCCTTCCGGGTTGGTCGTTCTATTACGACGTTACGCCCAAGGCACTCGTGCTGCTGGCGGGCGCTGCCATGTTGTGCGTGTGGGCGTGCTTCGACCATGCAACTCCTGTAAGTATTTGGACTCGCCCAGCCAGCCGCTGGAACGCGACGCTGGCGGGCGGATTCGCACTCACGATTCTGATCTCCGCTCTTTCTTCGCCAGTCGCTCCACTCGCTTGGCAGGGATCGAACTGGCGGCGCTGGGGAGCTTGGATGCAGATCGCGGCAATCCTTGTGACGCTGCTCGCCAGCGCCGCCGCCGCCCGTTCGGCGAAGAATCGCTTCACTCTATTGCGGGGTCTATGCGCCGCGGGAGTGCTGGCGGCACTCTACGGAATCGCTCAGTACTTCGGTTGGGATCCATTTCTCGACGCTTCCGCCTATCACTTCGGCGAGGGCCAATATCAGATCGTCAGGCCGCCCGGACCCATGGGACACAGCAACTATCTGGCGGCGTTCCTGCTGTGGCCCGTGTTTGCCGGCGTTGCCTTGTGGCGGAGCGACGAACTCCTCTGGGGCAGGGCACTGGGAGCAGCCGCCATCGCGACGGGTTTGCTGGCGATTCCGCTGTGCGGTTCGCGCGGAGCCCTAGTGGGACTTGCCGTCGGTGGGTTGCTCTTGTTCGCAGTGGAAAGACCCAGTCTTCGGCGTGTGGGTGCCGGGCTTGCGTTGGCGGGCGTCGTCGCCGGCGCATTCTACGTGTCCCCCGTCGGAGAGCGCATGCGCGCCCGCGTATTCTGGATCGGTGAAGATTCGGCGGGCGGGTCGCGCCTGTTGCTGTGGCGCGATTCCTTGCGCATGGCTGCTGAGAAACCCATTACGGGCTTTGGTCCCGATACCTTTCCCGTGGAGTTTCCCCGCTTTCAATCCGCCGAACTCTCGCGCGCGTATCCCGATTTTTATCACGAGTCTCCGCACAACATGTTCCTTGACGCGCTGGTGAGCCAAGGTGTATTGGGCGAGATTCTGCTGGCGATCTGGATCGCGTTCGCGTTCATCGCGGGACGGAAAGCGTTCGCCGGCGCATCGCGTCCCATCGCGAGCGCGCTGCTGGCAGGCTTGGCGGCCTCGGTGGCGGCGCATCAATTCGCAGTGCTCGTCATTCCCACTGGGTTCGTTTTGTTCCTGGCCCTGGGGCTACTGACTGGCTTGGACGCGCCTGCGGAAAGTCGGCGTCCCATCTCGCGCTTGTGGATCGCGGTTCCATGCGCGGCAGCGGCCATTTTGTTCGGCTGGCTCGCGGTCCGTTTAGGAACCGCCGACGCCGGTTTGGCGCGCGTCCAGCGTTTACTGAACAGTGGCGCAACGTCCGCGGCGGCCGACGAATGGCGCACGGCACAGGCGTGGAACGGCTCCGGCGCGATCGCGGATCTATATTTCTCGCAACGTTGGGCTTTGGAATCTTCGAAGGCGGTCACCGCGTGGGATAAACTGCGCTACGCGCAATTGGCGGCCAACGCAGCGATCGCCGCAACGCAAGCTCCTGAGCAGCGCCAGAACGCCTGGTACAACCTCGCGATGTTGCAGGCCGCCTCTAACGATTCAGCCGGAGTGGAGCGAAGCCTGCGGGCCGCGATCCAGGCTGCGCCGACTTGGTTCAAGCCACACTGGACCTTAGCGCGCTTGCTTTTCGCGACCGGCCGGCGCTCCGATGCTGTCGTGGAAGCGAAACTTGCCCTGGATCTGAACGGCCAGCGGGATGCCGAAGTGATTGCTACCATGCAACAAATCCTTCGTTCCGCGGAGAGCCGCCCGTGAGTCCAAATTAATGATGAAACCCGTACTACTTTCACTCGTGCTTCTGAGCGCTGCGGCCGTGGCCCAGCCAGTGGTCAGCGCAGGGGGCGTGATCGACGGCGCTGGCTTTAACCTCGGCCAAGCCGTGGCGCCGGGATCTCTGGTGTCGATTTTCGGCACCGGGCTGGCCACGTCCCTATTACAGGGCGACACCATTCCTCTCTCCAACAACCTGGGCGGAACCAGCGTAAAATTCAACGGCATCACGGCTCCGTTATATTTTGTTTCCACTGGCCAGATTAACGCGCAGGTGCCGTGGGACGTATTAGGGCAGGGCGCCACTACTGGCAGCGTGAATGTGGTGGTGACGGTCAATAGCGCGTCTTCGACGCCCCAGCCGGTGCCGGTTAGCCTCTTCTCGCCCAACATGTTTAGTATTCCTCCGGGTGCCGGCTACGGCATCGCAATCAATCCCGACGGGTCGCTAGCGGCGCCGGTGGGGGCGATTCCCGGCTTCTGCACCCGTCCGGCGCGGACGGGTGAAGTTTTGATATTGCTGGCGAATGGTTTGGGACCGGTGGACAAACCGATTGTCAGTGGCGCGCCCGGCTTCGATTCCGTCGTCGGTGTTCGAAATACAACGACCAAGCCCGTAGTGTTGATCGGTGGGGTGAGCGTCGACGTCGCTTTCAGCGGTCTGAGTCCAGAGTTCCCCGGAATCAATCAGCTGAACGTAGTAGTACCTGGGAGCGTCTCCGGGAACTCTGTCCCTCTGCAACTCCGAACCGGGGGAATCACTAGTTCAGACAAAGTGGTCATCGCGGTTGGGGGCAGCGGGGAGTGCCCCCGCGCTAAGTGATCGTGGCCAAGCCTACCAGGCGTCGCGCGGGGCCAGCACTTCTGAAACTGTGCGTAACAGAATGCGCGCAGTCAGCCGCCAGGTTCGACGTCGTACAAAAAACAAATCCAGGCGTTTCCGTTGCGCGTAGCTCAGACGATTTCTGCCCATCACTTGCCATAGCCCCGTGAGCCCTGGAGGCACCGATAGAACCTCGACCTGCGCCAAGCCGTAGTGTTCTTCTAATTCGGCTTGCGTCATCGGCCGCGGACCCACCAGCCGCATCTTGCCGCTGATCACGTGCAGCAGTTGCGGCAGTTCATCGATGGAATGCGTCCGGCAGAACGCGGCGAATCGGCTTGTGACCCGCGCGTCCGGGCCGCTCTTCATGCTGGGCACTGCGGGGTCCTGCAGATATTCGATCCATCCCGAACCTCCGCGGGTGACCTCGTCATTCCACATGCTGCGCAGCTTCAGGGCCCAGAACAGTTGTCCGCCCTGGCCCACGCGACAATGCGCCACCAATGGCGCCCTTCCGGAAAATAATCGAACCGCGCCCATCGCGCAAGCGAAGGCCGGGGCAATCGCCGCGACGGCAACTCCTGCAATCACACGTTCCGTCAAGGGAACCGCGGAGCGACCCGGGGAGACTCGAATAAGGGATACGGACGTTGCTGCCATCGTCAATTGTTTAGACTGTTTCCGCCGGGTGTGGGAACGAAGTGTGCCCGCGGCGCACGCGTGTGACGGGCACGCCTGCCGGGCCTACCTCAAATCAAACACTTAGAGTTGACTGGCGACGGCACATGGCGTGCATATGGGATGCCATGCGCAATTCAGCTCAGCCGTTCGCATCCGGGCTCATCTCCACGTGCTTTCATGTCGCGGTAGTGCTGCTTTTGCTGCTGGCGGCGGCCGCCGTGGGCCCCCTTCCTACACTGCCGCCGCATCTCTTGATCCTGCCATTGCATACACCCTTGACCGCGCCGCGCCTGCAAGCTCCTGCGAAACAGGAGGACTCTGGCGGCGGGCAATCGTCCGATCAGCCACCCATCCGTGGAAAGATTCCTCCGCCGCGCCCGCACCGGATCTTCGTGCCGCCCATGGTGGCGCTGAACGATCAACCGCATTTGATCGTCGATACGGCAATGCTCGACGCGCCCGCTGTGGACGTGCAATTGGCCGGGTTCGGTGATCCCTTCGGCGCCCTGGATTCCGGCGCTGGCGGCCCCGGCCGCGTTGGGGGATTCGGAGGTGGAGATAACGGTGGATTGGGCCCTGGTTCCGGCCGCGGGTTCAGCATTCGCGAGACGCCGCCGAAGGTTACCCGCTCGCCGCAGGTCATCTACAAAGAGGAACCGCAGTATTCCGAAGCGGCCCGTAAGTCGCATATGCAGGGCGTCGTCCGCCTGCGAATCGACGTGGGCTTGGACGGCCGGCCCACGAACATTCGCGTCGTCAGCGGCGTGGGCTTGGGCTTGGATGAGAGTGCGATCGAAGCGGTCCGTAAATGGAGATTTCGCCCCGCACTGTCGGGAGACCGGCCCGTGGTGGCCCCGGCCCTGGTGGACGTGGGCTTCTACTTGCTTTAAGAGCGCGGTAAACTGAAACCGATGTTCAAAACAATTTTCGCTCTCTTTGTTGTAGGCGTTTTAAGCCTGACCGCCCCGTCCGCGCAGGCGCAGCCGGTGGGTGTTGGAATCAAGCTGGGCGTTCCCGCAACTGACGCCTTCAAGGTCATTCAGACCTCGTCCATTTCCAGCTCCGACCATTTCGTCTGGGGCCCTTACCTGGAACTGCATTTGCCGGGCGGCAACTCGGTAGAGATTGACGCGCTGCGCCGCGGCTACGATTTCAATGTTTTCAAAGGCAACTCCTATGAGTTCCCCGTGGTGCTGAAGCACCGCATCGGCTCCGGCTTAATCCGCCCTTATTTCGAAGGCGGAGCGGCCTTCAGCCGCCTTTCCGATATTCGACTCTCGACCCTGAACCACCGCTCCAACTACGGAATCGTTGCCGGGGGCGGCGTGCAGATCAATCTCCTGCTGCTGAAGCTTTCCCCGGAGGTTCGCTACACCGGTTGGGCTCTGCGGAATTTCGACGGCACTCTGCGCACCAATCGGAACCAGATTCAGGTGTTGATGGGGTTCGGATTCTAACGTCCGCCTAACAATCGCATCGCATCGGCCAGCCCGGCTTCGCGAGCCTGTTTCGCAGAGCCACTTTCATCCGGAATACTGTCGCCTTCGCCCGGCGACAGGAACAAATTCTTCTCCAGGCCGTGTTGACGGGTGTATAGATCCCAATAGCGGCCGTTCAGATCGTAGAGCGAATCGTGCGTGCCGCGCTCGACAATCTTGCCGTCCTCCACCACCAGGATCTGGTCCGCTCGCCGAATCGTCGATAAGCGGTGAGCGATGACGAACGTAGTGCGGCCCTTCATCAGGTACTTGAGTCCCTCTTGAATCAGAGCCTCTGATTCCGAGTCCAGGCTGGATGTGGCTTCGTCCAGAATCAGGATACGTGGATCGGCAAGTATGGCCCGTGCGATGGAAACGCGCTGCCGCTGGCCGCCCGAAAGTTTGACGCCGCGCTCGCCTACGATCGTGTCGTACTTCAAATCGAAGCGCTCCGCGAATTCATCCACCCGAGCGATGCGGCAGGCTTCCATAATTTGCTCCCTGGTAGCTTTGGGCCGCGCGAACGCGATGTTTTCCTCAATCGTTCCATCGAACAGGAAGGTATCCTGCAAGACCACGCCCAGTTGCGTGCGGTAGCTATCCAGACGGACGGTCGCCAAGTCGATTCCATCCACCGTAAGTGTGCCGCCGCCCGGCTCATGGAAGGCCGCAATCAAGCTGATAATGGTCGATTTGCCGGAACCCGAAGGGCCCACCAGCGCTGTCACCGTCCCGGGATCCGCGCGAAAGCTCACGTCGTTCAACACGGGTTTGTTCTCTTCGTAAGCGAAATCCACGTGGTTGAATTCAACGGTTCCCACAATCGGACCAATGCGAACGGTGCGCTTGGGATCCTCGTCCTCGGGACGCTCCCCTAATACTTCGCGCGTGCGATCCAGTCCAGCGAAGGCCTCGGTCAGCTGCGTCCCAATGCCCACCACTTGAAACACCGGGGCCACCAGGAACGCCAGGAACGTAGTAAACATGACGAAATCGCCCAGCGTGAGCGTATTGGCGAAAATCTGGCGCACCCCGAAGAACATGATGGCCGCGCTTACCAGGCCCATCAATACCGTGGACGATAATGCCATCAGCGACATCATCGTGAGTGACTTGAAAACGTTCTCCAGCAGGCGCGTCACTCCCTTGCTGAAAACCTCGGCCTCGCGGTCTTCCGCGTGATACCCCTTGACCACGCGCACTCCCCCCAGCGATTCCGTAAGCCGCCCCGTCACCTCGGCCGTGATCTTGCCGCGCTCCCGGAAGACCGGCCGGATATTCACAAACGCCTTGCTGAGGAAAAATCCAAACGCCCCCACCGAAAGCGCTGTAATCACCGTCATGACCGGGCTGATAATCAGCAGGAACACCAGCGATATTACCGCCGTCATCAGTCCGCCCACGAAATCCACCAGGCCTGTACCGATTAGGTTGCGCACGCCTTCCACGTCCGTCATGATGCGCGACACCAAGGTGCCGCTCTTGTTGGCATCGTAATAAGCCACCGGCAGCAGTCCGATATGCCGCTGGACTTTCTGGCGCAGTTCCGCAATTAGTCCCTGGCCCGCTTTCGACAGAATTTGCGTCAGCCCGAATGACGATAGGCCCTGAATCAGGGTCGCGGCCAGAATCCCCAGCACCAAGGGCGTCAACAGGTCGATTTCCCGTTGTCCGATCACCCGGTCAATCAGCACCTTCGTCGACAGAGGCAGCACCAGGCCGCTCAGCCGGTTCACCACCATCAGCAGAAAGCCGAAGATCAGAATCCTGCGCCTCGGCAGGATCATGGCCCGCAGTTCAGGCCAAACATTCTTTATCTGTTGGCTGGTGGATTTGGTAGGTTTCATTCCGCTGCCACCACCGCTACGTCTGCCCCCGTGTGACATACCCGGAAGGCCCATGCCGCGTGATCCCATGCTCCATAGTGTAACTTGCGCCTGTAACTTGCGATCATAATCCTCATGGCCATTTTGCGAGCAGGAACCTCCGGATTTGCCTATCCTCTATGGAAGCCGGAGTTCTATCCAGCCAAGCTCCCCGCGAAAGATTTCCTTCGCCACTACGCCACGCGGCTGAATGCGGTGGAAATCAATTACACGTTCCGCCAGCTTCCGAAGGCAAGCACCCTGGAGAATTGGATTGCGGCGACGCCCGAAGGATTCACATTTGTTTGTAAAGCGCACCAGCGCATCACCCACATTTCAAGGCTGCGCGAGTCGGAGTTTACGGAGGTATTCTTCCGCGCGATAGATCCCTTGCGCGCCACCCGCAAGCTGGGCCCGGTTCTTTTTCAATTACCCCCCAACCTTAAAGTGGATACGCAGTTGTTGGCGGCCTTCCTGGCCAAACTTCCCACCGACATGCGCTGCGCTTTCGAGTTCCGCAACAAAAGTTGGCTGACCGACGAGGTCTATCGTCTACTGGAAACCCACCGCATCGCTCTATGCCTCGCCGAATCGGAAAAGTTTGAGGTACCCGAGGTGTTTACCGCCGATTTTGTATACGTACGTCTGCGCAAGGACGACTATTCCGCCGGGGAACGGGCCGAAGTGGCCGAGCGCGTCCAACGTCAATTGGCCGGCGGCCGCGACGTCTACTGCTTCTTCAAGCATGAGGACACCCCGGCGGGCGCCCGCTACGCGGAAGAGCTGCTGCAAGTGTGCGGCTCCGGCGCCGCCTAACGTGTATAGGTTCCTATACAGAGGCCTATACATGAATCGCTACACGCAGATTGACGTCAAGGGTGGCATCGCGTTACACTCGCAAAAGTCACTTCCACCACCATGGACGTCCTGGACCGCCTTCGCACCATAGAATCGGGTTTTCTGCTGGCGCCCCGCCTGATCACGGGACCGTGCGGTTTGATCCCGCATACCCAGGTGCATCTGAGCGCTCATGTGCATACGTCATCCGCGCAGGCGCCCGGCGTAACCGTCGTGATTCGCCCCTACTATCAGAGCCCCGGCAGCCTCGCGCTCTTGAAATGTTCCCTGCGAAATGAGGCCGGCGTCGTCGTCCGCTTAATGGAAGCCGTCTCCGCTCTGGAAATCAATATCGTGAACGCGGTCAGCTCCATGGTGCCGGACCTGGGCCAGCAGCAGGTCTGCATGGTCATCGATTGGAGCACGTCGAGATACGCCGCCCGCCTGCCCTCCACTCCCGACGACCGCAGGCGCTATCGCGACCTTCACTCGGTGTTTCCGATCATGATGGATCGTTACGTCAAGTTGTATGAGTCGATCCTGCAAACTTGTGGCGGCGTCCTAGTCAAACGTTTGTTGGGTCATGAGGAGCCGCTTCTCAGCGTCGAGGAAATCGTGGAGCCGGACGGCCTGCTGCCTTGCGGAGCCGCCGAAGTCCAGCGCTATTACGAGAAGCCCGAAAAGAAGAGCGGCGCGGGTCCCAAGTCTTCTTACGCGAAGATCAAGCTGCCGGCAAATCTCACCGCCAAGCTCCGGCTTAGCTTGAACGTAGACAGTGAAAACGACCTGCGCTATCTTCTGACCTCGGATGTGGTGACGCGCACCGTGCGAGCCTTTTTCCCCAAGGTGGAACCGACCCGCGCTTGCGTTCATCTCGGGTTTTTTCATGTGGATGCTCCGGGTACCTTTGCCGCGATTCTGAACCCGTTTGACCGCAACGGCTTCAAGATCTTGAGTTCCTTGGTTCGCACCATCGGCGACGGCAAGAATGTGCTGGAGGCGTTGATGGAGGTTCCCGAAGGCGTCCTGCCGCCGCAGCTTTGCGCGGATGCGCCCGCCACCGGATTGGAGCCCACCGAAGAACTGTGTAAGACAGTTCTGAAGTGGATGATCAAACACGTTCCCCAAAGCGACGAGGATCTGTTTCGCAAATGCGGACTGGAAGTCGGCCGGCCCCTGTATCCCCGCATCGAAGGCAAATGGAATGGCCGGGTAGCAGTGCTACAGTTGCCCAAAACCAGCGCCGCGAAGTTGGGCGGCGCCTTAAGAAGTGGAGCGTTGCGAGGCGAGTCCCCCAACGGGTCCGTCAAACGCAATGGCTCTGGCGCGAAACATACGTTGCCGCCCAGCCTGGCGGGTTTCGTGCGCGACTACATCGCCCGCAAAGGCGCGTTGGGCGTGACCGCCAACGACCTGTATGCCGCCTTCGGCGACGCGAAGCGGGAGATTGAAAGATCCTACCTGCACTCGCTGCTCAATCGTCTTCGGAAAAGCAAAGAACTTAAGTATTTCGAGAAACGTTATTATCCGTACGCCGAACCGGTGACGGAGTTTGTGTAGGGAAACTAAAGAGAGATCAATCATGAGCACACCTAAACTTGAACTCAGCGGCGTGACAATTAACGCGGTGATTCCGCCCGAATGTGAAGAGATTCTTTCGCCGGATGCGCTGCGGCTGGTGGCGGATCTACACCGTCGCTTCGATGGCCGCCGCCGCCAGCTTCTCGAGGCTCGCATCGAACGGCAAGCCCGCATCGACGCGGGGCAATTGCCCGATTTCCTTCCCGAAACGGCGGAGATTCGCAACAGTGCCTACACCGTAGCGCCCATACCGGACGACCTTCTCGACCGGCGCGTCGAAATCACCGGACCCGTGGAGCGCAAGATGGTGATCAACGCGCTGAACTCCGGCGCCAACGTTTTCATGGCGGATTTCGAGGATTCGAACGCGCCCACTTGGTCGAATAATGTTCTGGGCCAGGTCAACGTCCGCGACGCCAACCGCGGCACCATCGAGTTTTCCAGTCCTGAGGGCAAGCAGTACAAGCTCAACCCGAAACACGCGACGCTAATGGTTCGGCCTCGCGGCTGGCACTTGATCGAGAAGCATGCGCTGGTGGACGGGCAGCCGGTTTCCGGCGGACTCTTCGATTTCGCGCTGTATTTCTTCCACAATGCGAAGACCCTGATGCAGAAAGGGTCGGGTCCTTATTTTTACCTTCCCAAGATGGAGAGCCACTTGGAAGCCCGCTTATGGAACGACGTCTTCGTATACGCGCAACAAGCGTGTGGCGTTCCCCAGGGCACCATCCGGGCCACCGTGCTGATTGAGACGATCCTCGCCGCATTTGAAATGGACGAAATCCTGTGGGAGCTGCGCGACCATTCCGCGGGCCTCAACTGCGGCCGTTGGGATTATATTTTCAGCTTCATTAAAGTGATGCGGAATCACCCCGCGTATGTGTTTCCCGACCGCTCCACCGTCACAATGGATCGGCACTTCCTCAAGAGTTATGTGGATCTGCTGATTCAGACCTGCCATCGCCGCGGCATCCACGCCATGGGCGGCATGGCCGCGCAGATTCCGATTAAGAACGATCCGGCCGCCAACGAAGCGGCGTTGGAAAAAGTGCGTCAGGACAAGCTGCGTGAAGTGAAGGCGGGGCACGACGGAACCTGGGTGGCGCATCCCGGCTTGGTTGGCCTCGCGAAGGAAGTCTTCGACGCGCACATGCCCACGCCCAATCAAATTCAAGTGAAGCGCCCCGAGGTACACGTCACGGCGGCCGATCTGTTGAAAGTTCCCGAAGGCAACATCACCGATCAAGGCCTCAAGATGAACGTCGACGTCGGGATTCAATATCTGGAGTCCTGGCTGCGTGGGTCCGGCTGCGTGCCGATCTACAATCTGATGGAAGACGCGGCCACGGCGGAAATTTCTCGCACACAGGTGTGGCAATGGATGCACAACGGCCGCCAGCTCATGGACGGCCGCACGGTTACCGGCTCCATGATTCGCGACACCATCAAGGCCCAGTTGGACAAGATCCGCGGCGCAGTGGGCGAGGATCGATTTAATGCCGGCAAGTTTCCGCAGGCCGCCGCTCTGTTCGAACAGATGATGGTGAGTCCGGATTGCAAGGATTTCCTCACGCTTGAGGCTTACCGGTACCTGTAAAGGTGACGTCCCTATCCCAATCCTTATGGGCGGAATTCCGCGCCGCCATCGGCGACGGAGGCGTGATCTGGTCGCCCGAGGAACTGAAAACCTACGAATGCGACGGGCTCACTAATTTTCGCGTGATGCCCCTTGCCGTGCTGCTGCCCGTTTCCACCCAACAGGTGCAAGCCGTCGTGCGCATCTGTCATCGCGAAAGAATTCCGTTTGTGGCTCGTGGGTCCGGCACCGGCCTCAGCGGCGGGGCTCTGCCGGTGGCCGGCGGCGTAGTCATCAGCCTGGCTCGCATGAAGCGCATTCTCGAAGTCGATCTCGAAAACGCCCGCGTCGTGGTGGAGCCGGGCGTCATAAACCTGGAAGTGACCAATCGTGTTTCGAGCGCCGGCTTTTTCTACGCGCCGGATCCATCTTCGCAATCCGTATGCAGCATCGGTGGCAACGTCGCGGAAAACTCCGGTGGAGCGCATTGCCTGAAGTACGGATTTACAACCACGCACGTGCTGGGTTTAGAAGTGGTACTGCCCGACGGCAGCGTCGCCAATCTTGGCGGCAACACGTTGGACGCGCCGGGATATGACTTAGCCGGTGTATTCGTTGGTGCCGAAGGGACTCTCGGTATCGCCACCAAGATTATCCTGCGCATCGTCAAACGGCCTGAAGTGATTCAGACTTTGCTTGCGGCGTTCCCTACCGCCAACGAAGCAGGCAGCGCCGTCAGCGGTATCATCGCGGCCGGAATTGTTCCCGCGGCCATCGAGATGATGGACAGCCTTGCGATCCAGGCCGCCGAGGCCGCGGTCCACGCGAATTATCCTCAATGCGACGGACTGTTGCTGGTGGAGCTCGATGGCCCTGCCGCCGAAGTCGCGGCGCTGATGGAACAGGTGAACGGGATTTGCCACCAGCACGGAGCGTGGGAAATACGCGTGGCGCAATCCGAAGCCGAACGCGCTCTGGTGTGGAAGGGCCGAAAGGCGGCCTTCGCGGCCATGGGTCGCGTCTCGCCGAACTACATCGTGCAGGACGGCGTGATTCCGCGAACGGCCTTGCCCGCCGTGTTGGATCAAATCGATATCTGGAGTAAGGAAACCGGATTGCGCGTGGCCAACGTCTTCCATGCCGGGGATGGCAACCTGCATCCCTTGGTCCTCTATGATCGCCGGATCGCGGGCCAGGAACACGCCGCCGAACATTTGGCGGAACGGATTCTACAACTGTGCATCGACAAGGGCGGATCGATTACAGGCGAGCATGGCGTCGGTGAAGAGAAGAAGCATATGATGTCGAAAATGTTCGCCGAGCCCGATCTGCAAACCATGCAACGCGTGCGCTGCGCCTTCGATCCTCTACAACTTTCAAACCCGACGAAAGTTTTCCCGCGTCCTCGTTTGTGTGGCGAGCAGCCCGGCGAATACAAGCCTCACGTTCTGGAATCCACGGGCGTAGCGGAGCGCTTTTGAGCCAGCCGTCACTGAGTGTCCCCGGAAGTCCGCAGGAATTGGCCGAAGTGCTGGCGGCGGCGAATGCAGCCGGCCAAGCGGTAGCCCCTCGCGGCGGTGGCAGCAAATCGGATTGGGGCAATCCACCCATCCGAACCGATCTGATTCTGTCGACGGCGCAACTCAATCGCGTAATCGAGCACGCCTGGGCTGACATGACCGTGACCGTTGAAGCTGGTTGCACGGTGGCAAGTCTGCAAGCTACGCTGGCGGAACACGGCCAACGCCTGGCCATCGATCCCCTGTGGCCCGAACGCGCGACCATCGGTGGCATCCTCGCGGCCAATGACAGCGGTGCTCTGCGCCTCCGCTACGGTGCACTGCGGGACCTGATTATCGGTATCACGGTGGCATTGCCCGACGGCACCATCGCCCTGAGCGGCGGCAAAGTTGTGAAGAATGTGGCGGGCTATGACCTGCCTAAGTTAATGACCGGCGCGCTGGGTACCCTGGGCGTGATCACGCAGGCCGTCTTTCGCTTGCATCCTCTGCCCCGCTTGAGCCGGACCCTCTCCATCACGCCCTCGAATCCGGAAGACGCGCAGCGTCTGATTCTCGCGATTCAAAATTCACAACTCGCCCACAGCGCTTTGCAATGCCGCGGGAACCATGCCAGCGTAGAACTCGACATCTTACTGGAGGGCACCGAAGCCGGCATCGATGCTCAACAAGCGGCCATCCACAGCCTCGCTCCCGTCCGTGAGAACGACCCCGATGTATGGTCCGCTCGCCAACAGTTATGGCCCGTGGAAGAGGGCGAGGCTATCGTGAAGTTCAGCGTGCTGCCCTCGCAGATTGCGGATACGGTCGCGCAGCTCAAAGCTTCGCGCTGCGTCGTGCAAGCCACCGGAATCGGCCATGCAAAACTGAAGAATGATGTGGCTCCCCTGCGGCAGGAATTGGAATCGAAAGGCGGTTCGCTGGTGCTTCTGACTCCTTCTAAGCTGGACGCCTGGGGCTCCGCTGGGGACTCGCTCCCTCTGCTGCGCGCTGTAAAACGCCAGTTCGATCCCAACAACATTCTGAATCCCGGACGCTTCGTGGGGGGCATTTAATGGCCAGCGCATTCGACACACATCACCCGCCCGCGCCGGAATTAATCGATCAATGCGTGCATTGCGGTTTCTGCCTGCCCGCTTGCCCTACCTACGTTCTGTGGGGACAGGAGATGGATTCCCCGCGCGGCCGCATCTATCTGATCAAGATGGCCAACGAAGGCACGGCCACCATGACGCCGCAATGGGTCCAGCACTTCGATTCCTGCCTGGGCTGCATGTCCTGCATGACGGCGTGTCCGTCCGGCGTGGATTACGGCAAGCTGATCGAGGCCACGCGGGCGCAGATCGAACGTAAACACCCGCGCTCCCTGGCCGAGCGCATTCACCGCCGCGCCATCTTCGATCTCTTTCCGAATGTTGCTCGCCTGCGCCAGATGCGCCCTCTGCTCCGCTTCTACCAGCGGTCCGGTGTGCAGGGCTTGTTGCGCGGACTGGGTCTCTTCAAAGTTTTGCCGAAACGTCTGCGTACCATGGAAGCCTTACTGCCTCCGTTGGGCGAGCATCACGAAATCCCGGCCGTGACTCCGGCGCAAGGCGCAAAACGCAAACGTGTCGGCCTGCTGCTAGGCTGCGTGCAACGCGAGTTTCTGTCCGAAGTAAATGCCGCCACGGTGCGCGTGCTGGCCGCCGAAGGCTGTGAGGTAGTGGCGCCTCCCTCGCAAGGCTGCTGCGGAGCCCTGCTGGTCCACGCCGGCGAAGAAGCACCCGCCTTGGAACTCGCCAAACGCGTGATCGACGAATTCGAGAAAGCCGACGTGGACGTCGTGATCACCAACGCCGGCGGCTGCGGCAGCAACGTGCGAGAGTACGCGCACCAGTTGCGGGACGACCCGCAATACGCCGCCCGCGCCCAGCGGTTCTCCGCAAAATGCCGCGACGTCGCTGAGTTCCTTTCCGCGATCGGGCCGCGCGCACCTCGTCATCCCCTGAAAGCGCGCGTCGCCTATCACGATTCCTGCCACCTGCAGCACGCCCAGCGCGTACGCACCCAACCGCGGGAATTGTTGGCAGCCATCCCCCAAGCGGAGATTGTCGACATACCGGAAGCCGCTATCTGCTGCGGGTCCGCAGGGATCTACAACATGGTCCAGCCTGAAACTGCCACCACTCTGGCCGACCGCAAAGCGGATTGGATCGTTCCGCTGCAAGCGGACTTTGTAGCGACCGGAAACCCCGGCTGCCTGCTCCAGTTGCAGTCCGCCCTGCAGCGCAAGGGGGAAACCACTCGCGTGTTGCACACAATCCAGTTGCTGGACGCCTCTATTCGCGGAATTGAACCTTAGTACCTGGAACATCTGCCGCGAGTCATGCATCATTAATGTATGCGCGCTGAGCGATTTATCCTCCCTTTTCTGCTTCTTTCCCATGCCGCATTTGCACAGACATTTACGGTGCAGTTGCAGGATCTTGTAAACCTCAGAGATTTCGCGCTGAGCGCCACCGGCTCGGACGTCATATTCGCGGCCGCACGCCAGCCCAACGGCCAGGCGGATACCTCCACCAATGTGTATCGCGCGCAGCTCTCCTCCGGCATTCCTGCGATCTCGCGGCTGACCGACTACAAGAACGGGGAGAACCTGTTCGGAGGTGTCACGTCCGTCGCCTACCCCGGCACGGGGACCCGCTTCGCCTATACCTACACGCGTGCCACCGGTAGCGACGAGGAGGAAGTGCATGTCCTGGACTACAGCAGTGGTTCGGACCGCACCTTGGTAGTGGACCGCGATGGATGCATCAAGATCCTCTGTATCGAGTGCCTCACCACCTGTCTGCGTTCCCTGCATATGACCGCGGATGCCGGCACCGTCTTGTATGAGGCCGCTCGAAATCAGCCGTTCTACACAATACCTTCGGCCGGCGGCACCGCCACGCGACTGTCGATCTTCGAGGGCTCGCTCGCCGCGTCCGGCCAACGCGTGATCAGTCAGACCGGCAAAATCGTTTTCACCTCGGCCGCTCCGTTCGGCCCCACCTTGGGATTCGCTGCCCAACCCGTCGACGTCTACACGTCGAATCTGAATGGTTCCGGCATTCAACAGGTAACTCATCTCAACGACTTGAATCTTCGTGCCAGCGATGCCGTGATGAGCGCCGACGGAATTTGGATCGCGTTCCAACTCACCACGCAGAGCGGGATATCCGCCGGTACGCAGGTGTGGGCGGTGCGCGCCGATGGAACCGGACTCCGCCAGTTGTCCGACGGGGGCACTAACGCCACGACGGCTTCCATTTCCGAAGACGGCAGCGTTGTGACGTTTGTGCAGGATAGCCAGGTGAAGCAAATCCCAACCGCCGTCCCCCCTTTTGGTTTGCCGGTACGCGCCGTGGAAATTACCAAGCTAACCCTATCCGCCCCTAGCCGCGCCGTCCTCAGTGGCGATGGTAAGACGGCGGCCTTCTTATTAGGACCACGCGGCGGATTGCCGGCGGCCATCTATCTTTCGCCGCTGGGCGCTTCCCGCGGCTTCTCACAGTTCACCCGCGTCTTCGCTCCACGATTCCTGTTCCCTAGTGGACTCGTCAGCGCCGCTGGCTATGCGGCGCCCTCCGTAGGATCGTTGATGACCGCCTACGGAGCCAACTTGGGCAACGAAGAACTGACCGTCGCTTCCGCCTTCCCGCTGCCCACCTCCATGGGTGGATTCGAACTGCTCGCAGACCTAATCCCCATCCCATTGCAAGCCGTCACACCGTGGCAAATCAATGCCCAGCTCGCGCAGTCTCGTCTACCTGGAACCGCATCGTTTCAGGTTCGAACCGCCGACGGCTTATCCCCCGACGCTCGCGTCAAAGTCGTGGCGACCGCGCCCGAAGCCATCACGATGCCATCGACGGGATCTGGAAATTTACTCGCCGCCGCAGTCTATCCGGGCACCAAGACGCTGGCGGACGCGTCGCACCAAGCCACCGCCAACGACGTACTGGAGATCTACGCCCTGGGCCTGGGAGCCACCACGCCCGTGATCGAAGCAGGCGTAGTTTCCCCTTCGTCCCCTCCCGCCGAAGCCAAAATCAAGCCACGCCTCCAAATCGGAGGCATCGACGCCAGCATCAGTTTCGCCGGCCTCGTTCCCGGACTCGCCGGCGTCTATCAGGTAAACGCCAAGGTCCCCTCCGGTTTGACGGCGGGCTACAAATTGCTGGAATGGGTTGCCGCCGACGGCAGCAAGACCGGCACATCCGGCATCTACATCAAGTAAACTAACTGGGTGCGCCGAACCCTCATCCTGCTAACCACCCTCTCGTTAGGCGCCAGCCAACTTGCCTTCTCCCACGGAGTCCAGGGCCGCGACGCGGATTTCCTGAAGACCGCCACCGGCACCCACATCGGACCATTCCTTTATCTGGGCGCGAAACACATGGTCACCGGCTACGACCATCTATTATTTCTCCTGGGCGTAATCTTCTTTCTCTTTCGCATGCGCGACGTCGCCATCTACGTCACGTGTTTCGCGGTGGGCCATAGCATCACCCTGCTGGCCGGAGTCCTCAGCGGCATACACGTGAATCCCTACCTGGTGGACGCGCTCATCGGCCTCTCGGTGGTCTACAAAGCCTTCGACAACCTGGATGGCTTTCGCACGCTCTTCGGTTTCCAGCCCAATACGAAAGCCGCGGTCCTGCTGTTTGGATTGATCCACGGTTTCGGCCTCGCTACCAAGCTTCAGGATTTCAATCTCTCGAAAGACGGTCTCATCCCCAACATGATCTCGTTTAACCTCGGTGTGGAAATCGGCCAATTGCTGGCCCTGACGGTCATTCTTGCCGTGATGTTGCTGTGGCGGCGCACCTCGGGATTTTCCCGGCACGCCGTCTTCGCCAACGTTTTGCTGATGACCGCGGGCTTCGTGCTGATCGGCTACCAACTGGCCGGATACGCCTGGGGAGCAACCGCATGACGCCGCAGACTCCTCAAATGCCGTCCCGCGGAGGTCTTCTCGCCCGCCTCGCCATCGCCGCGCTCGCCGGAGCGTTTCTAGTGGTCTGTGTCGTAATGCCGGCGGAGTATCGCAAGGATCCCACAGGGTTCGGTCGCCTGACAGGCTTGCTGGAACTAAGCTCTCCGCATGCGGTGCCACCCGCGCCGCCACCAGCTACGGATGCCGCTCCTGCAACCGGAGTTGCCGCGGATGCGGACCCCAAAAGCGCATCGCATCTTTACCCCGCCACCTTCAAAACGGAAACCGTAAAGATCCCCATAGGTCCCGACGGCGAACTCGAATACAAAGTGAAAATGAAGGCCGGCCAATCCATGGTCTACAGCTGGGAAGTGGACCGCGGCGCGGTCTACTACGATTTTCACGGCGAGCCGGCGGACCCGAAACAATCCAAGAGCTATATGGAAGTGCAGGAAACCAAGAGCGCCCACGGCACCTTCGTAGCGCCCTTTGACGGCGTCCACGGATGGTTTTGGTTGAATGTTACCAGCCAGCCGCTGGTGGTCACGCTGAAACTGGTCGGCTTCTACGAATCGCACGGGCTCATCAAGTAGCCGCCCGATGCTACCATCGGAGCACTGTGTCGGACCTGGGAACATTCTCACTCACGCCGGAGCATCGCTCCGCATTCCAAAAGACTCTCGAAGACTGGAAGCTTCACGAAAAGGTCCGCCGCCTGTGGGACCGCGACGCGTCGTTGTGGACCTCCACCACGGAGCCCCAATGGCTCGGCTGGCTCGACATCGTAGGGCAACAACTGTCGAACGTAGCGCGTTTCCAGGACGTCGCCGCCGAAGTGCGGCAGCGCGGCTATAGCGACATCATTCTCCTGGGTATGGGCGGCTCCAGCTTGTGCCCCGAAGTTCTGACGCATTCCTTCGCGCGCGTCCCCGGGTTCCCCGCGCTGCATGTGCTGGATTCCACCGATCCCGCCCAGGTAGTCGCCGTCGAGAAACGCGCGAATCTGGCAACCACGCTCTTCATCGTATCCAGCAAATCCGGATCCACTCTGGAGCCGAACATCTTCAAGCAATACTTCTTCGAGCGCGCCGGCCGCGATGGCAGCCGCTTCTGGGCGATCACCGATCCCGGCTCGAAGATGGAGGAGGTTGCCCACGCCGACAAATTCGCGCGTATCTTCCACGGACTTCCCACCATCGGTGGCCGCTACTCCGCATTGTCGGATTTCGGTATGGTGCCCGCCGCCGCCATGGGCTTAAACATGCGCCAGCTTCTTGACACAGCCCAGCATATGGTGGAGCGATGTTCGCAGCCGGTCGACAATAATCCCGGTGTCCAGTTGGGTGTCTTGCTGGGAACCCTAGCCCAGGCCGGACGCAACAAAGTCACGTTCATTAGTTCTCCCGGGATTCATGACCTGGGAGCCTGGCTGGAGCAACTGATCGCCGAATCCACCGGCAAGCAGGGCAAAGGCATCATCCCCGTGGACCGCGAACCATTATCAGCGGACCCCGCGCAGTACGGCCCCGATCGCGTCTTCGTATACCTTCGCCTCGACGGAAAGCCGGACCCGGCACAAGACCACGCCATCGCCGCACTGGAATCCGCCCGCCAACCCGTCATTCGCATCGCGGTAGCCGACGCCTACCAACTGGGCGCGGAATTCTTCCGCTGGGAAATGGCCACCGCCGTCGCGGGTTCCATCCTCGGCATCAACCCCTTCGATCAGCCCGACGTGGAGGCAAGCAAGATCGCCACCAAGAAACTTACCAGTGCGTTTGAAGAAACGGGCGCTCTGCCGCTGGAGATTCCTGTGTTGCAGGCCGCCGGAATCCAGGTCTATAGCGATGCTCCCGCGGACTCCCTGGTCGCCGCGCTCAAGGGCCAACTCAGCGGCATACCCGCCGGCGGTTATGTAGCACTGCTCGCCTATATCGAAATGACCCCGGCGCACGAAGCCGCCCTAAACGCCATGCGCGAGCAGATCCGCCATGCCACGCGCGCCGCCACCTGCCTCGGCTTCGGCCCGCGCTTTCTGCATTCCACCGGCCAGGGATATAAAGGAGGCCCGCCCGGCGGCGTGTTCCTCCAAATCACCTGCGAGGACGCGCACGACGTCCAGGTCCCCGGCCAAAAATACACCTTCGGCACCGTGAAAGCCGCCCAGGCCCAAGGCGATTTGGAAGTTCTGCGCGAACGCGGCCGCCGCTGGCTGCGCATCCATCTTGGAAAAGATGTGGATACCGGCTTAGCGCAACTGGCCTCAGCCGTCCATAGCGCGTTACAATAGAAGTTTCCCCACGCCTGCGCATCCACGGAAAAGTGTGGACGTGCAAAAAATGGGCCGGTAGCTCAGTTGGTAGAGCATCGCACTTTTAATGCGGTGGTCGCGGGTTCGAGTCCCGCCCGGCTCACCATTAATTCTAAAGTAGTTATTCATTTTCCGCGGGCCCCTGTCTGGTCCCGCTGTCTGATCCCAGTAACCATGCCCCGCCTCCAACTTTGGGCCTGTTCCCGCAATATTTAGGGGGCAAAGTATTCAACTTACGCCGCTGCATAAGAAAAATTCGGCAGCTCTTCAATTGGGCGGTGCTCAACTCGGCAGTCCCCTATCCGCCGGCGGCACCGCGGCTTCCTTCTCCTTCATGTGTTCGCCCAGCTTCGTACCCATTTCGCGTAGGCGCTGCGAGCTAACAATGTGGTAGCGATCGAAGACCAACCGGGTCTTGTGGCCGCTGATCTCCATGGCCTGTTTTTCGCTGAGTCCCGCATCGATCATCATCGTGACGGCGGTGCGACGTAGGTCATGGAACAAAGTCGCGCCCAATTTCGCACCCTTACACGCCGCGGCCCAGGCTTTTCGAAAGCTGTGTATTCGCCTTCCGTTTTCCTGCAGGAGGAAGGGACACCCCGGCTTCATGGCCGAAACCGCCATGTCGAGCTCAGCGATCATGTCGCCGTAGATCGGCAGGTAGCGCGCGGACCCATTCTTTGTGTTCCTGCCGACAAGAAGAATCCGCTTACCCTTCAAGTCGATGTGCTCACGCCGCAGGGTGGTGATTTCCCCCTTGCGGGCGCCGGTGTAATACGCAATCACCAGCGCGATCCGCGCGTACGCCGGCAGCAGGTCCCGCACGGCCCGGTACTGCTCATGCGTCAAAGTTCCTTCGCGGGCGTTGTCAGTCGGCAGCATGGCGAAATGCGGAACACGCAGCACCATTGGGGGCTCCTCGCGGGCTCCCAGGTTCAGCGCGTGCCGCAGCCACGCCAGTTCTTTATTGATCGTCGCCGGAGAAGCCTCCGCCTTTTGACGGTCGCGGACGTAGCCGCGCAGTACCGCGGAGCTCAACGCGTGAACCTTCACTGGATCCAGCGCCTTCCGCAAATGCTTGTTGACCCGCAGCTGCGTGTCGTACAGGCTCTTCCGCTTCTCCGTCTTGTAGGTGGCAATCATCAGGTCGAGGCAATGCCCCACACAGACCTGCGCCTGGTCTGAGGCCTGGTTCAGCGGCCGCAGCGCCGCTGCCATCTTGTCGTGCAGCATCGCGCACGCTTCGTCATAGTCTTCGAGGCCGGTCGGAACGACAATCGGCTTGCCGTTGGAATAATACTTCAGGAACCACGTGGCCGTAACCTGGCGTTCCCCGTTTCGATCGCGATAGCTGCGCTGGAACACGCTGCCGGCGAGCTTGCGTTTTGCCTTCGTCTTAGACATGACGATCCATGCTACACCATCGGAAGGCTTTCGCTTTTCAATGAGTGAACGCGGGTGCTGCCGCGCTGCCGCTGCTGCGGGGTCGGTCGCTGCCGCGGCGCTAGTTTGGGCGCTCTTCGTTGTCACGCGTCGCGCCGCCTGGCCAAGTGAACCCCCGACGCTCACGCCAGGTCGGCTTCGCGGGCCGGGTGAGTGAACGCGGGTGCTGCCGCGCTGCCGCTGCTGCGGGTCGGTCGCTGCCGCGGCGCAAAGTTTGGGGCGCTCTTCGTTGTCACGCGTCGCGCCGCCTGGCCAAGTGAACCCCCGACGCT
>JBDTSJ010000067.1:0-65651 GCA_039931205.1 Acidobacteriota bacterium
CGACGTCCCGAAGATCCTCAATTCTATCTGGTCTAAATCATCGAGAGCATGTCAGAACATTGCCACGTCAGACGGAAACATTTAACCATTCTTGAGCAAGTTTCAGCCTATCATAAGCAACGTTGGTGTCACGCTTTGCTATCGCCAGTACAGCAGACCATATTTCGTCTTTGGCGTTAGCTAAACGTAAGTCCACCTCCTGTATCGACTGATGGGGTGGGTGCGCTTTGAAAGCGTCAGGCGACGTTTCTGCAAGCTCTTTTAGAGCTAACGCAGCTTGGTCTACTTGGATCAAATCAATCGGGCTTTGCTCCAACAGCCCTTTGACGGTCTCTACGGCTGTCTCTGCTTCTTGCTTCCAAGTCATTGACTGATTTTACACAGTGGTAGGTGGCACTTGTCATTTGCCCCGTATTCCTCAGTCGGCAGGTACCCACTCCTGTGGTTGTGGTGAAGGATGACCCGCTTCGTAGATTGGTGGGCTGGCAGGCTCGAACGTCAATGTACGAGACTTTGCGTCAAATACGTGACGGCTGATAACCGTGGCTGCTTCAAGATCAAAGAGAGCGATTGACGCACCCTCGCCAACCTTACCGCTGTATTTGATTCCGTCGAAACCGTAAATCCGAAACGCTTCAGCAAGCGCTTGTGTTGGAACGTAATCGGCTGTATCGTCACTGTCAGTCACTGGCTCTGAAAGAGCGGCGTTGATATCAGACCACAGGAGCTTGTCTTCCTTTTTCCCCATCACTAAGTGCATCAAGGCTCCTAGCCCTACCAGATGATCTGCCGTGCAATCCACAATTTTCAGTGGGCGAAGGGTTAGCAATTCGGCCACGGTAATCTTTGCTCCTATCCAGGGACGCAACTCGTTCATTGCCGTATCTCTGTCGGTCGAACAATAGAGACATGGCATTCCTTTAGCATTCACTCTTCCCTCTTTCGACCGATCTCGGAGAGGCTTCATGTCGCATAGTTGGTGCGGAACTTCCATTTCCAGAAGCAGAGATCCTGCTTTCATAGGGGTGTAGCCGTTGAATCCAAGCCGTGCTCTCCATAGAAGAGTTTGTGAGGGCAACATCAGACTACGGCTGTTGCTTGTTTTTACAACCGTGTCGAGAAATGCTCGTTGGTCTGCGTCCAACACATAGCGCGCTTCATTCCTTATCCTTCGAGCAAAGGCCGCATATCCGCTGTAGGTTCTTTCGGGAAGGCGCATGACCATATCGTAGCTCGTGCGTCTGGCGGGGCCTTACTCGACGATGAGAACCTACAGCCGTTGTGTAAGAGCCATCATGCTTTTAAGAGTAGAAGTGAACATGCCTAGCCCTTGGTGGCATCTTCACGTTTGAGGCATTCTTCTGCCCTTTTAATCAGCGCCAATACGTCCTCAATACTTTTCTCGGATCGCTGAAAGCGCTGAAGGCGTGCGGTGTAGCTCTTCCGAATCGAAGGGTCGAGCTCCTCAAGGCCAGCTTCAAACACCGTCAGCAACTCGTCGATGTGGTCAGCGCAGTGGGAGTAGTTCGAAAGCCCGATGTGTTTATCAGCTTCGGTCCATCGCACTGAATTGAAATGTACGAGCCGCTTGCTGAGATGTCGCCTTATTTTCTCAATCTCCTGCTTCTTGTAGGTTGATCGAGCGTACCGGAACTGGGGAATGAAGTGTCTGACGGAACAATCACCCGGCTTGCGTTGACCTGGGTAGAAGAAAGTCAAGAGCACACGGAGATGGACCAACAACGAATACGATAGCGAGTCTTGCATTGCGGGACCGAGAAACCTGCCGATAGCTTTGAAGTCTTTGTCCTGTTTATACAAGCCCACATAGTATCGAAGGTGATAAACCTCGAACCCAAGGTAGTGAGCCGCCTTCTCTAAATCCATTTGCTCACTGTAGCACCGGACATATGGACACTCTGGAGCGGCACTGAGACTAGCGGTCACCTGCAAGGTGGCCGACATCCGCGTAAACTATTTATTCTTTTGGTGCGGATGAAAGGACTTGAACCTTCACACCCTTGCGAGTACTAGAACCTGAATCTAGCGCGTCTGCCAATTCCGCCACATCCGCACATTTGGTGGGCCTAACCATTGTCGAAAACACGGACCGCCTCTGTCAATGTTTCGGGACTTATTCCGGACGCCGCAGGCGCAGGCCGTGGGCGTCGCGGCCGTCTTCCAAACGCAGCATCCACTGCTGCGCCAGCGCCAGCATGGAATCGCGCGTCAAGCGGCCTTCGCGTTCCTCCCGCAAATCGCGCTGCTCCGTGGGATCGTCCGCCAGGTTGTAGAGCCCAACGACCTCTTCCTTCAAATTCCAGATCAATTTGTCGAACCCGCGGACCAATATGCGCCATTCCATGGCCGTGTCCAGAGCGCCTTCCGCGAACACCGCATCCGGAACCTCCCCCGCGCGCCCACGCAACAAATCCGACACATCGCGCCCTTGCAGCCCGCCCGGCTTCGCAACTCCGGCCAACCCCAGCAGTGTTGGCATCACATCCACGTGCGACATCAACACATCGTTCGCCACGTGCGGCATCAGCACTCCGGGCCAGCGGATCGCCAGAGGCACGCGCACTGAGCGGTCGAACGGCGAGTCCTTGCCGTCACTCGACGCGCTGGTCCACACCGTGATGCCCTCGCCCGCCGTTGTCCCACGCTCGAAGTAATCCCACACGCTTGCATCGGCCCCCTGCAGCGCGTGAGGAAACCGGCTCCGCTCCAACGCCCGCACGGCTAGAGTAGCTTCCGGACAGCTCACATACGCTCGTGGAAAAACAACCGCTTCTTCCGCGAACGCCGCAGGCACCGCCCCTGAGCCCCACACGATCGACAAGCGCGGTCTCGCCGTTTGTCCCCATACGCGGGCGGCCGCCAGCGCCGTTAGGAACACCCGCCTGGTCATGTGGAAACCTCTACAACCGGACTTTCGATACGGGCACGCCGATCTTGCACTGCTCGCATGCGGCGGCGTCCGTGTAGGTGGCATCCAATTTCGCCAAATAATAGAAAGGCAGCGAATCGAATTGCGCTGCGCCCGGGCTCGGCTGATACACGATCACGCCCATGGCCACCACTTCCCCGCCCGCGGATTCCACCAGCTTCTTCATCTCCGCCAGCTTGTGCCCGGTTCGAAATATATCGTCCACTAGCACTACTTTTTCGCCCGGTTCCAATTCCAGATACTCGCGGAAATGCATCGGCTCGTCCACGTTCTCCCGCTCCGCCCAGAACACTTTGCGCGCACGCAACGCTTCGCTCACTCCATACGCCACCGGCAATCCGCCGGTCGCGGGAGCCGCCACCGACAACTTGGGCAGTATCGCGCGGATATCGCTATTGCTGCGCAGCTTGCGGCTCAACGCCACACTCAGAATATTCGACGTGTTGAAATCCCGCATGGTCAGCGCCACCTGCAGGTACTCATTCACGTGCACTCCGCCGGGATATTCGAAATGCCCACTGCGCAGTCCGCCGGTGCGTCGCAACAGGGCGACGACTTCGTCTTGGGTCGGAATCAATTCCATAGGTATTTGTTAGTGCGCCCCGCGCCCGATCAGCATGGACGGAATCGTGCGCAGGATAATCTTCCAATCCAGCGCCAGAGACCAGTTGTCGATGTATTCCATGTCCAGCCTCATCCACGTTTCAAAATCCACTTCGTCGCGCCCGTTCACCACCCACAGACAGGTCAACCCTGGACGCATCCGTAAGCGCCGCCGCTGCCAACGCTTGTATTGTTCCACTTCTTCCGGGATCGCGGGCCGCGGACCCACCAGGCTCATATCTCCGCGCAGCACGTTCCACAATTGCGGCCACTCGTCGATCGAAAACTTGCGCAGCCATTTCCCCACCTTGGTCATACGCGGATCATTGGGAATCTTCATCGCCAGTTCCCTCTGGCTCAAATGTTCCAAGGAGCCGCGCATCGCCTCGGCATCCAGGCACATACTGCGGAATTTATAGAACACAAAGCGCCGCCCGTTCAGCCCACAGCGTTCCTGCCGGAAAATCGCGGGACCCGGTGATGTCAGCCGGATCAACAGCACCACCGCCGCCATCACCGGCACCAGCAATACCAACGCCGCCGTCGCCAACACCACATCGGTGGAGCGTTTCACCAGCAGCCGAAGTTCGTCGTGCGGCGTCGCGGAAAACGTCAACAAAGGCGAGGTTCCCAGACGCTCCAGATGCACCCGGCTGTTCACATGCGGAAAGAAATCCACGGCGATGCGTGTACGAACGCCTTCCTCATCGCAGATCAGCAGCACGTCTTCCAGTTCCGCCAACCGCCCCCGCTCCGTCGCGAACACAATCTCGTCGATCACGTGACGGCGCAACAAATCCGGCAAGCTGTCAATGGGATGTACCGGGTAGCGCTGCCCCAGTTCTATTTCCGCGGGCTGCTCTTCCCCTCGCTCATCGGCGAAAAATCCCCGCAGGCGGACCCCGTGCATTTCCGCGGCCTCTTCAAACTGACGCCCCAACTTCTGCGCCGCCGCGCCTAAACCCACAATCATTACGTAGTGCGGCCCCGCCAACTCGCGCCGTAACGCTCCTAAAATGCGCCCCGCGTTCAAACGGAACAGGCACACCAGGAACCAGTTCCATAACGCGAAAATGGCCACGAAGGGACGGCTCAAATCCAGGCGGAAGAAGAATTCGAATAATACGACCGCCACAGCGCCCATCAAGCACTGGCGAAACGCATCCCGTAGGATCACGCGCGGATGGGTTCCGTCGATGCGATCGTACACTTCCCACCAGGAGGCCAGCATCAGCCAACTGAACATCGACCAGATCAGCAGCGCGGCGCCCACCTGCCGTTCCAGCCGAAAATCATTTTCCAGATGCAGATGGGAACGGGTCCAGTAGGCAAGCTGGAAACCCAGCGCGATCAGAAGGAGGTCCGCTGTTCCGTAAAGAATGCGAACCCGGCGATGATGACCCGGGAACACTAATCAACAGAATACCAGTAGGTTACCCGGCCTGACAGGCGGCCGTGCGCGCCAACAAGCGGATGGCGTCCGGCTACGGCCGCGCGTTCACAGTCGCCACGGCCCCGTCTCGCAACCGCACTGTGTCTGAGGACGCGCGCGCGCTGGAGTATTGAAAAATCTCCACCAGATGACCGTCTTCGTACATGGTGATTCGCGCGCTTGGTGTGCCCAGTGCCAGCAACTGCTCGCGCGCCATTCCAGCGGCGACGGTGGAAAGATCTACGGGAGGCCGAGGCGGGGCCACTACCTGACTCACCGCTGCCAGCACCACCGGCACCGGAGTCGCCACCCGTGCGGCAACTCGCCGAACCTCCACCCGTTTCGGTGGCGGCGGAGGCACGTTGTTCTTTTCCGCCTTGAGCACTCCCGGACTGGCCTGTAAAAGCGGAGCGGGCTGCGCTGCGGATTTTCCCGGCGCTCCCGTTTTCGCCGCTTGTTCCAGTGGCCGGGCAGTCTTCTTGAGCGTTGCCGAAATCCCGTCGCTCACTTTCTTGCCCGCCGCCGTGCCCGTAGACGTGCCGGCCACCACCGCAGCCGACTCCAGCATGGACTGGGACCACACGCTTCCCGCCGCCACTAATAAGAAGATGAATTGACGCATAGAACAGTTCCGGCTCCATCCTAGCAGCCATATGCCATTCCCTACGACCGGGGATTCACCTTAGTTTCCGTTCGCAAATCTCTAACCCTTATGACTGCGGCAGGAATGATGGAAGGACTACTCGCCCACGCCGGAAATCTTCACCAGCGGCTTGGAGTGATGTTCTGCCGACACCCGCGACTTGATCGTCTGCGGGCTGCGCCACGAATCGAAATACGAAATCTGGTGCACACAACTCACCGTACACATGGGCGCGCAGGATTTCTCCGTCAGATACTCGCGCTGGACGTCGGCTGTCGTGTACTGTTCCAGAGGGACGCCCGGATACCCGCGCTGCTGGGAACAATAATGCACCAGCCCGTCCTCGCAAATGTACATGTAGCGGGCCCCGGCGCGGCACTTCCAGTCGTTGGGCTGCCCCTGGGCGATGGCGTCCTGAAATCCATTGAAGCGCGCGAAGTTGCGCTTTTCCATGGCTTTCATCTCGTGGTAGACCGCACGCTCGCGATCCCCTAAGGGCCGCAGTTGTCCGTCGCCATCGTGAATGATGCCGACCGTCGCCGAAAAACCCAGCTCAATCGCGCGCCGGCCCACCACCAGGGCGTCGTCGGGATTGTGGATACCGCCACCCACCACGCTATTGATGTTCACGTGGAATTCGGCATGCTCCGCCAGCATTTGCAGCTTTTTGTCCAGGACCTTGAGGCTCTTCTTCGAAACGTCGTCCGGCATCACGTTGTCGATCGAAATCTGTAGGTGGTCCAGCCCGGCGCGATTCAATCTCTGAATGCGATCGGGCATCAGGTTGTAACCGTTAGTGATCATCCCGGCGATCCGGCCGCGACGGCGCACCGTGGCGATCAACTCATCCAAATCCGGGTGCAACAGCGGTTCTCCGCCCGAAAACGTAATGATCCGCGTACCCAGGTCCGCCAACTTGTTGAGCCGAGCCACCATGGTTGCGGTGGGTACGGGCTTCGAGAAGTCGTCGTACTCGTTACAATACGTACACGCCAGGTTGCAGCGGCGAGTGGGGATAATGTGCGCCATGATCGGATGAGAGGTCGAAACAGCTCCCCCCGTGATCATTTGCAGTTCGCGCGTCCGGCGTACCAGCGCCCTCCAGTTGCGCCGAAGTCGAAATGCTGTGGATGGCCCTGTTGAAGACCCCGTTGAAGACATGGATTCCCCTCTATTTAAACATGTCCTGAAAGCCAGCGGCTGGGTTTCCTTGCTGGCAGTACTAGGCGGAACCCTTTGGATTGGGCTCCAAGGTCTTTCCCGCAGCCTGTGGCTGGACGAAGCATGGGTGGCTAACTCAGTCAGGGCGGCCACCCTGGGGGATATGTTCTGGCGCTCGGATTGGCTGCAAACCAGCCCTCCGCTTTTTCTGCTGGCCGCCCGGGCGGCCATACGGATCTTCGGCCTGTCGACGGAAACCCTTCGCTCTGTTCCCCTCGTGTTCGCTCTTATCTCCGCAGGGGCGCTGATTGCGGCAGCGCGTCGAGTTGCTCCTTCGTTCGCGATGCTGGCGGGGGCTGCGTTGATCTTTCCGGCCATCTCGCTCGAATATTTCCTTTCCTTTAAGCAATATGGATGCGAGGCCGCCGCCGCCGCCCTCATCCTGGCCGCGCTTTCGTTTTACATCGTGGAGCCACGGCTTGGGTTCGTTCCGTTATTTTGCGTAGTGTTTTTCGCGGCGGGGCTTTCCTATTCTTCGATCTTTCTTCTCCCAGGAGTGCTATTGGCCGTCTATCGAACCGAAGGGAAAAGGCACACGCTGACCCTGGCGGCAGGTTCCGGAATTGCCTTCGCTCTGCTCTACTTCCTCTTTATCCAACCCAACGTCGAGCCTAGTCTGTGGCAGTACTGGCGGGGCGGCTTCAGCGAAGCCTATACCCCTGGCGTGTGGGTCTGGATCGGGGGCACTGCCGCGCTCACGCTGTATGCCCTGCGCAGTCCCGCCACGGGCAGACAGCACCTTCTCAGACAGCACCTGCTGCTGGCGTGCTTGTTGCCCGGTATCCTGCTGGTGATCGCGGAACTTACGGGCTGGTATCCTGCCAGCCCGCGAACGCGACTCTTCATCCGACCCTGCTTCATCCTGGCCGTAGCGATGGTCCTGGAAGATTTTGCAGGGCGCGCGTGGCGCTGGGCGCCGGTTGCCGCGAACCTGGCGGCACTTATCGTGGTGATGTTCGCGTTACCAATCCGCCTGTTGCCGCTGGAAGACTATCCCCCCGCCATTGCCTACCTGCGCGAACATGTGGGTCCGAATGACCTGCTGCTGGTGCACCCCGATGCTCTGGAAGGATTTCGTCTTTATTCGGCGATGGCACATTGGGATCCGCCAATGCATGCCGGGAGTACCGGCTGGCCATGCTGTCCTCGAGGCAGCAGCACTCATCCGGACTTTGGCCCATCCTCGGAAGCCCGCGTCGATGCCGATCTTGCGCGCAAAATCTCCCCCGACTTCAGCGGACGCGTGTGGCTGTTCTACGCGAACCGTCCGCTGCACTGGAAATACATCGGACTTGACGAAGGCGATTTGTGGCGCCGGCGCGTGTGGGATCGAGGCTGCCCACCCGTTGAATACATTGCGTTGCCGAATCTGGTGATCGCACCGATGCAATGCGGCGCAAAATCACCCTGAGAGTATTGGAGCGAGCCAAACACTTATCCGTGTGTCGAGGCTCTTACTCCTCTTCGTAGCCATCAACCTTCGGGCGCAATCCGATCCCGCCATCCTGCAACTGCGCGTGTTGCAAGGCGAAGGCACGGTGTACGGAGTGAACTCCCGAGCCACGCGCGGCATCGTGGTGCAAGTCACCGATGAAACCGGGAAACCGGTGGAGGGCGCGGTGGTCAGTTTTCGTTTACCAACGCAAGGGCCAACGGGAGAATTCAGTGCCGGGGGCAGCACGGAAATCGTAAATACTTCGGCCGATGGCAGCGCCGAAGTGTGGGGGATGTTGTGGGGCCGCGAGACGGGCGCGTTTGAGATGCGCATCACCGCGGCCAAGGGAGCAACGCGCGGCAGCGTGGTGTGCGGGCTGTATCTTTCCGCCGCGCTGGTCACGGTGAACACGGCGCCAGCACCCGCGCGCGCTTCCGGCCGCAAGCGAACCTGGATCGCCCTGGGATTGGCAGCCGCTACCGGTGTCGCTGTAGTGGGCATCACCAGTAGAGCGCCATCCACTGGGACAGCGGCAATCGTGAACGCGCCGAAGATCGGAACTCCCACCATCCTGATCGGACGCCCATGAGACCCGCACTCTTCTTCCTCGCTACGCTGACGTTCGCGCAATCCGTCATCGATTTGCCCTTGGCGGGATATGCTCTGGACCCGGCAGGCCACCTGCGTCCGGTATGGGGCGTGGCCGGGAATTTCGTCGTGGGGGCTGTTGTATCGGATCGACAGGTAGAGGCTGCAGAGGACTCGCTACACATTATCCCGCAAGGGGGTGGCGTCGCCGTTGTGCGAGACGATGGAGCGATTGTGGACTCGCTGCCGCGTGCAACAGGCCCGGTTTTACTGCTGCCCGGAGGAGCGTCCGTGTTCGCCGCCGGGAAGGAACTGGTCCTACGCCGTGCGGATGCAAGCGAGGTTCGGTTTACGCTGGAGGGCGTACAGTCGCTGCGCCTGATGGGCGAGAGTTATGCGCAAGCCACGACACGCGAAGCCATGTACGCGGTGCGCATTACGGCGGGCAAAGAAGCGATCTTCGTCCTAGCCTTGCCCGCGGACGCAAAGGAGCATCGCCGGTGAACACACGCGCCCTGGTGCTGATTGCGATCCTCCCCATGGCCGCGCGCGGACAGTTAGTGCTGACCGCCTCCGATGGAGGCAGCACGTCTATCCTGCCGGCCAACAGCGTCTACCAGCTCTCGCAAATGGAAGTGGGCGAGGCGCGCACTCTCACGATTCGCGTGACCAACTCCGGCACCAGCAACATCACCGTCACTCAGTTTTCGGCCGACGGCGCGGGTTTCGTGATGCAAGCTCCCAACGTGCCGTTTATCCTCGCTCCGAACCGCTTCGTCGAAGGCTCCCTGCGTTTTTCCGCGAACGCGGCGGCGTCTTACAGCGCCAACCTGCAGGTAAACCAGATCAGCGTTCTATTGCTGGCTTCGGTGGCAGCCGGAGCAGTGCTGGGCGTCTCGCCCAACTGCGGAGGTTCCTCTTCCCCCACTCTTAATTTTGGAACGGTGACGCGAGGCGAGCCTCGTACTTGCAACGTGACTCTGCAAAACCCTTCTTCGCAAGCGCTGAATATTTCGACTCTGACCGTAACGGGGCCGGGATTCTCGCTGTCAGGCAGCCCAGCAGTGCCGTTCACGCTGGGTCCGTCGCAGGTGGCATCGTTCAGCATCAGCCTCAACGCCCGGGCGCCTGGCACCATCACCGGAACGTTGCGAGTCCAATCCCGGGACTATTCGCTCGCGGCCACCGCCATTAATGGACCCCTGCCGCAACCCATTCTGGAATTCGAATCGAGCGCGCCCGCCAGCGGACAACAGCGCCGCATAACGATGAGGTTGCCGGCGGCGGCGCCTTATAGCGCCACGGGCTTTCTCAACCTCGCATTTCAATCCGCCGTGGCGTCGGTTACGGACGATCCCGCGGTTATGTTCCTGCCTTCCGGCTCGCGGCAGATTCCGTTCACAGTGGAGGCGGGCCAAACCGCCGTGGCGTTGTCCGGTCAAGCCTTCACAACCTTCCAAACGGGCGCCACCGCGGGTCAGCTACGCTTCACGCTTACGGGTATCCCGGCGGGTTTCACCAGCGACCCCACTGTGACCATGACCATTGCTCCCACGCCCATCGCGATCGACGCGGTCAGCGTAACGCGGGTCACCGATCACATGACTGTAGTAGTGGCCGGATTCGACAACACGTTCTCCGCGGGGGCCATGACGTTCTCTTTCTTCGACGGCGCAGGGAAGCTCTACGGCGCGGCGATACCGGCCGACTTTACGGCCGCTTTTCAAACGTTTTTTACAAGCTCAGGCGCCAGCGTGTTTCGGACCGTGATCACGTTTCCCGCTAGCGGCGATCTTAGTGCGATTACTGGATTTGAGGCAGAGTTGAGGAATTCCGCGGGTACGGTCCGAACGCAGCGAGTGAGCTTTTGAGTGGGGCAGACACGCAGGCCGCCTATTAATGAATCGGCGATTCCTGCAGCTGGTCTTGCGGAATCTCATCCGGTATATCGAACAGGATCTTGGCGTCCGCTGTGAACTTCTGGTACATGCGGAATTCCACTTCATTACGGCTGCTGAAGCGGTTGTCGGCGGTGCTGCGCAGCTCAGCCTTCAAGGGCAACACGAAGCGTTGGCCGGAGATTTCCACAAAGTCGTAGTTCAGGTCCAGATTCACTTTTCGAATCGGGAAGTTTTCCAGGCCGTCCAGATCCATGTTGATGCGCATCACCATCTTGGTTTCCGCATCCGCATAAATCCAGCCGTTATAGCCGGCAATCATTTGCCGCCCCGAATTATCGTCGGCCACCAAATAGTCTGAATTACGCTGCAAAACGCGGAAGCTAAATACATGGGTCAAGCGGCCCCGCAGAGTGGCCCAGTGGTCCCAGCGAAACTCAGTCTTGGTAGCAGGCTTGAAAATCTGCGCCAGCATGGTGCCGAATTCGCCCGAGGAGGTGGTGCCGCCCAACTGCTGGTGGGATAGCGTGGTAACCGGCAGATTATTTACCAGCACCACTTTGTACTCTTCCTTCTTGTCGACGAAGGTCAACTGTTCCTGGATCACGTCGGCGGTGCGCCATGCGCCATTGCCGGAGGGGTCCACATGCCGGCGGGTCATCTGCGTGCAAATGAAGTTCGGCAGTCCGGAGGTGTAATCGTTGGCGTTGGTGGTGACCTCTTCCAGAATGCGCTGCTGTTCGGCGACCGAGGGGTCAGGCCGCTTGGGGGCGGCGGGCGGAGGCGGCGCCAGAGGCTTCGGGGGGGCCAATGTTAAGGAGGCACTGCTCAGCAATTTCAGCGCTTCGATGGTTCTGGCGCCCGCGCCCAAGCCCTGCATATCTTCTACCGTTCGGGCATCCAGCCGCTCCGTCATCTTGAGAGTCTTCACCAAATCGGCCACCTGTCTATCAGACTGCTTGAGATCGATGGAAGATTTGATGAATTGCCGCAGCTGGGCCACGCTCATCGGGCGCTGCGCCCACGCGGAGGGAGCCAAAAGAATCGCCAGGAGGAAACCGAGCTGGAAGATGCGCGCCACTTATTCTATTAGACGCTATTGGCTCTTGGAAGGTTTCGAGGAGCTGCCGGGCTTAGGAGCCACCGGAACCGGCTTGGGGGCCGCTATTGGTGGCCGCGTGGACAAATCCACCGCCTTCGCGAGCAACGGAGCCATCAGGCGGTACCCTTTCGCGTTGGGGTGCAGGCCGTCGTCGGAGACGTCCTCCATCAGAAAGCCCTTGTCGTCCACAAGGACGCTGAAGTAATCCAGGTAGACGTAACCGCGCTGGGCACAGAAGGTTTTCAGCCAATCGTTGAGGGCGCGGATCTGCGCGGGCGGGCGCGAAACCGTCCGTTGATTGGTGGGATTCTCAGCGGCGTGATAGTCATTGACAGGCAGTACGGACGCGAAGATTACCTTAATGTTATTGGCTTTGGCAATATCCGCCATCAACTGGTAATTGTTCTGGATGGCGCCGGCGGCGACGTCGCGTGTCAGATCGAAGGTCCCGCCTTGGACGACGACCGCGGTGGGGCGCAAATCGACGACGTCGCTTTTCATGCGCGTCAACAACTGTCCGGTGAGTTGCCCGTTGATGCCTCGATTGACGAAGTCTTCCTGCGGAAAATACTCATTCAGGCGCCATAGGTTGGTAATGGAATCGCCCAGGAGCACCACGCGCCGGGTGTTCGCCCGCGGGGCTTGCAGCAGGCTGTTGTCTTCCCGAAAGCGGGCCGTGTTGTCACGATCGGCAGAGCGCAGGTCGGCATCTTTCGAATCCAGCAAAGCTCGGAAATGGGCGTCGAGGCGCGCGGCCGCATCGCGCACCTCACGCACTTGATCGCGAGCGACCTCGGGAAACGGATACGGCTTGGGGATGGCGTCGTAGAGGTCCAGGTAAACTCGCAGATTCATGAACACCGCGTAGGTGGGCTGGCCGGTGGCGGGGCGCAACTGGAGCTCGGTGCAAGACTGCTTGACGGTATCGACAATCGCACTGGCAGAGACCTTTAGAGCGGCGATGGCTACATAACCCGCTTCCATCAACTGAGTGACACGGGCGCACATTTGATTCACGTCGGGAGCGGACATTTGCGCGGAAGGCGCTTGTGAGAATAGAGCTACGCAGGGAACGAGAAGCGCCAGGACAATGCGAGCCCACATGATCTTAAAGTCTACAATAGGAATCGACCTATCCATGGACTCACTTGGACATTTCCCGGGCCGGCATTTCCTGCGCAATCTGGTGGAACGCCGCGCCCTGGTGGCGCAACTGGTGCGGCGCGATTTCCGGCAGCGCTACGTTGGCTCCGCCGCAGGTTGGCTATGGGGAGTGGTGCATCCTTTGGTGCAGTTGGGCGTGTGGTATTTCGTGTTCCAGGTTTGCCTGGAAATGAAACTGGCTCCGGACGCGCCGGTGCAGAGCTACGCGATGTTCATCATGGCGGGCTACTTGCCGTGGATGCTATTCCAGGAGACGGTGATGCGCAGCTCATCTTCGCTGGTGGAACACGCCAATCTGATCACGCGCACGGTGTTCCCGTCGGAAGTTGTAGCGGTATCCATTTTCTTGAGCTCGCTGATCCATCATCTGATCGGCGTGGCTCTGGTGATGGTGACGGCGCTGGTGATGCTGCACACGATCAGCCCCATGATCCTGCTGCTGCCGGTTTATATGTTCTTCGTCGGCTTGTTGGGCGTGGGCATTGGCTGGATCGCCAGCAGCCTGCACGTTTACCTGCGCGATACGGGGCAGGTGCTGGCCGTGGTGATGACGGTGTGGCTATGGATGACTCCGGTGATGATTAGCGAAGACAAAATTCCGGCGGCCTACCGTTTTCTGGTGGTGTGGAATCCGATGTCGTGGGTGGTGTCGGCCTATCGCGACCGCCTGCTGACCGCAAAGTGGCCGGATTTGCAGGAATTCGGGATCATTGCTGCATATTCGATTGCGGTGTTCCTGGTGGGTGGATTCTTCTTCCGCCACCTGAAGCGCGGCTTCGCCGACGTGCTGTAAGCGACGTGCTGTAAGCGCCACCTGTAAAGGGCGGGTCCTGTTAAGATAAGAGCACGCGCCCGTAGCTCAGTCTGGATAGAGCGTTTGCCTCCGGAGCAAAAGGCCGTAGGTTCGAATCCTACCGGGCGCACCATTCTGGAGTTGCAGGCTTAGGACGCGCCGGTCTCCAATCGCACTGTCCGAAGGCGCAGGGCATTCGCCACGACCGATACCGAGCTGAAGCTCATGGCCGCCGCGGCGATCATGGGGCTGAGCAGCAGCCCGAAGAACGGATAAAGGACGCCTGCCGCAATCGGAACGCCCAGGGCGTTATACACGAACGCGAAGAATAAGTTTTGCCGGATGTTGCTCATGGTCGCTTGACTCAGGAGGCGGGCGCGGGTGATCCCTCGCAGGTCACCTTTGACCAGCGTGACTCCCGCACTCTGCATGGCGATGTCCGTGCCGGTTCCCATCGCGATTCCGACCTGCGCTTGGGCGAGGGCAGGGGCGTCATTAATCCCGTCCCCAGCCATGGCAACAAATCGACCGGCCTTTTGCAGCTCTTCTATCTTGGCGCGCTTGTCCTGCGGTAGAACTTCCGCGACCACCTCGTCGATCTTCAACCGCGCAGCAACGGCCTGGGCCGTAGTCTTGCTGTCGCCCGTGAGCATCACGACACGAATTCCCGCCTTGTGGAGTTCCTCGATGGCAGCGAGCGTCGTGGCTTTAATTGGATCGGCCACACCGATCAGCCCTGCGAATTTTCCGTTGGCGCTGAGGTACATCACTGTTTGTCCATCGGAGCGCATCGCCTCGGCCTCGGCAAGATTTGGCTCGATATCCGCGCCCGATGCTGCCATCAGCTTTTGGTTGCCCAAAGAGATCTTCACGCCGTCCACAACGGCTGAGACGCCTTGACCAGTGATCGATTCGAAATTCTCGATGGAACCGAAGGTGACGCCGCGTTCCTGGGCACCCGCCACGATCGCCGCTGCGAGGGGATGCTCGCTGGCACGCTCAAGAGTAGCGGACCATCGGAGAATCTGCGATTCTTCAAAGCCGGTAGCCGGCTTTACGCTTACCAGCTTGGGTTTTCCTTCGGTCAGGGTGCCCGTCTTGTCCACCACCAGCGTATCCACTTTGCGGAGGGATTCGATGGATTCAGCGTTCTTGAAGAGCACGCCCATGGTGGCGCCCTTACCCATGGCGACCATGATGGACATCGGCGTCGCAAGTCCTAAGGCACAGGGGCACGCGATGATGAGGACCGCCACGGCGTTGATCAAGGCGTGCGCCATGCGTGGGTCGGGACCCCAAACGGCCCAGACAGAAAATGTCACAAGCGCAATGAGGATCACAATAGGGACAAAGTATCCAGCTACTTGATCTGCCAGTTTTTGGATGGGAGCTCGGCTCCGCTGCGCCTGCGACACCATGTGCACGATTTGCGCCAGGAGCGTATCGGCTCCCACCCGGTCGGCTCGCATGATCAAGGAGCCGGTTCCGTTTAGCGTGGCGCCCGTGACTCGATCATTCGCGTGTTTCTCAGCGGGAATCGGCTCACCCGTGACCATCGACTCATCGATGGCGCTGTTTCCTTCCAATACGACGCCATCTACGGGGACCTTTTCTCCGGGACGAACGCGGAGGCGGTTGCCCACGACAACTTGATCCAAGGGCACATCGCTTTCGGTACCATCGTCTTTGATCAAGCGGGCTGTCTTCGGGGCTAACCCGAGGAGCGCTTTGATCGCCGCACCGGTCTGGCTGCGCGCGCGCAACTCGAGAACCTGTCCCAGGAGCACGAGTGTGACGATCACGGCGGCGGCTTCAAAATACACCGCAAGACGTCCGGAATGATCGGCGAATGAGTGTGGAAATAGTTGAGGGAATAGCGTCGCGACCACGCTGTAGAGATAGGCCGCTCCGGTGCCCAATCCGATCAACGTGAACATGTTTAGACTGCGGTTGAGGATGGATTGCCAAGCGCGTTCAAAAAACGGCCAGCCTCCCCACAGCACTACAGGCGTTGCCAGAATCGCCTCAAAGATCGTCCGTGATCGGGGTGACGCGAGCTGCTGCAGGAACGGAAGGGATTCCCCCATGGCGGAGATTAGAACTGGGATCGTCAATACGGTCGATATCCAGAAGCGCCTGCGCATGTCAAGAAGTTCAGGATTCTCGCCTTCTTCGAGCTGGACGGTTTTCGGCTCCAGTGCCATTCCGCAAATGGGGCAACTCCCCGGAGCGTCACGAACAATCTCGGGATGCATCGGGCAGGTGTATTGGATTTTGGCTTGTGGCGGCGCGACTGAAACCGGCTCTAGCGCCATACCGCATTTTGGGCATGTGCCCGGCCCGTTTTGGCGTACCTCGGGGTGCATCGGACAGGTGTACTCGGCGGACGACCTCGATGGCGCAGCATCTTTGGATCGCCCCACATATTTCGTTGGGTCCGCTTCAAACTTTGCGAGGCAGTTCCGGCTACAGAACTGATAGGTCTGCCCGGCGTGCTGGGCATGGCCGGCGGCTTTTTCCGGGTCAACGTCCATTCCGCAAACGGGGTCTTTTAGATTCAGTGCCGCCGGTGGCTGGGACTGGGCGTGTACTTGAGGCATCTCTTGTTCTCCATCCATGCTGACGGACGACGGTTCTCGACCTTACACCCCGTGCCGAGTTATGTTACGACCGCCTGACCAAATACGGCCCTGTGACCATGGGCGGTCAACTGAACCGGGGAGGTTGGCGCGGAATGCGCCAGACTACCGCCAACCTCTCTGTTCGACAAGCTCACTTAGCCGGTTTGGCCATCGCGCGATGATCTGCAGCGACCTGCCGGGCATCTACGGCCGCTTTACGAGAAGACGCCGCGAAGGTCTTGCAGTGCTCCGCCGTCAAGCCCATCATGGGGTGCTTTTGCGCGTGAACATTCCCAGATGCGGTGTATTCCGCCGCCAGTTCCTCATGCTCCTTGGCGTCCGCCTCGTACTGAGTGGCCTTGGCGTCGTAGTGCTTGGCAAGCTTTTCGTGATCCTGGGGCGTGCCGGCGCTTGCGATCAGTTTCTTCAATTCCGCTTTAGGCAGAACTTGGGCGTTCGCCATCGAAGTGGTGAGCAGGGCTGCCGTTGCGAGCAGGACCAGGTTGCGTGCGATTTTCAGAAATTTCGTCATGGTGTGTCTCCTTAGGGTTGGCTATGCTCGCGAAGCAATCATGACCACGCGGTCAGAATGTGGGCCATCGGTCTTGGATGGCGGGCTTGCCTCGCTTACATAGTGCTTAGAAGCACGTAGTGCGCCATTGGATAAACGCTTAACCCGCAACGTTCTAGTGGGTAGTTACGCCAACCGCTGGGTCAGATGACGATATACGAAGAACTCGCTACCATAGCTCTACAGTTCGCGGGATAATTGTTGAGCCTAGCCACCCACCGGTGTTCACTGACATGGAAAACTTCTACGCCAGAAGCGTGTTCTTTGTAAAGGACGCTGAGGCGTCACTCACCTACTACACGCAGACGCTGGGGTTCGCGCTCGACTGGAATCATCAGGACGAAGGCCGCGCGCTCGTTTTTCAGGTGAGTCTGTTTGGATTCGAACTCATTCTGAACCAGGTATACGGCCACACTCGAGATCGAGTGGGACACGGCCGGGCCTTTATTGGGTTGGAAGACACGCAGGCCCCATCCTTGCTCCAGCACATTCGGGAGCGCGGTATCCACGCGATGCGCCATGAGTGGGGGCAACCAACCCTCGTGATCACCGACCCGGATGGGAACGAACTCTTCTTTTGGATTCCCGATAGCGAGTGGGCGGGCCTGGACCTGCCAGTCCTCCCCCTCAAGGATTGAGTGTTGGTTCGTGGCGCAGCTACACTCGGGCCGAACGCCGGCTGAGGTATCGCGCCAGAGCGTTGCCCCACTGGACGACGGGATGGAACAAATTTTTGAGCGGCGAGTCGTACAGGCGGTATAGCCAGGCTTGGGGGGAGGACGGAGGACGCCATCCGCTCCACCACGTGCGGTCCAGATATTGATAGAAGAGGCGATCCGATAGAGTCGAGCCGCGATACAACCACGGTTTCAGGCGGCCGGTGAAGTGAAGAATCCATGCGTCGGCGGTCGCTTGCGTACCTTCATGCAGGCGGGCATGCAGGCGTGGCTGGACCTGCCAGCGGGAATCCAGTTCGCCCCAATCGTCCCAGAGAACGGCGTTCAAGCCATCCTGATCGCAGTAATTGAGTTCGGCGGCGTGCTGATGGATGAACTCCATCACTCTGCCGGGGACACCGGTTCTTCTCCACTTCTCCACATTCACGAGCATCACTCCGGCATTGAAATACGGGTGTCCGGGGGGAATGCCCAATTCCTGGTAGCGGCCTAATCCGCCTTCCGATGACACGAGGGGAATAGTGGAATCCTGAACGGCGAGCAGAGAATTGTCTCCCAGTTCAATATTCCAGAGTCGCTCCATGTCCGTCAGGACGATGGTGTCGGAATCCAGGACGATGGCCTTGGGGCAGTCTTGCGGCAGCAGGAGCGGCACGAAGATACGGGCATAGGTGAGGGGCGGAAAGCGTCCCCACACGGGAAGCTCCTGCTCCTGGCCGAAGTGGGGAGCGACGAATTCGACGCGCATGCGTTGCGGATCCCAGGAAGCCAGCAAGTGCTGCTTGGTTTCGGGCGTGATTCCGCCATCGACAACGTAGAGAGTTGCGTGGCGGGTAGAGAGATTTTCCGAAATGGATCGACCCAACACCGCGAGCGTCAGGGCGTAGCGCTCATCGGCGAGCGTTACCAGCGTCATACTAGGGGCATTCCTGGGCATTGAAGCTCAATCAGTATACTCTTTGTTCCGGGAAGGCGGAATAAGGAAACGGTACCAGGCTGGCGTTGATCTTTAGGTATTGGGATGAAACTTCTCACAAAATGGGCGGAACGGACCCTTTGGGCCGCGGGCGCGGTGGCTCTAGCGTATGTCGGTTGGACCTATGGCGTGGGAGCCTACGAGCAGTCCCGTGGTAATGAGTTATTTCTGCAACAAGCGGCCGTAGGCGGCAGTGGTCAGCCGAACCTGATGGAAGGCAGTCTGGTTGGGCGCCTCGAGATTCCCCGGCTGGGCGTGTCCACGATTGTCTTTGAGGGCACCAGCGATGCGACGCTCGACAAAGGAGTGGGGCATCTGTCCGGTTCGGCCTTCCCGGAGTTGGGCGGGAATGTGGTACTGGCGGCGCATCGGGACACGTTCTTTCGTCCCTTGAAAGATATTCGAGTGGGAGATGTGATCACGTTGCGAACGCCGCGGGCGGAAGTTCGCTACGTGGTACGGGAGACGCAGCTGGTGGAACCGAATGAAGTGGAGGTGGTGAAGCCGACGAAAGAAGCGGTGCTCACGCTGCTCACTTGCTACCCTTTCTCTTACCTGGGCTCGGCGCCGGACCGCTTTGTGGTGCGGGCGATGGTGGATTAACGGGGGCGATACGATACTCGCGCCGCGAGACAACCTTCAGCGATTTGCCGTTGGGATCGCGAACGGATAACGAGAGTTTGCGAATTTCCTCTTTACCCGCGGTGGCATCGGCGGCGTAGAATCCGAGTAGATACCGGGCGCGCAAATCCCGCATGATGCGTGTGAAGGTGGCCGGCAGACTCTGGCCGTCTGGATCGAATACGGCCAAACCGCCGGTGGCTTCCGCCAGTTTCCGAAGTGCGTGCGCGTCCGTATCCATGTCGCCGGGAGTGAACAGGCCCACGGTATAAACCAAGCGGTTGGAGGATCGCAATGTATCTACGGCTTGGTTCAATGACTGGGAACTGGCGGTGTCCTGGCCATCGCTCAGGACGATGAGTACGCGGCGCTCATGCTCGGAGGCATCCAGACTCAAGCTGGCCTTTATCACGGCGTCATACAGGGCTGTGCTGCCAGTGGGCGGTTGCCGGCGAAGACTGCCGTTCCAACTCTGGGCCGCCGCGCCATCGGCGAAGCCACGCAGGGTGGTAACGTCCTCATTAAAGACAATGAGCTCAGCCTGATCCCCTTCGTGAAAAGATCCGACTAAGGCCTGCACTCCGCGGCTGAGTGCATCCAAACGCGGCCGCATGCTGCCGCTGTAGTCAACCACCAGGGCGAGGGACACGTTGGCGGGGCGCTCTTCGAAGCGCGAGATCTCACGCTGCCGCCCGTCTTCTTTCAGAACGAACTGCCCACGCTTTAATTCCCCAACCGGGACACCCTTGGCGTCCGTGACGCTAACGTCCATGAGGACGAGGTTGGCTCCTGTGCGAAACACGGGCTCGGAGTCTTGCGGGGATGCGGGGACAAGCGAGAACATGCAAAAAACGGCCGTGCTACGGAAGAAACTCTTCCGCAGCACGGCCGCATTCAGAATGACTGGCATCGAGTCCAGTTTACCTTGCGGAACCCTTGGGTTAGGCTCTTTTAGCTAGCTTGAGAAAAAGTGCCGAGCCCAGCGCCATGAAACCGAGGGCTAGGATCCAAGGTGTGGAACTTGCCGTGTGCGGCAATTCCGCCGGCTGACTGGTGCGGTCCGGCAGCGGCGCGGCCTGCGGGGTGTTCTGCGCTAACAGAACGTTTTCCCGAGGCGCCGGGGCGGGTTCGCTAACTTGGGCTGCAACGGCCCTGGGGGCGGGTTGCCGTACCGGAGCGGGAGCAACTTGCCTAACGGCAGCGGCTTCCTCGGGCACGTCACGCACTTGCAGTTTCACCAACTGGTCGTCGGTGAACGCTGTAGTGGATGCGGGGGCGTCGTACTGTGGCACCTTGGCGTTGTTATTCTGACGCGCTAACAATTCGGCCGTTTCCTTGGGGTATGCAAACTCCTGACCGTAGTTGTCGCCCGGGAAAAACCAAGCCCGCAACGCAGGCGGCGAGCCAGCGGGGGTTTCCCAGTAGGTCAGCACAGTTTTGTCGGTGGGGGTAAGGCGGTAGTTGTTGAAAGCGAGAATCATCGCTTCCATATGGGTTTGATCTTCGTTATAAATCTGCACCACGTGGCGATTCGCCGTCGCGTTCAGAAGCTTAATAACGTACTTGCCAGGCGGTAGCGTTTTCCCCGGAATGAGCAGAGGCTGATTCACGGTGATGGATGTCTTCTTGTCAAAATCGTCGGCCTTGGCCGTGACGGATGTACCAATCAATACGGCCGCGGCCGCGATTGTTAACAGAGTTTTTTGAATCATTGAATATTTTCCTCCTTCAACTTCTGTTTTCATGAAGGCAGTTGGGGGGCCATCCGGCAACGCATCAATGCGTTCAGCCAGTTAGGCGACATAGTAGCGATTTGAAGGGACTTAGCCCCAGGGAAGAAAGGTCTCTTTTAAGGGAAAAACTACCGGCTAATGGCGTTGGGCGGTCATTTAGACCAGATCTGGCCGAGTATTCTTTGGAAGTTGCCGCCCAGTACGAGGGCGGCCTCGGCATCGGAATAGCCCCGCCGCAAAAGTCCCTCCGCCACGTCGAACATTTTTTGCTCATAGTGGGCGCCATCCAGATCGCTCCTCAGAGGCAGCCCTTTATCGCGGCCATCCAAGTCGACATCCGTGCCCAAGCCAACGTGTTCGACGCCGACGAGGCGCGCGACATGATCGATGTGATCCAACACCTGCTCGATCGTGGCCTCTCCGGAACGGCGTACAAAGGGGCGCACCATGGTGACTCCGAAGACACCGCCCTTTTGAGCCAGCCGGCGAATGGCTTCATCGGATTTGCAGCGGGCGCTTCCGGGAACCAGGGCGCGGCAATTGGAATGCGTGACCAGCACGGGTCGAGCGGAAGCCTCGATGGCATCGAGCGTGGTGCGATCCCCGCAGTGGGAAACGTCCACGGCCATTCCCAACTGATTCATGCGCGCGATCACCTGTGCGCCGAAAGCGCTGAGGCCACTGGCGGAATCGGTAGATCCAGCTCCGAGGCGATTGTTGTAGTAGGTGAGTTGGGAGACACGTTGGCCCAGTTGATAGAAGCGATCGACATCCTGACCGGTGCGAAAATGCTGGGAGTTTTGAAATCCCAAGATCACTCCGATGCGGCCGGTTTGCTTCGCGAGAAGGATGTCCTCCGGTTGGTTGATCTTGATGAATTTGCCGGCTTGGGCGTCGAGGAATCGATTCCACCTGGCCACATCGTCGCAGGAAGCATCGTAGGCGTCCGCGTTCAGGAAACCCACGGCGGGGTGAATTACCGTAACACCGGAAGCCTTTAGCCTGGCGAACTCAGCTTCCGGAAATGGCAACGACTGCTGCTGCCAGGAGCAGAGTTTCCGGTAGTCGAGCGTAAGCAATCCCAACATGTCGATCACGACAGATTGGGCTACGAGGTCGATGGTTCGGAGGGAGTAGGAGGGTAATGCTGATCCCAAAAGGAACTGGCGGTTGCCGAGCAGTGAGCCGGCAAGTCCGTAAAAGCCGGCGGCCATAATTCGGCGACGGGATACCACGCCCTCATTCTGACATTTTTTTGACGGTAATTGTAGATGCAGGTGACAGGGCAATCGTTTCGACACACCGCAACATAAATCCATCGAAAAGTATCGAAACACGGTCTACGGCCAAGGCCTCGCTGTAGTGAGGGAATCCAGTTCCCACAGAGCAAGGAGATTACGGCAATGAATCAAGACACGATGCAAGGCACTTGGAAGCAGTTCACAGGAAAGGTAAAGGAACAGTGGGGCAAGCTGACGGACGATGACCTGGATGTGATTGCCGGGAAAAGGGATCAACTGCTCGGCAAGGTTCAGGAGCGCTATGGCGTGATGCGCGATCAAGCGGAGAAAGAGGTCAAGAACTTCGAAGATGCCTGTCGCAATCGCAAAGAAGTAATGCCCTGGTAAAGGATCAGGTTCGTAGTTGTGGAGGGGGGACGCAGATTTCTTGCGTTCCTCTTTTTTTTCGCCTCGAGCGTAGCGTCAGCTGAGCATATTTTTCCAGGTCGCGTGCTCCACACAACATTTCTTCGCGATGATACTTTCTGCGCGGGAACTTTTTGGTCGCTCGGCCGCGAATAGTAGCGCTAAAGCATAGATAATACGCACTCGGGAGGCATGGCCCGCGAGTTGCAATGAAGCTCCGCGAGGCGCATTCTTAAAATGACACAAAATGAATTTGGCGAAGCTTACCAGCAGGGGCATAACAGAACGGTAGCGTTTTTACTCTCGCGCGGCGTTCCCAATGACGCGGCGGCGGACGTAGCGCAGACGGCGTGGATGCGCGGTTGGCAGCACATAGAGCAGTTGCGGGAGCAGAGCCTGATTGTGCCCTGGATCAATACGATTGCGTTGAACCAATATCGGCGCATCGTGCGCAATCGCGGACGCGAAGAAGGCTGGAAAGCATCTTACACGGATCTGGTTACAACTAAGCTCAACTGGGCCGCCATCGACGTGCGGCGAATTCTGGGCGCATGCCGGCCAAGCGACCGCAACCTGTTGGAAGAGCAACTGAAGGGGACGCCTGCGAAGGAATTGGCGGATCGTGAAGGCGTATCCGCGACGGCGATTCGCATTCGTCTGCTGAGAGCCCGCCGCAGTGCCCGGCAACTGTGCGATCCGGCGGTAAGCCTCCCGGAAGCGGCGTAACGCTTTCCAGCCCAAGGGGATCTAGGCGTCAGGAGGTTTCACTATGATGAAATCGTTATTGTCCGCTACGTTTGCCGGAATGCTGGTGCTTGCAGGTTGCGCCAAGGAGGCTGCCCCGGTGGTTGTGTTGACCAATTCCGACGTAGAACGGGGCATTCAGGATCGGCTCAATGCGGAAGCTACGTTGCAGCCCGCGAAGGTGAAGGTGGACGCCGACGTCAAGGACAACGAAGTTACCCTAACCGGCACCGTCAGCACGGAAGCGCAACGAACCAAGGCGGTGGAGCTCGCGCAGGCGGCCAATCCCAAGATGCGGGTGAACGACAAGATCGACGTGAAGCCCCCGGAGATCACGCGCGAACAATATACGGCCGACATGGCCAAGGAGTATCGCGTTAAGGTCGAAGGCACGGGATCGAAGATTGGAAAGTCCATAGACGATGCATGGATTCACACCAAGATCGCGGCCAAGCTGGCCACCGACAAAGATACGCCCGCGCACAAAATCAATATCGACGTGGACAATAACATCGTCACTCTGAGGGGCACGGTGGGTTCGGCGACCGCGAAATCGGAAGCCGAGCGTATCGCGAAGGAGACCGACGGCGTTAAGAAGGTTGTCAATCGGCTGCTAGTGAAGGCCGACTAATAGGTTTCTGATGAGTGTGTGAAACTCCGGGCCGCCTTTACCGGGCGGCCCTTTTTTAGTTGGACTTCTGTTTGGGCATGCGGGCGCCGGCCGCGCGGGCTTCGCTAAGGGCGATGGCTACTGCCTGCTTGCGCTTGGTTACCTTCTGACCGCTGCTGGATTTCAAGTCTCCCTCTTTGAACTCGTGCATGACCTTTTTGACTTTGGCCTGTCCCTTTGGCGTCTTGGTGGGCATTGCGACTCCTTCGCGAGGTAGATCGAAGCGCTGTCCCACGTGTTTCCCGGCATGCCAAAGCAAAAAGCCCGGCCCCTTGCGGGACCGGGCCTATTTGCGATAGGACCAGTTTACTGGCAGCCGTTCACACCCTTGGTCAGACAGATGGAGGAGGTGATGTCCGGGGGAATCTCCAGACCCTGCTTCTTCATCAGTTCCTTGATAAGCGCGGCGGTGTCTGGATGCGCAATGGCGGATTGCACGCCCACGCGAACCAGACCTTGCGCGTAATGCAGAGGAATCCAGGTTAAGCCCATCATGGCGCCGTTGACGGTGTCGCGGCTGCCGACGTCACGGGCATCCAGCTTGCCGCCCGCGGCGACTAACATTTCCACGATTTCGTTGCGGCCCTTGTGGGCAGCGCCGTGCAGAGCCGTGCGGCCTTCTTCGTCCGAGTTGTTGACGTTGACGCCCAGGTCCAGCAGCATTTTGACGGCTTCTTTATTCTTGTCACGCGACCATTCGAAAGTGACGCCTTCCACCCAGGCGATACCAGAAGCGACTTCGAGAGCCGATACGTTGTGCGCGGTGTTGAGCTTGGGATCGGCCCCGGCGGCGAGCAGAAGCTTCATCAGTTCCACGTCGCTGGATTGCGCGGCGCGCAGGAACGGCGTAGCTCCGTCTTCCTGGAGCCACTGCATGGTGAAGTTGGTACGCGTTTCGGTGGAATCGCCGACGCAGGTGGCCGGGGTAGACCCGGTGGCCGGAGCGGAGCGAGTACCGCAGACGCGGACGTTTACATCAGCGCCTTTGGCCAGCAGCAGCTTGATGTATTCCAAATGGTCGATATCGGATTTCGGGGTCGGATAATCGCCGATCTCGATGTTGCGGTTGTCGGTGGCGATATATAGAGGAGACCAGCCGCCATTGTTGCGCAGGTTCGGATTCGCGCCGCGCTCCAAAAGTAGAGTAGCCAGTTTGTAGTTGCGGTTCTGCGTGGCCGTCAGAAGAGGCGTCCAACCGTAATTGGTGGTCTGATTCACATCCGCTTTGTTGTCCAGCAGGATGCGAGCGCATTCGATGCAATTCTGACGAGCCGCGAAAACCAGCGCGGTCAACTGTCCGCCGTTGGTGTCGCGCTGTCGCCCAAAGGAGAACTCGGCTGCGGCCGCGTCTGCTTCGGCTACTAAGTCAGTGGTGTCGCCAGCTTTGGTGTCGCCAGCTTTGCCGTCAGCTGGAGCCGCCTTGCCTTTGGCCTGATTGCCGCCCTTACCTTGGCCGCCCTTGTTCTGTCCTCCGCCGCCCTTGCCCTGCTGTTTGCCCTGCCCGCCTTGTATGCCGCCGGCGCCAAAGGACGAGGCCAGACGAGCCTTTACCGTGGGCGCGAGATACGCGCCTCCGCCCTTGGTGTCGTTAGCGGACTTCATGCTTACATCGGCGCCCGCCGCGACCAGTGCAGCGATGGCTTCCGGATGGCCCTGCTCGGCTGCCCACATCAGGGGCGTGGTGCCGCGCAGCTTTTCTTTGGCGTTTACCTCGGCCTTGGCCGCGATCAAGGCTTTGACAGCCGCGGCGCTGCCGTTGCGAGCCGCGTACATCAAAGGAGTCTCGCCGTTGGGACCCACTTCGTTCGGGTTGGCGCCGGCTTTCAGCAAACGCTCGATCATATCGGCACTCCCGTTGACGGAAGCCAGACGCAGTGGCGTGACGCCGTCGCGGTTCGCCACTTTGGGATCGGCTTTCGCCGCGATGAGAACGTCCGCCATGGCTAGATCGTTGCGGTAGGCCGCCCATTGCAGGGCGGTTGCCCCGTCGGACTGGGCCAGATTGGCGTCGCCCTTCTGCTGCAGCAAGGTGCGGATGGCCGCCGTGTCACCGCGCATGGCGGCATCGGCCACAGGACTATTGGCACCGTGCAGCACCGTGAGATAAAGAACCGGAGCCAGCAGGACCAGCCCGGCGGCGATGGCGTTATGTTTGCGCATTCGTGTGAGTCTCCTGTGCGTTGTAAACTAGTGCCGCGCTTAAACCAGACCCGCCAAGGGGCCCGTGCTATCACCGATGGATTCCTGCTGAATGCCGTACATCCGGAGGATGCTCAGCATGAGGTTGCCAGTGGTGACGGTCTTGGTCTTGTAGGCCAAGTGACGTCCGCCCTTAAGTTGGCCGCCCGCGCCGCCAATCAGGATGTGCGGGACGTCGTAATGCAAGTGCTGGTTGGAATCGCCCATGTTGGTGCCGTAGAGAATCAAGGTGTGGTCCAGCAAGGTGCCGTCGCCATCCTTGATGCTCTTCAGCTTCTCGGCAAAGTATGCCAGACACTTCACGTGATACTTGTTCAGCAATGAGTATTCGGCAATGCGGGCGGGATTCTCGGCATGGTGCGAGCCACCGTGGAAGCTGACGTTCGTCTCCGCTGCTGGATAGCTGCGGCCGGTCAGATCGCGGGCATACAGCAAGCTGGAGACGCGGGTAATATCGGCCTGGTAGGCCAATGCCTGCAAGTCGAACTGCAACTTGACGTGCTCGTCGAAGGAATCCGGCACGCCGGCGGGAACTACGATGCCTTCGGCGCTGACGCTGCCACTGGACTTGCTGGCCACTTCCAGGCGGCGCTCAATTTCGCGAACGCTGTCGGCGTACTCGTCGAGACGCTGCTTATCGCCAGGGCCAAGGTCTTTCTTGAAGGACGCGAGGCTTTGCGTGATCGAATCGAGAATGCTGCGATCCTGCGCGCGGCGTTGCGCGCGTTGCTCCGGGGTCTTGGCCTGCACGTCGCCGAACAAGCGCTCAAAGACGACCTGCGGGTTCAGTTCCATGGGCAGAGGCACACTGTGGCTGGCCCACGAAATCGAGTTCGTGTAGGCGCAGCTGTAGCCTTCGCCGCAGTTGCTGGAATTGGCGCCCGGATCTTCGATGGCTTGCTGCAAGCTGGGCAGTGTCCGGTCCTGGCCGATCTTCTGGGCGATTAACTGATCGATGGTGATGCCGTTGCGGATGTCCGCGCCGGTGGCTTTCTTGGGCTTTTCGGCGGCCATGTAGGCGGCAGCCACCCAATGGTCCGCGCCGGTGACGCCCTCTGGCGGTTCGGCCGACTTGGTCCACAAGCCGCTCATGATTACGGTCTGATCCACAACGTTGGCCAGAGGGGTCATAATGGCCGGGAGCTTGGCGGCGTCAAGCGTCGCGCCTTCCGGAATCCAATAACCCGGCGCCATACCATGCGGCACGAAGATGCCCGTGAAGCGTGTTGCCGGATTGGCCGCGGTGCGCGCGAGCGGGGTCTGAGCGGGAACCATCGAATCCAACAAAGGCAACGCCAAGGCCACGCCCGCGCCGCGCAATACGGTCCGCCGTGAGATGTGTTTTTTCGTGATGAACATAAGCTTTTCCTCTTACTATTCTACCGCTTACCTCGAAGCCCGCTTGACTTCGCCATTTTCGGACTGCAATTTCTGGTTCATCTGGAATGGCTCGCTCTTCACTACCGAGAGCACCAGCGAGGAGAACTTATAGTTATCCTTGGCGGCACCCTTGACAATCTGTCGAACCAACGGCATGTCGTAATACTCAGTGCCGCGGCCTAGCGCGTAAATCAACATCTTCTCGGTCGCTACGCGGACGAACTGCGGAGAATACTTCACCAGGGCGCCGCGCAATTCCTTGACGCCGTTCAGGGTGGTGCCGTCCACCAGCTTACCCCTGGCGTCCACCGGACGAGTGCCGTCCAGGTCTCGCCACGCTCCGGTGGCATCGAAATTCTCCAGCGAGAATCCAATCGGATCCATGATCTTGTGGCAGCTGGCGCAAGGCTCGTTCTTGCGATGCATTTCCATCTGCTCGCGCATGGTGGGCTGGGCGTTACGATCGTCAGCACTGGCCTTCAGATCAACTTCCACGTTCGGCGGAGGAGCGGGCGGCTCCACACCAAGGAACGTCTGCAATACGGTCTTGCCACGCTGCACCGGGCTGGTGCGGCCGGGCTGCGAAGAGATGGTCAGGAAGAGACCTTTGCCGACCAAACCACGGCGGATGTCCAAATCCGGAGTCAGCTCCACTTTGCGGAAGTAGCTGCCGTAGATGTTGGGAATGCCGTAGTGTTTCGCCAAGCGTTCATTCACGAACGTGTAGTTGGCATCCAGAAGCTCCGTCACGGGACGGTCAGCCTGGATCATGTTCTTCACGAACAATTCCATTTCCTTGCGCATTGCATTGCGCAGGTTGTCATCGAAATCCGGGAACATACCGGCGACGGGGACCTGGGTGGCAATCGCGCGGATGCTGAGCCATTGGCCGGCGAAGTTGTCGACCAACGCTTCCGACTTAGGATCTTTCAGCATGCGGCGGACTTGCTGTTCCAGAACCAGAGGCTGCCGCAGCGTACCCGAAGAGGCCACACGGAGCAGCGGTTCGTCAGGAATGCTGGACCACAGGAAGAAGGAAAGCCGCGAGGCCAATTCGAGGTCGCTGATGCGGTACGGCTTGCCCTCCGCGACGGTGGCCGGCTGGGCTTCCTTGCGGAAGATAAATTCGGGGTCGGCCAGCACGCGGCGCAGGGCCATCTCGACGCCCGCATCGAAGGTGCCGCCTTCATTGCGGCCTTGTTGATAGAAGCCAAGCAGGCGCTCTGTATCGTTGGAGGTTACGGGCCTGCGGAATGCCCGGCGAGCCAAATTGTTGACGATCTGCGTAGCGCAGGTGGTTTCCTGAGCTTGCGAGACCGGGGTGCACACGAAAATCTTCTTGCGCGCGGATGTATCCTTCGAGCCGGCAGCCTTATACGGCCCATCGATCACGATTTTGCCGACATGCGGGAAGAACTTGAAGCCCGGCAGGCCGCCCGTTTCGAGCGAGCTGCGCAGGAAGTGCTTATTCAGGTCGGTTCCGGGAGCATCGTTGGTGGCCAGGAACGTGACCACTACCGTGTGGCGTCCGGCCTTGACCGGGAAAGTGACGTTAAACACGCCGCCGCGCCGTTCCTGATTATTGTCCCAGTTGAAAACATGCATGCGCTCGCCATCGACCAGGACTTCCAATTTTTCGCCGGGGATTTCTCCGAACGGGTTGGTGTTGCCCATATTGCCCTTGCTGATGGGCGTGATCTCGATGTTATAGTCGCCATCGGCCGGGAACTCGTGCTCGGTGATAATGCCGCCGCGGGTACCGAAGGGCATGCCCTCGATGTGATAATCCTGCGACGTATCTTCCGGCACGCGATAGGTCTGCGCGACCGCGGTGCTGACGCTGCCCAGGGCCACGCGGCTGATCTTGCCCGCGGCCGTGACGTAGCCTTCCAGCAGCGCCGGAGAGATGGTCAGACCCGCGGCCACATTGTCAAAACCACGCGTCGAATCGTCAGAGGGTAGATATTGGCTGGGAGTGATCTCGATGTCGAGAAGATCCTTGATGACGTTGGCGTACTCGGTGCGGTTCAGGCGGTGAATGCCGGGAGGCGGCAGTTGCTTAACCGTGGTTCGATCCAATTCGTTTTCCAGGCCGCTGATCCAGGCTTCGAACTTTTCGGGAGTAGGACGGGGCAATCCCGAGGGTGGCATCATGCCTGCGCGAACTTTGCGCACGACAAGCTCCCATTTCTCAGGACTTTTCGCGACGTTGTCGATGTCCAGATCGTCCAGCGTGATGTGCCTGGCGGACTCCATTTTGGCGTTTTTGGCAGCCTGACCATGACAACCCACGCAGTATTGATTGATGAATACGCGTGGCGCGGACGGCCCGGTGTTCGCGGCCGCTGTTCCCGCCTTGGCGGCCGTCTTCCCAGCTTTTGCGGCTCCCGCGGGAGCCTGTCCTGAAACTGCGAGGGTTACCGACAGAATTGCCGCTATCGCGGCCGAGCATATGAAAGTTAATTTCTTCGTCATGGAAAGGATCCGATCCGCGCCCTAACAGAGGGCATAACTCACTCACCGTACAGGAGTTTAGTACATTTCCCTTGAGCAAAACAAGGGCCATTCGGCAGAGCTCTTGGCGCGTCTCTTGACCTACGCGAGAACTTCCTTACGGTCATTAACTTACCGGCCCAAACGACTCAGACGAGCGCCCTTGGTCCGGGCATGCCTGCGTATTATGGCGCAGATAGAACGATTATAGTTTCAACGCAGCTGGCGATTTGTTACTTTTTCAAAGCATCCAGGTGCTTTGCGTCGCGCTCGTTTTCGGTGCAGATATACTCCATCAGCTCGCCGGAAGCCTCTTTGGGGGTCCATTGGATGACGTCCCAGGGCTTGGTGTACATCTCCGGGTCTTCGATGGTGATGTGGTTGCGGAGGTTGCCGGAAGTTGGACGGGAGAAACGCTCAATCACGTGTAGTTTTTCGCCCGCCGGATGGCCGGCCATGTCCAGCCAGATGTTACCGTTGAAACCGATGGTGTCGACCACTAGTTCGTCATCCACCCACTTGCCGACGGAATCTCCATACCACGTGGGGTAGACATCTTTGGGGTGGTCGCGATTCATGAAAATCTGGCGGTAACTATGTATGTTTCCTTCAAAAAGGATGACCACGACGTCGGGGGTCTGGATGATCTTGGTGGGATAGGGGTCGCGGCGGGGGACTCCCGTTGGTAAACAGCGTGCCTCCGGATCGTCCCGGCCTTCATTGGCCTGGCGTTCGAGGAACAACGACTCGCCCAGCTTGGTGAAGGGGATTTGGCCGACATCGTAGTCTTTGGCGATGTCGGAGGTGTAGCCGGCATACCCCCACACACCGGTGAGGTCGGGCTTGCCATCCGGAGTGCGTGGCGTCGGGCCGTCAGGACCTTTCGCGATCTTGCGTCCTTTCCGCTGCTTCATCGGAACGGTGCTCTCTGCCGGGAACTGGCCATTGACGGGAACCGGAATGAACGGCACCAGGACGGCAGCGGCGACTGCGAGAATGAACGCGGGAACAACGAGCTTCATGGCAGGACTTCTCCCTCGATTGGTCATTGTCGCAGATCCGGAGCTGGTTGGAAATATGCGGCTTGGCCAAGAGTGGGGTGTGGGCAACAGCGTTTCGGCGCGGTGACAGGATCGGGGGACGGATTGGGACATACGCCAACTTGCGCCAAATTGGCGCATCTTCTCATATTTCGATCCGGGCAAATTGGCGCAGGAATCCATATTTGATGGCTACTTATCCAACGTAAACCTCGTATTGTAAAGCAGAAGACGGGCCTGGCTCCGGTGGATCTCCGCGTGCTCCCATATAATACTGATAGATTCCTTTTCATGCCAGTGCAGATCCCAGATTGGAGCTTGCTAGAGACTAGGCCCCGCTTTGTCATGCTGGCGGTTACAGCGGCGGGCCTTGCCGTAACTGGAATCAGCATGCTGCAGTGGCAGACTGTGAACCTGGCCCTCTTCCTGGGATTTCTGGTGGCGGCAACCTTGGCCGCGACTGTACGGGTGAAGCTACCGGGGTCCAATAGTGTCATCTCGCTGCACTTTTTCGTGATATTGATGGCCGTGCCCCTGCTGAGCCTGCCGGAAATCCTGAGCGCGGTCTGCGCGGGCATCTTGTTGCAATGCCTGGTGTTCACCCAGCGGCCAAAAGCCCTGGACACCCTGTTTCTGTTATCCGCGGGCGTGTTGGCCGCCGGAGCTGCGTGGGGCGGTTACGCGCTTAGCACCAGGAACCACACAACCGGCGCACCGCTTCTGTTGGTCTTGTCCGCGAGCCTGTTTTTTTCGGTGCAAACCTTAATGATCGCGTTTCCCGCCTCGATTGCAGAGCGGCAGCCGTTTTTCAAGCTGTGGCGCGAGCGCTATTTTTGGACATTCCCGCATTACATCGCCGGAGGAGCCTTCGCCGGCCTGTTGACCTCGACCGACGCGTATGCCCGTTGGGAAACTGCGTTGCTAACGCTGCCAGTGGTCTATTGGATGTTCAACGCGTATCGCTACTATCTGCGCGTGGTGCATGACAAAAACCGCGAGGTGCGCGAACTCGGCGGTCTGCACTTCCGCACCATCGAGGCCCTGGCTCTGGCGATTGAAGGGCACGATCCCACCAAGCAAGGTCACCTGCGCAGGGTGAGTATCTACGTTACGGAAGTGGGCCGCCTCATGGGCCTGCCGGAATCCGACTTGAAGGCGGTGCACGCCGCCAGCCTGTTGCACGACATCGGAAAGTTAGCCGTTCCGGATCACATCATCATGAAGCCGGGTAAGCTGACAGACATCGAGTTCGAGCGCATGAAGATTCATCCCGTGGCCGGCGCGGAGATCCTGGAACAGGTGCAATTCCCATATCCGGTGGCGCCCATTGTGCGCGCGCATCACGAAAGGTGGGATGGCACCGGATATCCGGCCGGACTTCGCGGGGCCAGCATTCCAGTAGGCGCGCGCATTCTGGCCGCCGTGGATTGCCTGGACGCTCTGGTCTCGGAACGCCGCCATCGTCAGGCTTTGAGCATTGACCAGGCGATCGATTATCTGCGCGCGGAATCAGGGAAGAGTTTCGATCCAGAAGTGGTGACAGTAATCTGGTCGCGGTACCGCGAGTTGGAAGAAAAGGTTCGCGCCAGCGAACAATACGATTTACACATTGGCGGCCTGGTGGCTTTGCCGGGGCAGTCGGCCGACATTCAAACCGCTGGTGCATTGCTGTCGCCGGTGCCGGTCCGAACCGAATTCCTGGGCCGGATTGCCGCGGCTCGCCAGGAAGAGCAGCAGTTCTTCCAACTGGCGCGCGAATTGGGCAACTCACTCAGTCTGGACACGACGCTGGCCGTGTGCGCCGACCGCATCGGCTCGCTGTGCCCGTACGATGCGATCACGATTCTGCTGCGCCGCGACGATACGCTCGCGACCGAGTTCGCCGGAGGAATCTATTCCGAATATCTGCAGAGGTTCGCGTTATCGATGGGGCAAGGAATATGCGGATGGGTGGCTGAACATCGCACGCCTGTGGTCAATGGGGATCCCGCGCCAGAACTGGCGGCGTGCGGCGCGTTGGCGGCGGCGGAATTCAAATCCCTACTGGCCGTGCCGCTCGAAGGCATAGCCGGAGTGGTGGGCGTGATCGCGCTCTATTCCAGAACACGCGACGGGTTCCAGGCAGATCATCTGCGCCTGCTATCCGCCATCTCCGTTCGCGCGGCGACGGCTATCGAGAACGCCGTCAAATATAATCAGGCGGAACAATCCGCCACTACCGACGTGCTGACCGGGTTGCCCAACGCCCGATCCTTGTTCCTGCACCTGGACGCGGAACTGGCTCGCGCCAAACGCCACAACGAAACGCTGGCGGTATTGGTTTGCGATCTGGACCGCTTCAAACAAGTAAACGATCTTCTGGGCCATATGGAAGGCAACCGGGCGCTGCGCGTGATCGCACAGTCGCTCAAGAAGCAGTGCCGCGAGTATGATTTCGTGGCGCGCATGGGCGGCGACGAGTTCGTGGTGGTTCTGCCGACGTACCGGCCCGGTTCCGTGATCCCGAAAATCGAGCAGTTGCAAAAAGCGGCGGGCATTGCCGGCGCCGAGGTGGCGGGAAAACTCGGCCTCGGGATCAGCGTCGGCTACGCATGTTTCCCCGATGATGGGGACGATGCGGAAACGCTACTGGCCGCGGCCGACCGGCGCATGTACCGTATGAAGCAGAGCTCCATTTCACGCACTGCGGAATCCACCGCGGACGAACTGCGCCGGCTGGGCGAGACACTGGGTCCCAGGGATACGATTCAATAGCGCGGCCTCTTCGCCAAGATAAAATTGATGAACGGCCGGCGTCATGGAGTTTCTGGACGGTCCGGATCTGCAGGCCATGATCCAGGATGGCCAGTGCGTGACGCTTCTGGTTTCAAGACCGGCCCATTTGTTCAATTTCCAGTCGGCCTGCGGTAGAATGGTGTTTCCACCCTCCCTTGAGCGGGAGTAACTCAGTGGTAGAGTCACAGCCTTCCAAGCTGTTGGTCGCGGGTCCGATTCCCGTCTCCCGCTCCAAACTAATCAACTACTTGCGTCCTACTGAATGGGCGGTGTTTCCTCGACTGTAGTGGAAACTGTAGAGACCACTTTTGGCTTTACCACTTTGGGTCTGGTGGTCAGAGATTCAACCGCATCCCGCTTCGCCGCCATCCGAATGTGCGAGTACAGCTCTAACATGGCGCGACTCATGTGGCCCATCAGCGAAAGCATCGTGCTTTCAGGAACGCCTGCCTCGGCCATTTTGGTCGCGGCTGTGTGCCTCAGGTCATGTAGCCGACAGGAGACACCAGCCTTCGCGCGCAAGCTATCCCACGCTGTCTTGATCGTGGTAGTCGGGCGGGATGGGTCGGGCGGCTGAGGCGAACCGCAAGGAAACAGGTAGTCTTTTGCCTTTGTCTGTTTGAATCGCGTCGTGAACCATGCGGCATGCAACGTGAGAACCTCAGCAAGTTCCGTGTTCATAGGAATCTGCCGCCCCGTCCCCGACGAAGTCTTGGCGCGGCCCACGGTGATTACTCGTTTCTCTAGATCGACCTGCCGCCAAGTGAGGGACTTGATTTCTCCGCTCCTCATTCCAGTCGTGAGCGCAACTCACACGAACGGCCCCACGAGCGCAGAATGAACAGATGGAAGCGCGTGGAGGAGTTTCTGTTCTTCCTCTGACGACAGCGCACGCCCAACATCCTTACGCTCCTCCAGCTTTCGGAGGTTAGGCCAGAGCATCCGCCACTGCTTCTTCATCGCGCGGCTGAGCGTGCCAATGTCCATATTGATGGTCCGTCCACAAACACCTTCGCCCAAACGCGCGCGCATGAAGCCTTCGAGCACATTTTCCGTCAGGTCCGGCAGAAGGACCGACCCAAGGTGCCGCTTGAGATGAGCGACACAGTCCTTAACCCAGACAATGGACCGCTCTCTGTGGTTCAGCCCGTAGCCGACTTCGTAGCTATCGAGGACTTCAGACACACTACGGATCCGCAGCGCCCGCGCCTCTGAGGGCAGCCCCGAGAGGGCGCGTTCCAGCGTAAGCCGCCGCGCCCGCTCAGCTTCAACTGCGATGGTTTTGCGCGACGTCTTGGCCGACTCCTGGACGCGCTTCCCGGCATAGATGAATGAGTACCACCAGACACCGCCACGCTTATAGACCGCCATTGTTTAATGCTCCCTGCATATCTCGATTATACCTAATACCCCCTAATAGATAAAGTGAAATGTTGCGCTCAGCTAAGGCCCGCTTTAATATTGGTCCATGGCGAAGAAGCTCCCTCCCGAAGTTTTGGACTTCTTCCGCACGCAAGGCGCGAAGGGCGGAAAGATCGGCGGAAAGATCGGCGGGAAGCGATCCCTTGAAACCATGACTCCTAAGGAACGCTCGGCCCGCGCGAAGAAGGCATCGGACGCCGCCGTGGTCGCGCGCCGCGCGAAGAAGAAGTCCCCCAAAGGTTAGCCGCATCCCGTCGTTTGTCATTCAGCGACCCCGTTGCATGACAAATCCGCCAGTAATTCACGGCATCCCTTGACCAATTTACGGTATTCCGCGCGTTGCGCCTTGGCCTGCTTCGAGTACCGCCCGTGCTTCGTCACGGCCTGCCGGATACGCTCGATCCCTGCGGCGGTCTTTGCCCCAGTGCTCAGTCCTCCATGAAGGCGGCAACGTCCATTTGCCATCGCGGGACACTGGCAAGGCGTCCCTTGCCTGGTCTTGGCGCCGCATCGCTCGGCCTTGCTCGGGTCCCCTGGTAGGTTCCCATTCTTCAACCGTCCCTGCCGCTTGTCATGGGGTGATGGCTCCGGTATCGTCACCGCCCCCCACCCCCCTCACCCTTCGTTGTGCTCACCGCGCCTACAATTGCCTGTCCGCCCTTATGAACATGGACGTGTTCGACGGTCACTTTTTGATGGCCGGCGTTGCCTTTGAGCTTAGCCATCGCGTCGAGTTGCTCTGTAAACAGGCGCATCAACCTTGTGGCCCGGAGTACGTTTGAGTCGATGCTTTCGGTGCCTTGATCGTTTAGCGTTGCTCTCCAGAGGAACATAGTGGCCGCCTCGTGAGTCGCGATCATTTGGGAGGCGAGCATCGCTTCAGTGAGGTTTTGCGGCGCCATCTCTCGAATCGTTGCGTTCGCCATAATCAGGTGGTCGGTCGTCGGTTTTGGCCACACGCTGGCATTGGCCACCTGATGGACAATTCGACCGGCTAACCAACATCACATGCTCGCAGGAATACCTTCTCCATGTGCTGATGTCGCCAATAGTTCAGAACAGAATCGATACGCTGCAGACTGTCGGAGCGCAGCCGAAGCTTGCGCTGACACGGATCCGCAAGTTTATAATCCATCTCCCGCCAACTAAAGTCGAAGAAACCAAGCTATCCAAAGCCCGCCAGATCAAGCAAGGTATGATGCACGAACTCCTCAGCGGAAGGATTCGTCTGGTATGAACGTCGGCCTACCCGAGCGCGCCACGCAGAACCGTGTCATAGCCCTGTTCCGCGACGAACTCAGCTATCGCTACCTCGGTGACTGGAGCGATAACGACGACAACAGTAACATCAACGAAGGCTTGCTGACGGCCTATTTGACCAAGGACGGTTACAGTTCCGCACAGATCAGTAAGGCCATCTATGACCTCCAGACGGAGGCTAGCCACCACAGTCGGGGTCTCTATGGGAATAACAAGGGGGGTTACAAGCTCCTGCGCTATGGCGTACCGGCAAAGACCGAGGTGGGCCACGTGACTAAGACCGTCCATTTGATCAACTGGGCGGAGCCTGAGAAGAACGACTTCGCCATCGCCGAGGAGGTCACGCTGTACGGCAATCTCGAGCGTCGCCCGGACCTTGTTCTGTACGTAAACGGCATCACGGTGGGAGTGCTGGAGCTGAAGAACAGCCGAGTTTCAATTGGTGACGGGATTCGCCTAAGCATTTCTAACCAGCAGCCCGAGTTTAACGCTCCGTTCTTCAGTACGGTGCAGTTCATCTTCGCGGGGAACGACTCTGAAGGAATGCAATACGGGTCCGTCGGAACGGAAGAGAAGTACTTCCTGAAGTGGAAGGAAGAGGAGGAGGACAACACTCGGTTCAAGCTGGACAAGTACCTGCTGAAGATGTGCTCCAAGGCTCGGCTGATTGAGCTGATGCATGACTTCGTACTGTTCGATGGCGGGGTGACGAAACTCCCGCGCGTGCATCAGTATTTCGGCATCAAGGCGGCGCAGAAGCAGGTGCAGGAGCGCAAGGGCGGCATCATCTGGCACACGCAAGGCAGCGGCAAGAGCATCGTTATGGTGCTGTTGGGCAAGTGGATCTTGGAGAACTATCCGAATGCTCGGGTGGTGATCGTTACGGATCGGGATGAGCTGGACAAACAGATCGAGGGCGTATTCGCTGAGGCGGGGAAGAAGATCCTGCGGACCAGCAGTGGGCTGGACTTGATGGCTCAGTTCGGAAAGGCCACGCCTCGGTTGCTGTGCTCCCTGGTGCACAAGTTTGGGCGGAGGGGCCCCCAGGGGGAGGGCGAGACCTTCGAGCAGTTCATCAAGGAACTGGAGGCGCAGCCTTCGCAGACCGTGGGCGACCTGTTTGTGTTCGTGGATGGGTGATCAGCGGAGAGTCCATTCGTTTCCTTTCGGTGCTGGTCATTGCTACGCCTGCTCTTTGCTCATCGCCATACCCATCGCCATCATCGGCTCAATCTCCCTCTGTGCCCGGCGGTCCATCATCGTAAAGAGTCCCGCCGTGCTCGAACAAATCGCGGAATGCCGTACCGCAATCTTCGATAAGACGGGGACGCTGACGTATGGCGCGCCCAAACTGACCGAACTTCTGATCGCAACAGGTTTCGACAAAAGGGACGTGTTGATGTTGGTCGCCAGTATGGAGCGCTATTCCAAACACCCATTGGCGCGCGCCATACTTGCAGCGGCAGAGGCCGATGGAATCGTCCTTCCGGAGGCGACCGAGGTGAGCGAAGCTCCGGGCGAGGGCTTGCACGGCACCGTCGCTGGCCACCATGTGCAGATCACGAGCCGCAAGTTATTGGGCCTACAGAAACCCGCAGGTTACGAAGAACTCCCTCCGGTTTCCGGCGGCCTCGAGTGCTTGGTTGTGATTGACCAACACTATGCAGCCGCGCTACGGTTTCGAGATGCGCCGCGCACGGAGAGCCGATCGTTTGTGGATCACCTTGGTCCCAAACATCAATATACCCGTTTGATGATCGTTTCCGGCGACCGCGAATCCGAAGTGCGTTATTTGGCCCAACAAGTGGGTGTCACCGAAGTGTTCGCCGGGCAGAGTCCCGAAGAAAAGCTGGCCATCGTTCGCAGAGAAACCGCCGCGGCGCAAACGCTCTACGTGGGGGACGGCATCAATGACACCCCGGCGATGATGGCTGCCACTGTGGGCATCGCCATCGGGCAGAATAGCGACGTAACCACTGAGGCGGCGGGAGTCGTAATCCTCGATAACTCGCTTAGGAAGGTGGACGAGTTCATGCACACTAGCCGTCGTATGCGGCTGATAGCCCTGCAAAGCGCGGTCGGCGGGATAGCTCTCAGCGCCATCGGCGTGGCCTTCGCCGCGACCGGGCACTTGAGTCCGGTGAGCGGCGCCCTTTTGCAAGAACTGATCGACATCCTAGCGGTGCTGAACGCTCTGCGCGCGGCGATTCCACCGCGCTTGATCCATGATCTTTAGAGTTCGGCGCGATTCACGCTGCAGGATCTGGCGCAACTACGGCGCGACGTAAGATCGTCGCGCGAAACACGCTGCCGGTGGGACCGGATTCCGTCAAGTCCAGTGAGCCGCCATGCATGACGGTAATCCATCTGCCGATGGCCAAGCCCAGCCCCGCTCCGCCAGAGCCTTTTTCTCCCGTGCGAGAACGGGATTTGTCCACGCGGAAGAAACGTTCGAAGATTCGCGCCTGCGCTTCGGCCGGAATTCCGGGGCCGGTGTCGCGAACGATCACGGAGTATGAGCCGGCGTTGCTCTGATCCACGCTGACCTCAACATGCCCGCCGCTTGGCGTGAACTTCACGGCATTGTCCAAAAGAATGAGGATCACTTGGCGAATCAGACCTTCATCTCCGTAGCCGGGCAACTCAGCTAACGGCGGACCCGTTACGGAGACGCCGTTCCGTTCGCCCAACATCGCCGCGGCTTTTACGGACTCGAGGATTGTTTCACCCAGGTCATACTCAACGGCTTGCAGCGGGTAAGCGCCGGCATCGGCCTGTGCCAGCACGAACATGTCTTCTACTAGGTGCTGCAAGCGCCCCAATTGTTGGTCGATGGTGGTGAGCGCTTCGCGGTATTCTTGCTCGGTGCGGCCACTCTGTTCCAAGGTCACTTGGGCGACCGTATGGGCTACGTAAATGGGAGTGCGAAGTTCGTGCGAAGAATCCTCCATGAACTGGCGTTGCAAAGTGAAGGACCCTTCCAGCCGCCCCAATAAGCGGTTCAGCGTGGCCGCAAGCTTGCCCAGTTCATCCCTGGGATTGCCTGTGGCGATACGTTGGCTTAAGTCTTTCGAGCTGATCCGATTTGCAGTCTCAGACATCTCCACCACAGGAGCCAGGCTCTTGCGCGCTAATAGGAAACCGCCGATCGCAGCGGCGGCGAGCGCCAATGGAATGGCCAGAAAGAACGTCTGTCGCAATCCTGCCAGTTCCGCCTCCACGGGCACAAGGGAGACCGTGGCCACGAACTCATACTGACCGGCGCCCTTCACCAAAAAAGATTGTGCCGCCACTCTCCACGGCTCTGTTTTGCGCGACGTAAGTTCGTAGACTGGAGTTTCAGACGAGGTTGTTCGTGGAGCCGGAACGACTCCTTCGGGACCTGGCTTGGCAGCCACCTGGCGGGTCTTCTCATACACTCCAATCCCAATTCCCGGGAAAGAGTCCCGGTACACCGTGGAGACGACGCCTTGAAACGCAGGCTCGCCCTGCACCTTTCCTTCATGCTCTTCCACCTCATGCCGCAGCGACCGCGCAAGGACATCCACGGCCGCAACCAATTGCCGGTCGGATTCGGCGCGGATATTTTGCGCCAGCAGGGAATAAATGGTAATGCTGAATCCGACCAGAACCAAGCAGAGCACCGCAACATACCAGCCGGTTAGCCGGAAGCGAACGGAGTTAAGCATGCATGTCCTGCTCCACGCTCAACATGTAGCCTTCCCCGCGCCGGGTATGCAGCAGCGGCGTCGCGCCTGAAGTTTCCAACTTACGGCGCAGGCGCTGCACATATACTTCGATGAGATTGGAGAATGGGTCGTAGGTTTCTTCCCAAACGTGCTCGGAGATGTCAGACCGGCTAACCACGTCGCCCGTTCGCCGCACCAGGTACTCGAGCAGCGCGTACTCCTTGGCCGTCAGAGCAACGGGCTCACTCCCTCTGGACACGGCATGTGTTCGGGTGTCCAGACTGAGATCGCCGACCGTCAAGACCGTGTCCTTCAGCTCGTCGCCGCGACGCACCAGCGCCCGGATACGCGCCAGTAATTCCCCAAAATCGAATGGCTTCGAGAGATAGTCGTCGGCCCCGCAGTCCAGTCCGGTGATGCGATCCATCACCCCACCGCGCGCCGTCAACAGCAGAATCGGAACACGTAAACCATCTTGGCGTAGACGACGGCATACTTCCAGGCCGCTCACTCCGGGAAGCATGATGTCCAGAATCAGGAGATCGTAAGAGTTGATGGCCGCTTTCTCCATGGCCTCCGGGCCATCGTAGGCGAGATCGACCGCGTAGGCGTGCTCGCGCAGTCCTTTCGCCAACATTTTCGCAGCGTCTTTCTCGTCGTCCACCAACAGGATGCGCATGGCCAGTCTCTATTCTGCCACTGGATCACGCCGTGAAAACCACGGGTACAAGACGGGCAAGACGAGCAGTGTCAGGATTGTTGAAGTGACCAATCCACCGATGACGACCGTGGCCAAGGGGCGTTGGACTTCCGCTCCGGCGGTTTCAGCCAGCGCCATAGGAACAAACCCTAGGCTCGCCACCAACGCCGTCATCAATACGGGCCGCAGGCGCATCGAGGTCCCTTCAAGCACCGCTTGCCGGCACAACATCCCTTTGTCCCGCAGTCCGTTAATGTAACTGACCATCACGATCCCATTTAAGGCAGCAACGCCGAACAGCGCGATGAAGCCGACGGACGCAGATAGATTTAGATTCAGTCCGCGCAACCAAAGTGCGGCGATCCCGCCTACCAGTGCGAACGGAACGTTGAGCAGAATCAGGAACGATTGCGGTACCGATTGAAACGTCGCGAACAGCAGGCCAAAAATGATCACGATCGATATTGGAAGCACGATCGCCAATCGCTTAGTTGCACGCTCCTGATTCTCAAACTGGCCGCCCCATTCAATGCTGTAGCCCGGCGGCAAGGGCACATTCTTTTCGGTTCGCGGACGGGCCTCCGCCACGAAGCCACCCAGATCCCGGCCTCGAACATTGGTTTGCACCACAATGCGCCGCTGGCCATTCTCGCGGGTGATGAGTTCGGGGCCCCGGCGAAGCGCCACCTGAGCTACTTGCCGCAAAGGAACGAGTTCCCCGCCGGGAGCGGGGAGCACGATCTCACTCAAATTCGCAGGATTCTCGCGGTAGTATTCGGGAAGCCTCAAGACAATTCCAAACCGGCGCTGCCCCTCGATCATGTCGCTGATGTTGCGGCCTCCCACCGCCGTCTCGATCACATCGCGCACGTCGGAAACATTCATTCCGTAGCGGGCTAACCCCTGGCGGTCTATGGTCACCTGCACTTCGGACACGCCCCCGGTGATCTCCATCTGCGCGTCCGCGGCGCCGGGAACGGCTGCGACGATACGAAGAACCTGTTCCGCGAGTTGCTCGAGGACTCGAGGATCGTCTCCAAACACTTTGACAGCGACATCGCCCTTCACACCAGAGATGACCTCGTCTAAACGCATCGCCATTGGTTGTGTGAAGTTGTAAGCTACTCCAGGAATTCGCTCCAGCGCCGCGGCCATGCGATTGATCAGATCCTCTTTTGTAACCCCAGCCTTCCACTCTTCGCGTGGCTTCAATAAAACGTACACATCGCCCTGATAGATACCCATCGCCTCGGTAGCGAGATCAGGACGCCCGATCTTCGTGACCACTCCGGACACCTCGTCGAAAGTGCGCACCGCCTTTTCCACTTGATTGCTGATCTCGACCGATTGCGGCAACGACACCCCGGGGAGCTTGCGCGTCTCGATCAAAATCGACCCTTCATCCAGCCGCGGCATGAACTCTGTACCCATCCATGCGAGCGAGGTGATGCTGACCACCACAAGGCTGAGTGCAACAATCACGGTGGGCCAACGGTGGTGCAGGAGGAACTCGACGGTCGCCTGATAGCCAAGCCGGATGGGTTCAAACCAACGTTCCTTGTGCTCTTTGACTCCCCGCCGGAATGTCACGGCAGTGGCCGCCGGCACCACCGTTAGGGCGAACACCAGCGCGCCTAGCAACGCGGAGCAAACCGTAATCGCCATCGGCCGGAACATGCGCCCTTCCAGCCCCTCGAGGAAAAAGATGGGCATGTAGACAGCAATAATGATCGCCACCGCGAATAGAATGGGCCGCGCGACTTCGTACGCGCCTTCGCGGATCTCCTGTTCCGGTGTCATCCCCCCGGTCCGGTGCTGCAACCGGCGTACGGAGTTTTCCATCATCACCACGGCGCCATCGACGATCATGCCGAAGTCGATTGCACCCAAGCTCATCAAATTAGCACTGATTCCGAACAGATTCATACCAATGAATGCGACCAAGAGCGAAAGTGGAATCACCGCGGCGACAATCAACGCTGCCCGGATGTTGCCCAAGAAAAGCAGCAATACAGCCATGACCAGGATTCCGCCTTCCAGTAAATTCCGCTTGACGGTGTCGATGGTTCGATTGATCACCTCCGATTGATCGTAGAAGGCGCGGATTTTCATGCCCGCGGGCAGGACCAGGGCCGCGAGCTTGGCCTTCACGCGGTCAAGCACCTCCATTCCGTTTTCCCCCTTGAGCATGATGACCATGCCGGAGACGGTTTCACCCATACCGTCACGAAGCGTTGCTCCCTGCCGCTGCATAGGACGAATGGAGATGCTCGCCACGTTCTTCAGCCGCACCGGCGTACCGGCTTTCGCAACCAAAACGATTGCTTCTAAATCCGCGACGCCCTGTGCGCGGCCTAGGCCATGGAGGGTGTATTGTTGCGATGCGTGCTCGACATAGCCACCGCCAAAATTGGCGTTGTTTTCGCGCACCCGCTCAAAGACGTCGCGTAACGTCAGGCCATACGACCGCAAACGATCCAGTTGGATCTCGATGTGATACTGGCGCGTTTCCCCGCCCCAGGTATTCACCTCACTCACGCCGGGAACGGATCGCAGTGGATTGCGAATTTGCCATTCCTGCGCAGTCTTTTTCTCCATCGGGGTTCGCGACTCCCCTTCCACTGTGTATTGATAGATCTCGCCAAAGGCAGTCGCCACCGGACCAAGCGTCGGCTCCAACCCCTGCGGCAAACGGCTTCGTACTTCTTGCAGCCGCTCATTCACCAACTGCCGCGCAAAATAAGTCGGAACGGAATCGTCGAACACCATCGTCACCACCGACAACCCGGCTTTCGAAATAGAACGCACCGTCTGTGTATTCGGTGTGCCCATCAGTGAGACCTCTAGGGGAAAGGTGACTAACTGCTCGACCTCCGCCGGCGCCATTCCGGGGGCTTCGGTGATCACGGAAACCTGATTATTAGTGAGGTCTGGAAATGCGTCGATGGGGATGCGCAGCATCGCCCATAAGCCGACGCCGATGACTCCAGCTACGCCAATCACCACCATCCAGCGATTGTCTAGATGGAAGTCGAGAATTCGTTTCAGCACGGCCTATTCTCCAGAGAGCGATGCTTTCAAAAATTCGGACTTCAGGATGAAGGCAGAGCGGGACACCACTTCGTCGCCGGGATGGAGGCCGGATACAATTTCGACCGAACCGTCGAGAGATCTGCCCACGCTCACCGAGCGCACTTCAAAGCGGTCCGGTGCGACACGGGCGAAGATGACCGAGTCTCCGCGAACATCCTGGACAGCTTCGGCAGGAACCTTAATTGCGGCACCCCCGCCGCCAATTTCAATCTCCACGTCGGCATACATTTCAGGCTTTAAGAGACCGCGTGGATTCGCCAGGTCAATGCGTACCCTAACGGTACGCGTCGCGGGATCGAGCATATCACCCACTTTTCCGATACGTCCCGTAAACAGCCGACCCGGATACGCCTGCACGAAAACGCGCACTGCCATCCCTGCGCGAAGGCTGTGGAGATGTTCCTCATTGACTTCGGCGATGGCCCAGAGTGTGGAGAGGTCGCTAATCAAAAAGAGATCGCTGGAGAGAGTCACCACGGTCCCCGGAGTCACGTTTCGCGCCATCACCACGCCCGCAGCGGGAGCCCGTATCGGGATCAAGTCATTATCCTCACCGTCGGGCGATTGCGAGATTTTGGTTTCGTCGGCGGGAATCCCCAGCACCTCTGTCAAGTGAGTCTCCGTCCGTTCCACTTCGATTTCGTAGTTGTGAACATCCGTCTGCGCGTTCTTTAGTTCGGTCTCAGTCTGCTCCAGTTGCGCCACCGATCCGGCGCGCAGGTCGAGTAGCCGTTTTGCGCGATCCCGCAATCCGGTTCGATAGTCGACAACACCCTTGGCCCTCGCAAGATCCGCCTGCGCCCGCTTGTAGAGGGCACGGGATTCATGAATGTCATGACTGTGCATCTGCGCCAGCAGTTGATCTTTCACCACAACGTCGCCGGGATTCACCTGAACGCGCGTGATGCGGCCTTCGGCGACGGCGCCTACACGCCATGTGTGGTTGTCATCGTTCGTAAGGCGCGCGGTTGCGCGTGCGACTTCAGTGGTGTTCTGTAGAGAGACGATGGTGGTCGCCAAGCCACTGGTTTTTTGCGCCTTCGGCGACAGCGTAACAAAGCCGGACTTGGGCGTGGCAGCTGGTGGCGCACTCTCAAGCGAGGCCGCTTGCGGCGTGGGAACGGTGCCGCATCCGCAGCACAAGATTGCGGCGGCCAGTAGGACCGTTCTCATTGACTCACTCCCAGCGCCAGTTCGAGGCTGGCTAAGCTCTGCCGGTACTCCATACGCATGCGGGCGTTGGCGACTTCCAGTTCGATATGGATGCGTTCGGCATCCAGAAGGCGAAGCAAGTCCGTGCCGCCTTCTCGATAAGCGGCACGAGCAACGCTGACAGATTCGTCGGCCCGCGACAAAGCATCCGTTACTAGAGACGAGAGCCGGCGGCGACGGCTCTCGACGTCCAGCACGGCCCCTTCGATTTCGGCCCGAATACGCGCTTCGACCACCTTGACTCGGGATTCCGCCGCGGAAACTTCGCTGGTAGCCGCCGCGATGTTGCCCTGGTTTTTATTGAAGAAGGGCAGATTCACCTGCACGCCCCATATCAACGTGTTGTAACCCGACGTGCGCTTGTACCCGGAGAGCACCTCTACATCGGGACGAGCAATGGCGTGTTGCAGGCGTAGTGCGGCTCGGGTTTGCTCAACCACCTGCCGAGCTTGGCGCAGGTCTGCCCGAGCGTTCAGAGCGCTGTCGATATTTACGAGCGGCGGGTCAGGGACTATGTCTAGAGAATCTGCGAACCGGATTTCGGGGAAAGAATCACTGCCCATCTCGCGAAGCAGCGCTATACGTGCGGCTCCGGCTTCGCGGGCGGCGTCTTCCACAGAGACCGCGCCGCGATCGCCTTCTAGCCGAACGCGGAGGACGTCGGCTTCGGCGATCGCGCCTTCGCGGAGCTGAATCTCGTGAAACGCAGTTGCCTGCTGGAGATTCAACTGGTTTTCACGCAGCAAGTCCAAGACTCGCTGCGCTCCGGCGGCGTTCCAATACGCCAGCCGGACTCGGAATTCAATTTGCCGCCGCAGGATCTCGTGATCGAGCTGCGTTAGCTGTACGTTTTGCTGGGCCAGATCGACGCGCCGCTGTCGTTTACCAGCGGTTTCGAGCGATTGCGACGCGTACAGAAACTGATCCGTAAACACAGATGCGATCGGTTGCGTGGGGGAGCCCGTAAAATTCCAGTTCTCACTTTGAACAAACAAACGCGGATTTGGACGAAGCCCCGCCTGCTGCGTGAGCGCATCGGCCGTGACAATCCGTTGCGCGTCCGCGCGGACCAACGGGTGCGCATCCATCGCTTGCTGTACAGCATCTTGCAGTGTGAGGACGATCTGGCCACTCGCATGGGGAACAACCAGCGTCGCCATGATGCCAAAAATGATCCGCGGTACTTTCACTGGATCAAGCATAGCCGCGGCCACATAAATTGCGGATAAACGCGGCCATGAAATTTCGATCCGCTCTATTTGGAACCTCACGTGCTACCGATCCCACTCAAAGTGGCTGCACGCGTACTGGGATTTTTTCTTTGGGTGATTGCCTTCTTGCTCACAGCAGGAGGACTCCGCGCCCAAATCTCGCCTGGGCCTCTATCAACCGCTCATCAGGATCTGGAAGGCGCAACTAAGTGCAATAGTTGCCACGCCTTCGGCTTGGGACAGCGCGCACTGAAATGCCTGGATTGCCACCGCGAGATCGCACGGCGAGTGGCGGCCAAGACGGGCTATCACGCGGGCATCTATAAGGCCACCTCCGACCAATTGGACTGCGCGCGTTGCCACAACGAGCACAATGGCAAACGATTTCAGCTCACCAAGTTCGACCGCTCTAAATTCGACCACGCCAAGATGGCCGGATTCGAGTTACAAGGCAAGCACGGTTCGCTCACGTGCGAGAGTTGTCACACGGGCACGCAGGTAAAAGTTCAGCCGGCAGAGATCCGGATGAAAGACAAGAACAAGACGTTCCTCGGAATGCAGCGCGAATGCTACCAGTGCCATCAGGATCCACATAAGAGCGAGTTCGGCGCAGAATGCACCACTTGCCACACTCAGAACTCGTGGAAACCCGCTGAACTCTTCGATCACAGCAAGTCATCCTACCCCTTGACGGGTAAACATGGCGCCGTGACCTGCTCGGGCTGCCATAAGACCGCGAGCGGCCAGCAAGTCCCTCAGTTTCGCGAGATCCGATACAGCAGTTGCGACAACTGCCACAAAGATCCGCATCGGGGATCGTTTGAAAATGCCGCGTTTCAGGGTGGATGCGGAAATTGCCACGTCACTGCAGGATGGAAAGCGCTGAAGACCGATGCGGGGTTCAATCACAAACGGACGAAATTTCCATTAGCTGGCAAACATGCGGATGTGACGTGCTTCAAGTGCCACACCAGCAGCGACTTCAGTCAGCCAGTCGCACATACGTTGTGCGCCGATTGCCACAAGGACATCCATCAAGGCCAATTCACGGCACGCGTCCAGGGCAGCGATTGTTCCGCGTGCCACAATGAGCAGCAGTTCAAGCCCGCGCTCTACACCATCGATCAGCATCAGAAAAGCGTGTTCCAGTTGGAGGGCAAGCATGAAACCACGGCATGCAGCGCTTGCCACAAACCCGCGGGAGCGGATACGAAGTACAAGCTTACAACCACCACCTGCCAGAGCTGCCACAACGATCCGCACGGAGCGCAGTTCGCAGCGGAGCCATACGGAAACAAGTGCGAGATGTGCCACACGCAAGCGATCTTCCATCCAGCTACATTCACCATGGCAAAACATCAGCAAACACGTTTCACGCTGACCGGCGCGCATCAGGCAGTGGTGTGCGCCGAATGCCACAAGCCGCTGCCAGGAGCTGTATCGGTCGCGGCGCGGCAGTATCACTTCGCTGTGCAGAATTGCACCGCTTGTCACATGGACCCGCATGATACGCGCGAGACCTGCGAAACATGCCACAACACCACGCAGTGGAAGGCACTTCGTACATTCAACCACAGCGCCACAAGGTTCACCCTGGAAGGGGCGCACCAAACCGCAAGCTGCATTGGGTGCCATCGTCCCGCGCAGGCTGCTCCCGTGAATGCCAAGACAAAGGGCACGGCAAACTTCGCCAAAACACCCACCCTATGTCATGAGTGCCATGAAGACATACATGGCGGCCAGTTCATGAGCGGAGGCGAAGACAAGGAATGCACCGCGTGCCATACCGTGAACAACTGGAGTTCTCGTACGTTCGATCACAACAAGACAAAGTTCTCCCTGGAAGGCGCGCACGCTCAGGTCCGCTGCTCGCAATGTCATACGAAGACGCTGGTTATGGACACGCGCGAAACCCGGCTGTATCGGGACGCGCCACTGGAATGTAAGGCGTGTCATTCAGACTCGAAAACAATTGGTAAAGGAATTGCACAGTAATGCCGAACTAGACACACTGTGCGGTACTCGTTGCGCGTAAGGTGAAGACCCGGTTTCTCGGTATAACACTTCCTACTCTCTCTACCTGAGCGCTGCAAACGACGATTCATTCAGTAGCAATTTCGCCACTATCGGAGGGGGTGGTCGCGAAAGGTAGTGGTAGGAAGTGGTCACTCAGGCAACATCCGTGGGCGCGTGGGCGCGCGCCGCGATGTGGATTGGGATTGCTCTTTCGATCTCCAATGCTGCAGCGCAATCTGTGCGGAACCCGCACGGACCGGTGAACATTGCCTGCGAGAATTGCCACACCGTTACCAGTTGGGCTCCCCTTCGCGCGCAGCCTGAGTTCAGTCACAACCAGCAAACGCTCTTTCCTCTTCGGGGCATGCACGAAAATATTACGTGTAATTCTTGCCACGTTTCGAAAGTATTTACCGAAGCCCCCGTGGAATGCGCCAATTGCCATGCGGATTTCCATAGAGGCTCATTCGGAGCCCAGTGCGATAGTTGCCACACGGTGCGTGGATGGAAAGCGGAACCACAAGCGGTCGTTGGACACCAGAACCGTTTCCCCTTATTAGGCGCCCATGGAGCGCTGGCCTGCGATTCCTGCCACAAGAGTGCCGCAACGGGAGTATATGTCGGGTTAAATACCACCTGCACTTCGTGCCATTTACCGCAATTCCAGCAAGCGCGTACAGTAAATCACGTATCGGCCGGCTTTTCGCAGACCTGCGAGAGTTGCCACAACGTAAATCAGTGGGCAGGTGCGCGATTTGACCACTCGACGACGCGATTTCCACTCACCGGCAAACATACTTCGGCCAGTTGCGCCACCTGCCACGTCGGCGGGCAATTTAAGGCGCAACCCACCGAGTGCATCAGCTGCCATCAGCCTGATTTCTCACAAACGAGCAATCCGAATCACACTCAAGCGGGTTTCCCCGTGACATGCGAGAGCTGCCACACCACCGAACGCTGGCAGGGGGCGCAATTCAATCACACGACCTTCACCAAGTTTGCTCTCACCGGAGCGCACGCCGACGTTGGTTGCGCATCCTGTCATGTGAACGGCCGGTTCGCGGGCACACCGCAGGCTTGCAGCGGTTGCCACATGCCGAATTTCGACGCGGCCAAGAATCCGAATCACCGCGCGTCCAATTTTTCGACGCAGTGCGAGACGTGTCATACCAGTGTTCAGTGGAGCGGCGCGAAATTCGATCACTCCTTGGCGCGATTCCCGTTAACGGGCAAGCACACGAATGTGGAATGTGCCACCTGTCATAAGGGAGGCCAATTCACGGGGACGCCATCCACCTGCGTGAACTGCCACCAAGCGCAATTCGACGCCACGGCGAATCCGAATCACAAGGAAGCGGGCTTCCCGGCGACTTGTGAAACATGCCACACCACCACTCAGTGGCTGGGGGCCAGATTCGATCACGGCACGACGAAGTTTCCCTTGACGGGGAAACATTCCAACGCGTCCTGTAGCTCCTGTCACGTCGGCGGAAGCTTCGCAGGCTTGAACACGGCATGCACCACGTGTCACCTGCCGGATTATCAGAAGACGACGAATCCGAACCACGTTGCTCTTGGATTCCCCCAGGCCTGCGAGTCCTGCCACACCACCGCGCGGTGGAGCGGAGCCAAGTTCGATCACACTACATCCACGAAGTTTCCGCTGACCGGCAAGCATACAAATGCGTCGTGCTCGTCCTGCCACCTTGGAGGACAATTCGCCGGACTTGGGACCGCGTGCTCCACGTGCCACCTTCCGGATTTTCAGAAAACAACCAACCCGAATCACGTAGCGGCGGCCTTCCCGCAAACCTGTGAATCTTGCCATACCACCAGTCAATGGAGCGGCGCGAAGTTCGATCACAACACCTCGACGAAGTTCCCACTGACGGGCAAGCACACAAATGCTTCCTGCACTTCCTGCCACATTGGAGGAAAGTTCACCGGGCTTGGAACAGCCTGCTCCACTTGCCACCTGACGGATTTCCAGAAGACGACCAATCCCAACCACGTGGCGGCGTCCTTCCCGCAAACTTGCGAGTCCTGCCACACCACGACCCAATGGACGGGCGCGAGATTCGATCACAACACCTCGACGAAGTTTCCACTGACTGGCAAGCACACAAATGCGTCATGCACTTCCTGCCACCTCGGAGGGAAATTCGCCGGGCTTGAAACAGCCTGCTCCACGTGCCATCTGCCGGATTTCCAGAAAACAACCAACCCGAATCACGTGGCGGCCTCCTTCCCGCAAACCTGCGAATCGTGCCACACCACCACTCAATGGAATGGCGCCAAGTTCGATCACAACACCTCCACGAAGTTCCCCCTGACAGGGAAACATACCGCGACCGCATGTGCCTCCTGCCACGTGGGCGGGAAGTTTGCAGGGCTGGGAACAGCTTGTTCCACCTGCCACATGCCGGACTTCCAGATGACGACGAATCCGAATCATGTTGCGGCGGGATTCCCGCAAACGTGCGAATCCTGCCACACGACGATCCAGTGGACCGGAGCGACGTTCAACCATAACAGCTCGACCCGCTTCCCTCTGACCGGCAAGCACACTACCGCCTCGTGCACGAGCTGCCACGTGGGAGGGAAATTCGGGGGCCTGGGAACCGAATGCGCGACGTGCCATTTGGCCGAGTTCCAGAAAACAACCAACCCAAACCACGCCGCTGCTGGATTTTCGCAGAACTGTTCCTTCTGCCACACAACGAGTCAGTGGCTTGGAGCGCAGTTCGACCATGCGAAGACTCGGTTCCCGCTCACCGGGAAACATACGGCGTCGACATGCGCATCCTGTCATGTAGGCGGCAAGTTCGCCGGACTTGGCACCGCCTGCTCAGCCTGCCATCTACCGGATTTCCAGAAGACGACGAATCCGAACCACGCCGCCGCAGGCTTCCCGCAGACCTGCGAGACGTGCCACACCACAACCCAGTGGGCCGGAGCGAGATTCGACCACAACACAACCAAGTTTCCGCTAACCGGGAAACACATCTCCTCGACATGCGCTTCCTGCCACGTCGGTGGCAAGTTCACTGGACTAGGGACGGCGTGCGCCACATGCCACTTGCCGGATTTCCAGAAGACAACGAATCCGAACCACGTCGCGGCGGGCTTCCCGCAATCGTGCGAGACGTGCCATACAACAACGCGCTGGGCGCCCGCCACGTTTAATCACAATACTTCGACGAAGTTCCCCCTGACTGGCAAACACACGGCGGCAGCCTGCGCCAGCTGCCACGTGGGTGGAAAGTTTTCAGGTCTCGGCACAGCGTGCTCTACATGCCACCTGCCCGACTTCCAGAAAACGACCAATCCGAACCATGCGGCTGCGGGCTTCTCCCAGACCTGCGAAACGTGCCATACGACCACGCAATGGAGCGGTGCGGCGTTTAATCACAACACCACCAAGTTCCCATTAACCGGCAAACATACCGCAGCCGCCTGCGCGACATGCCACGTGGGTGGCAAGTTCGCGGGACTCGGCACAGCCTGCTCCACCTGCCACCTGCCCGACTTCCAGAAAACGACCAATCCGAACCATGCGGCTGCGGGCTTCCCCCAGACTTGCGAAACGTGCCATACGACCACACAATGGACCGGGGCGAAGTTCAATCACAACGCAACGAAGTTCCCCCTAACCGGTAAACACACGGCCGCCGCCTGCGCCATTTGCCACGTCGGCGGCAAGTTCGCCGGACTCGGCACAGCTTGTTCCACCTGCCACCTGCCGCAATATCAAGCCGCTACGAATCCCAGTCATGCGGGATTCCCACAGACCTGCGAATCCTGCCACACGACCACGCAGTGGGCCGGGGCAACCTTTAACCACAACGCTACCAAGTTCCCGTTAACCGGCAAACACACGTCCGCCACGTGCGCGACATGCCACGTGGGTGGCAAGTTCGCAGGACTCGGTACAGCTTGCTCCACCTGCCATTTGCCGGACTTCCAGAAGACGACGAATCCGAACCACGCCGCCGCGGGCTTCCCGCAAACCTGCGAATCCTGCCACACGACCACGCAATGGACTGGGGCAACCTTCAATCACAGCACGACAAAATTCCCGCTGACCGGTAAACACACTTCGGCCACGTGCGCTAGTTGCCACGTCGGCGGCAAATTCGCCGGACTTGGAACCGCGTGCTCCACCTGCCACCTGCCGCAATACCAAGCTGCCAAGAATCCGAGCCACGCAGGCTTCCCCCAAACCTGCGAATCCTGCCACACGACCACACAATGGACTGGGGCAACCTTCAATCACAACGCGACCCGCTTCCCGCTGACCGGCAAGCATACGAGTGTCGCCTGCGCGACCTGCCACGTCGGCGGGGAATATGCTGGCTTAGGTACTGCTTGTTCTACGTGCCACTTGCCGGACTTCCAGAAGACGACGAACCCGAACCATGGCGCGGCTGGCTTTCCACAGACCTGTGAGTCCTGCCATACCACAACGCAGTGGACAGGAGCCACGTTTAATCACAACACGACCCGGTTCCCGTTGACCGGCAAGCATACGTCCGTCACGTGCGCGACATGCCATGTGGGAGGCAAATTCGCAGGCCTGGGTACGGCGTGTTCCACCTGCCACCTGCCGCAATACCAAGCCGCTCGTAATCCGAGCCATGCAGGTCTCCCGCAGACCTGCGAAACCTGTCATACAACAACGCAGTGGACACCGGCGACCTTCAATCATGGAACAACGCGATTCCCGCTCACCGGCAAACACACCAGCGTTACCTGCGCGAGTTGCCACGTGGGCGGAAAGTTTGCGGGCCTCGGCACCGCTTGTGCCACGTGTCATTTGCCCGCGTATCAGGCGACGACGAATCCGAACCATGCGGCGGCGGGTTTCCCGCAGGATTGTTCGTTATGTCACAGCACCACGAACTGGAGCGGCGCCACGTTCGACCACGCCACCACGCGGTTCCCGCTGACCGGCAAACATACCACGGTCGCCTGCGCCACCTGCCACGTCAACAATCAGTACGCAACGCTACCCACAACCTGCGTCTCCTGCCATCTGGCGAAGTTCCAGGCCACCACGTCTCCGAACCACGTAACGGCAGGATTCCCGCAAACCTGCGAGACGTGCCATAGCACTACGCAGTGGACAGGAGCCACGTTCAACCACGCCACCACCGCGTTCCCGCTCACTGGAAAGCACACAACCGTTGCGTGTGCCAGTTGCCACGTCAACGGAGTCTACAAAGGGACGCCTAAGGATTGCTACAGCTGCCACGCAGCCGTTTACACCCGCACCACGAATCCGAATCATGCCGCCGCCGGGTTCCCGCCCACTTGCGCAAGTTGCCACACAACCTCGCAATGGACCGGTGCGACCTTTACGCACGGCGCGTTCCCCATTACCACTGGCGCGCACAAGAAAGGTACGTGGAATACCTGCGCTGACTGTCACCCGAACGCCTCGAATTTTTCGGTATTCAGCTGTACCACCGGTTGCCATCCCGCCAGTCAAACGAACAACAAGCACAACGGCGTGCGTAACTACGTCTACAACAGCGCGAACTGCTACAGTTGCCATCCGCAGGGGAAGAATTGATGCGCGTCGCGTGCCTAGCTTTGCTCCTCGCGTCCCATATTTGGGCACAGCAACCCGCGGACTACCGGGCCGAGTTTCAAGTGCGTTACGTCGCGACTGGTTCCGTGTATCTCGCGGGCGGCCGCGATGAAGGGTTGCGGGAAGGGTTTCACCTCGCGGTCAAACATCGCGTACCGGGCGAACCTGCGCTTTCTGCGAAGGAGGTCGCCCGCCTCGTTGTGGTTGCTGTCGCTGCACACTCCGCCGTCTGCGAAGTGGAATCGTCCACCGGCGAGATTCAAACGGGTGACGTTGCTGAAGTAGCGAGGGAAGACCTACAGGTGATCCAGAGCATCAAGCAATCCACCACCGCGCGCCGCTACGCGCAGGTGGTCACGTTCACCGAGGGCGATCCGCTGGAGCAAGAACAGCGCGACTACGTTCCCAAACCGCGCCCCAGTGAAGTGAACCGCTCCTCCGGAAGGATCAGCCTGGAGAACAATACGATCTACGATCGCCAGAGCCGCATGGGCACCTATCAACAGGGCGTCGTCTTTCGCGCCGACGTGGCGCGCATCGGCGGCAGCTACTGGAATCTCACCGGATACTGGCGCGGACGCTTCAACAGTCAGTCCGGCCCGCAAGTCGCCACACGCAACCTGCGCGATGTTCTGAATCGCACCTACCATCTGGGGCTCTTCTACAACAATCCGCAATCGAAGTACACCATCGGCGTGGGCCGCTTGTTTGTACCGTGGGCCAGCAGCTTAAACACCATCGATGGTGGCTACATCGCTCGCCGTCTGGGTCGATATTGGACGGGCGGCGCATTTGGCGGTTCCACTCCAGACCCAACAGCATGGGACTACAAACCGGGCCGCCAGATAGGTGGCGTGTTTCTGAACGCCGTCGCCGGCGACTTTTCGGGTCACCGTTACACCAGCACCGTAGGTCTCGCGATAACGCGCCTGCATTGGAAGGCCGAGCGCGAATTCGCCTTCGCGGAGAACACCTATACCTGGAAGACGCGGCTATCTGTCTTTCACAACCTCCAGGCAGACCGGCTCACGCCTGGGCGTCTGGGAAATACCAAGAGCGGAGCCTCGGTGAGCCGCAGCTTTCTCACGGTTCGCCTGCAACCTACTTCCTGGCTTACCTTCGACGTCAGTCATAACTACTTGCGCAATGTGCCAACCTTCGATGCCATCCTGCTGAGTACCGGATTGCTCGATCAATACTTGTTCACCGGCTTCAGCGGCGGCTTGCGCGTGGACTTACCACGCGGCATTGCCGTCTACGGCAGCCTGGGCGAAAGCAAGCGGAGCGGCGATGGGCGCGGGTCCCTGAATCAAACGCTCGGAGTCACCTTCCGTGACTTCTACAACACCAAGATCCGTGCCGACTTCCGGCACTCGGTCTTTAGCAGCGCATTCGGCCGGGGTTGGTATCAGTTGGTCTCGTTTTCCCGCCAGTTCAGCGACCAGCTTCGTTTGGATGTGCAAGGCGGAGCGCAAGCCTTCTCATCGCCTGTCACACAAGACAACCGTGGTTTTTGGACCAGCACGACACTCGACTGGTTCTTGGGCCGGCACTACGTCTTGAATTCCGGAGCAACGATGTATCGTGGAGAGCTACAAAACTATGATCAAGTCTTTTTCTCGCTGGGCTATCGCTACTAGTCTGGCCTGCGGCCTTAGCGCGGCAGGACAACCAGGCACTCTGCTGGAACGAAGCAGAAGCACGGTCAAGTTGTTTTGGGACCACTTTGGCGCCGTCACATGTACCGAAGACATGGTGCAGGAGAAACTCAACGAAAATGGCAAGACTGCAATTCGTAACGAATCACGCTATGACTACTTGATCGTGCTCGGTTGGGACAAAGGAGATCTCTTGGTCGACGAATCCCGCGTGGAAGTGCAGGCGCCCCGCAAGGGTAGGCCCACCGGGTCCTTGTTGGCGACCCGCGGCTTCGCCACACTGCTATTTATTCTGCACCCAGACTTTCAAGAGAGCTACAGCTTCTCCGTCCCCGTCGCCGAACCCGGCAGCGAGCTACTCCGCATCGATTTTCTCCCGCGCACCGGCGTTCGCACGCCAAGCACCATGGAACTGAAGGGCCGGGAGTATCCGATTGAATGGGAAGGCTCGGCGTGGGTTCAACCGGCAACAGCGGAAGTACTTCGCATTGAGGCTCACTGGAAAGACCCCCCAGAGGCGCTCGGACTCAAATCGCTTCACGCGGACGTTCGCTATGGATCGGTAGCGCTGAAGGGAGCGCTACCCTATTGGCTGCCCCTCGCGGCCACAATTGAATTGCAGACGCAACACCAAAGCTGGAGAAACCAGCATACGTTCACGAAGTACCGGCTCTTTTCCGTCGATGTAAAAGATGAACTCGAAGCACCTCGATCGAACGGCAATACTAAGGACAAGTAATGGCAACTTGGACAACCGGAATACCAACTCCGAGGCGAGAGACCGCCCGGCGCGATACCGAGGAACTTCTGCACCGGCTCCGCGTTTGGGCGGCAATCCTTGTGGCCTTGGCTTTCGTTACGTGGCTGGCAGTGCACGGCTTCGACTACTACAGGCTGGATCTTGACCAACGAGTGGAGTCGTCGTTGCACCAGTCGTTGCGGCCCAGCGGCACCATCGGCCTCCGCCTGGGGATGTTGGCAGTCGCGCTATTTATGGTCATCTTCCTCTACCCGCTGCGGAAGCGGTGGCGGTGGTTAGGGTCGATTGGAAAGACGAAACACTGGCTGGACTATCACTCCGTGATCGGCATCACGGCACCAGTGCTCATCACCTTCCATGCGGCATTCAAATTTGGTGGCCTAGCTGGATGGGCCTACTGGATCATGGTCGCGGTCGCACTCAGCGGCTTCGTTGGCCGCTACCTCTATACGCAGATCCCCCGATCGTTGCACGCGACCGAACTCACGGCAGGTGAAATCGAAGCCCAGAATAGGGCTCTTTCCGCGGAGTTGGAGCAACAACAGGTCGTATCTCAGGAGCATCTCTCCGCGCTCCTGTCCATGCCTTCCGCACAGGATGTCCGCCGCATGCCCGTACTCAAGATCCTGTGGACACTTCTCGTCCTCGATATGCAACGACCGCTCCTGGTGAGCCGCCTCCGCCGCAGCGTATTATCGGGGAGTGAAGGAGTGACCACGCTTGGGGGACTGCTGCCCTCTCATCATCGAGACCTTGAGGCCGTCATCGGCAATGCGCGGCGGCAGGCACGGCTGCGCAGCAAGATCGCGTATCTCGACCGAGTCCGGCAGATGTTCCACCTGTGGCATGTGATCCACAGGCCCTTCAGCGTCTCCTTCGCAGCGCTGATATTGGTGCATATCGGCGTCGTACTCATGCTGGGGTATTTCTAGATGGACGATGCTTCCCTCACGAATGTTGCGGTAGCCCTGATCGTCGGGATCCCGCTGGTGTTGTATTTCCTCAAACAGAAAAAACGCGCGCGGCTCGCAGGTGAGGCCGCAGAAAAAGGGAAGGTGTATTCGGAGGGACCGAAGGGGCAACATCCGCGCATCGACACCACGTTTTGCATCGGATGCCAAAGCTGCACCACCGTGTGCCCGGAAGGTGACGTACTGGCTATGTTGGGCGGCAAGGCCGTGATCGTGAATGCCTATAAGTGCATCGGTCACGGCTTGTGCGCAGAGGCTTGCCCGGTGGGCGCGATCCAGTTGGTGATGGCCATTCCCAGTATGGGAGCGAATCTGCCTTTTCTCACGCCGGAGTATGAGACGAACGTGCCGAACCTGTTCATTGCCGGAGAACTGGGAGGACTGGCGCTGATCAAGAACGCTGTGCATCAGGGACGCTCCATTGTTGACACCATCACTGCGCGCCTGGGCGAGGATCGATGCACGCCCGGCGTTTATGATGTTTTGATCGTGGGTGCTGGGCCTGCCGGCATCAGCGCGTCACTCGAGGCAATCAAGCTGGGGCTTAGCTACATCACGCTGGAGCGCGATGAGGTCGGCGGCACAGTCGCTAAGTATCCTCGCCAGAAGTTGGTGATGACTAGCCCTGTTGAGTTTCCGATGTATGGCAAGTTCAAAAAAACGGAGCTTTCCAAAGAGAACTTACTCACGTTTTGGCGTCAGGTGATGGATCGCGCGGACTTCAAAGTCCGATCCGGCGAAAAGGTAGAGGACATTCAGCGCGACACCGAGGGCGTGTTCGAGGTCACCACGGATCAGGGAAGCTATCGCTCTCGAGCCGTCGTTCTGGCATTGGGCAGGACCGGCACTCCCCGCAAGCTAGGCATCCCTGGCGAAGAACTGCCCAAGGTGATGTATCGCCTGATTGAAGCGGACCACTATTTCAACAAGAAAATCTTGATCGTGGGGGGCGGTGACAGCGCTGTTGAAGCAGCCATGGGGCTGGCCCGTCAAAAAGGAAACCAGGTCACGCTGTCCTATCGCAAGGAAGCGTTCAGCCGTCTGAAGGAACGGAACGTGACGCGGATCGAGGACACGATTCGCGCAGGGAAGGTGACAGCCCTGTTCAATTCCATGCCTGTTCAAGTTACCGCTAGTTCAGTTGTTCTAGAAGTGAACGGTCAACGCCAAGAGATTCCCAACGACTACGTATGGGTGTTTGCGGGCGGTGAACCGCCAAACGAATTTCTGAAGAAGGTCGGCATCGCATTCGGAACTCACGATGTCACTGCCGAGGCCGGCAAGGAAGCGCGGCTTGCGCTGCGTGTCGATTCCGTTGAAGCATAGAATCCAAACCATGAATACGAAGAAGCTACTTACAATCCTTGTGCCGGTGTTGATTGGCGGCGGGATCCTATTTTCCCTGCGGACGCTCATGGGACCTAAAACGGCGGCGGAGCCCGCCCCCACCGCGGTCGCTTCGCTGCCCCAAAACGCCGCGCACGAGAAGGCGTCACTGGAAGAGCAACTGGTGAAGAATCCAGGGCACCCTCCCATCCTGCTGCGTCTCGCGGAAATCTCTGCGACCGAAGGCAAGAGCCAGGACGCGATTCGTTATTTGAGACAAGCCTTGGAGGCGGACGCCAAGAACTTAGACGCGCGCCTGGAATTGGGCCGCGCACTCTACGATACGGGCGACATTGAAGGTTCAATTAAGGAGACGAGTCAGTTGCTTAAGGATCACCCTGGCAACGTCGATGGACTCTACAACCTGGGCGCGATCTATGCGAACCAAAACCAACTTGATTTGGCGCGCCAATACTGGAATCAAGCGGTCGCGGCCGAACCGGCTTCCGACAGCGGACTGAAGGCCAAAGACGGACTGGCCAAGTTAGGACCCTGACATACGTTTCGAAGCTAGAGGACCGAAAACGCGTCGACAAGGAGACCCGCAAGAACATTCCACTGGCCGACGAAGTGATTCATGACTACCTCGCGGGCAAGCAGATCATCGAGATCTATCCGCTACTACGGGACGAAACCTGCTGGTTTCTCGCGGTCGATTCCGATAAGAAGGCACGGCAGGAGGCTGCCGTGCGTTCCTCGCGACTTGCAGAGAGTTAAAGGTGCCAGCTGCGTTGGAACGCTCCCGCTCCGGCAATGGCGGAAACATCTGGATCTTCTTCGAACGGCCAGTGCCCGCTGGCGTTGCCCGTTGGGATCGCTCATTCTGACACAGACAATGGAATGACGCCATCAGTTGGGACATCAGTTGGGACGGGGCTTCCATGGCAACTCCTTTAGTTTCATTGCTCCTTGGACAAAATTCGTCTTTTGGTGTCGGCGGATGCCGATGAACTTGACTTGCCAGCCTTTGGGCCAGCTGGGGTGTGAAGCCGGGTTCTTACGTCGCTACCGCTCGGACAGGGCGGAATGAGGCACTACCGCGATTGGAGCGAACTGTAGCCCTAAGCCTGGGCGGGAACTTCATTTTCGTTACTCCGTTTACTTTCATTGACGCTCCTTTTGAGGGCTAGTGGGCTTCAACTCGGGCCCAAAACACCCTTGGGGTACGCCGTTTAACCCCTCGTTCGATCTGGCTCGCGCCACTGACCGATTCACCCTTGGGCTGGCCGGATGATGCTTTTGCACTGGCCCTAAGCTGCAATTGGAACCGCACCATCCGCCGTTGGCGAACGTCTTCGCCATCCAGCGCTGCGATCTCTTCATCCGGGATTTGTTGCTTGCCAAGAAAAGCGCGCACGATACCGCGTCGGCCATGTTTCGGTAGGCTTTTATGTTGAATAGGGGCTCGCACAAAAGGTCGCGTTTGACGTCGGCATAGTCCGCACGGTCCCGCGGCACAATGCGGTCAAACTCTTCTTTAAAACCTGTCCAACCGCGTTTCTTGAATGCACCGAAGATTCGTGAATCGTTTTCCGGCCCCACAGGCTTCGGTCCGGGTATGGAGGGCAGATCCTCGACTAACGCCAACAGCCCGATTGTCAGGGAATCGGTAGGAGGGTTCACGGATGAGTGGAGAAACCAAGGGATGTCATCTTCTTCTTCGGTCTCCCGTTTCCGCCGCAAGTCTTTGGACTTATCCACGTAAAATCCCCTCCGGTTGCCTTAGGCTTTGCCCCTTTACTGCAATACGCCACGTATCGTCCTCACTGCCGAGGCGGGCGACATCTCATTGTGCCCAACCTGACCCGTTCTCGCCTTTTCCATTGCAGCACGTCCCGTGTCCAGGTTCGGGTGAACGTACCGGCTGGTAGTCCCGAAATCGCTGTGACCCGGGAAATACGCTAGAGCGTAAGGGTTCATGTGCGATGGCCACTTGTTAGCAGGTCTTGCAGCTCTACCAGGAGAAGTACTTCGACTTCAATGTGAAACACTTCCAAGAGAAGCTGGAGGAAAAGCACGGCATCGAACTCAGCTACAGCTGGGTGAAGCAAGCGTTGCAAGGGTCCGGGCTGGTGGCACGGAAGAAGAAACGGGGACCGCATCGGCGGCGGCGGCCTCGCAAAGAGATGCCGGGAATCATGCTGCCATTGACGGCAGCAAACACGCCTGGTTTCAGGACGAGCACGACTACGATCAATTCGGAAACAGGGGCGCGGCCATCACTGATCGTCCGGAGGCATTTCGACGGCTCTTATCGATGGAATATCTGGATTCGTTGCTGTTCCATCTGCGCCGCCAGAACTCATCCTGAGGGTTGGGATCGGCGGAATGGGCGCTGCGCCCTGAGCGGTGACGCCAAACGTTATGGCAATCAGTAGTGGACTATTTGCCGCTTGGGGCGCTGTTACGACGACATGACCCGAATAGATCCCCGGAACTAATCCAGCCGGGTTCACTGTCACGGTGAGCGTAGAGGGCGTGACTCCGCTGAATGGTGAAACCTGCAGCCAGCTTGCAGTCGTCGATGTCGTAAACGAAAGCGGTCCACCACTACTTGTCAGACTGTAGAGTTTAGCGCCAGGCAGTGGTCCACCGATCTGGTACTGGAAGCTAAGCGAGCCGATATTGGTTCCAGTAGGGGGATTGATGGTCAGGGTGACCGGAACGTCAACAGGGCCGTTGATCGCCGAAGGCGCCGTGATGGTGATCTGCCCAGTGTAGGTTCCTACGCCCAGGCCGGTGGGATTGATCGTCACTCCGACGGTTCCAGGAGTGTTCGACGTAGATGTCGAGCTGCTTATCCAGTTGCCACCGGATTGCGTGGAAGGAGCGGCCGAAAAAGGCATGTTGGCGCCGGAACTGGTAACCGAAATAGTCCCCGTCTGAGCCGCGGTGGCGCCGGCCGAGGCCGTGAATGACAGCGACGGCGGTGAAACAGAGATGGACGCCGGCGGCGTTATAGTGATAGTAACCGGGACGTTTAGCGGACCGTTGGCCGCTGCCGGCGCGGTAATGATGATGCGGCCAGTGTACGTACCCGCAGCTAAGCCGCTCGGATTCGCCGATAAGGTGATCGTCGCAGCAGTGCTCCCGGATAAAGGCGAGACGCTTAACCAATTGCCTCCCGATTGTGCGCTGGCCTCGACCGAGAACTGCAGTACGCCCGCCGTGCTAGTGATGGAGACATTCGCTGTCTTAGGAGTTGTATCGCCCACCGACGCCGTCAAAGCCACAGTACTTTGCGAGGCGGTGATCGTGGGCGCACTCACGATTAACGTTACTGTCACGATTCGAGCGATTCCATTCGCTGGCGTTACAACCAGTTGTCCCGAATAGGTGCCGGGCAAGAGTCCAGCCACCTTTACCGACACGGGCACACTGGCAGGTGTGACACCCGTCGCTGGGGACACCTCCAACCAATTTCCTCCGCTGGTGGTCGACGGCGTAATGGAGAAACCAGTGCTTGCCCCAGTCGTCGCGATCGTGAGCGATTGAGCGGCTGGAGTGGCGCCGCCAACCTGATAATTGAATGTCATGGACCCGGGTGAGACGGTGACGTTCACACTTGCTACACCGGGCGTTAACTTACGCAGGCGATGATTCACAGCATCCTGGGCAACAATGCTGCCGTCCGGGAAAAATGCCAAGCTTCGGATACCGGCAAGCTGAGCCAGGGTAGCCGCTCCCCCGTCTCCACTGAAGCCGCCCACGCCGGTGCCCGCAATAATCACCTGCTGCGGACCCGGGTTCCGGATGATCTGTCCCGTGTTGTAGTCGGAGACATAAACGTTACCAGTGATGTCTACGGCTACGGCCGGCCGCAATTTCGTAAATATGACGGATGCTTGTCCGCCCGGAGCAATTTTTGTGACCTGACTGAATTCCGCGACAAAGACATTGCCAGCTGAATCTACTGCCACGCCGTCCGGGCGATCCAGCCCGCTGGCAATCGTGCTGATCGTGCTATCGGGTGAAATCTTTCGAATTCGACCACTGCCGCTTTCCGAGATGTACAGGTTCCCCAGATCATCCATAGCCAGCGCTGTAGGGAGATTCAACAATGCATCCGCCGCTTTCCCACCGTCCCCGGAATTTCCAGCCTGGCCGTTGCCTGCAATGGTTCGGATCACTCCGTCCGGCGTAACTTTTCGAATACGGTGTGAATACTCTGCAATATAGATCGCTCCGTCTGGCGCCGCCAGTACGCCGGCCGGTTGGGCAAGCATGGCACTCTTGGCCTGGCCACCGTCCCCGGAGGAACCGAAGTTTCCATTTCCTGCGATTGTGCTTATCGTTCCACTCGGGTTGATCTTTCGCACTAAGTTGGTCAAGAAATCCCCGAAGTAAAGATTCTTGTCCGAATCTACTGTCACAGCGAAAGGCAAGTTCATGGTTGCGGACGTTGCGGGTCCGCCATCGCCGGTGGCACCCACGTTCGCGGTGCCGGCAAAAGTCGAAATTGTGTAGGAGGCTGGAGTGGAAGCGGAAACAGTCAACAAAACTGGAATTAGAAGGGGGTTATTCGAGGCAAAGACTGAGGTGATTCGGATTGTACCTGTGTAGCTGTCGGGAACCAGTCCGGCGGCATTCACCGACGCGGTCACGATGCTCGGAGTTATGGACGACGACAACGTGGCCTGCAGCCAGTCGCCGCCTTTGGCCGTGGCTGTGCTGATCGCCAACGGCAAGAAGCTGGAGTTCGTGGTCAGTTGGAAGGACTGCGGCGCCGGCTGGGACTGCGCTTGTGAGCGGAACACAAGGCTGGCGCGGGACGATGACAACGTTTGGGTGGAAGTGCTGCCAACCGCCAAGAAAACGCCCACGGGGCTGCTCACTCCGCCGATCTCGGCCACGACCTGGTGTTCGCCCGGTGGAAGGCTTGGAATCGTGACATTGAACTGGTAAAGCCCTCCGGCAACCAGACCCGCAAATTGCACCGCCGCCTGTACTCCCCCAATGCGGAGGACTAGTGGATCAATCAGCGGGGCGGCTCCAGAGTAAATGCGATCCGTAGCGATTCGCGGATTTGTATCTCCGAAACCCGTACCGAACAGCATGGCGGTTTCGCCGACCTGGAACGGCAGCGTTGTCGCGGAGGCGCCGAATAACGCTGTTTTTCCAGCCAGATTACCGTTCAGATGAACGGCCGCCAGGTAACGACCTCCCTCCGGCTCGAATGTAAAGAACGCAGGACCGGTTCGTCTGACGTTGACCGTCGCCTGCGCCGATCCCGACGGCGTGGTCACCACCACCGTCACGGGCCCTGGAGGAATGCTGGAGGGAAGCAGCACATTAAGTTGCGCCGGACTCACGAAATAAACTGGTGCATCTATGCCTGCGATTCGCACGCTGACTCCGTCCAGGGATATGGGCAATCGATCTCCGATAAAGTCGGAAGTGCGCCACGCCCGCGTTGTGGTGGCGAGAGCAGTTCCGCGAATTGAAATCCAGGATTGCGGGGTGAGATCCGGTAGAAAACTGGCTCCGTTCACGATGCTGGTGATCGTAATATTGGAGGGCGGAGCCGTCACAGTGGCGGAAGCCGTTGCGGTTAAGCCGTTCACCGCTGCCGCGATGGTGGCGGCCCCAGGGTTCGCGCCTAGCGTCGCTCGCGTTTCCACTTGGCCTGCCGCTGTGCTGACGGCCGAGACCGGGTTTACTGTGGCGTTTGTTCCAGCAAATGCGACGTTTGCTCCACCCACTGGAGTACCGTTCGAGTCTTCCACCACAAAGATGATCGGGTTCGCCAGAGAGGTCCCCGGCGGTCCCGTTTGTCCGCTGCCGGAGAGCAGCCTGATCTTGGCGGGTTGGGGATTCGCTGCCGCGCTCTGGGTCAGTGTAAACGTGCGGCCTGCAATCGTGAGGGTGCCTGTTCGCGCCTGCGCCAAAGGGCTACTCGCCACAGAGTATTCGACGATTCCATTTCCAGAGCCGACGGTGCCTTGCACAAGAGTGATAAAAGCCGAATTACTCACTGCCGACCAAGCGCAACCAGCGGGGGCATTGACCGCAACGGTACCGCTACCGCCCGCCACTGGCATCGACGCCGTGGTTAAACCTAACGAGAATGTACAGGCAGCGTCCTGGATCACTGTAAAAGTCTTCCCTGCGATCGTAAGAGTGCCGGTTCGTGATTGACCAGCGGCGTTGTTCGCGACAGTGTACTCGACAAACCCGTCGCCGGAGCCGCTGGAGTTATTGCCAAGGGCAATGAATGCGGAATTACTGAATGATGACCAGGCACAACCTTGGGGTGCGCTGACCAACACGGTGCCGCTGCCTCCTGCTGCCGGCGCCGGCGTACTCGAGGTGTCTAAAGAGAAGCTGCAGACGACCGGGGCGCTTTGCGCGACCGTAAATGTTTGACCGGCGATGGTTATTGTTCCGCTCCGTTGTCCTCCTGTATTCTGGGTCACCAGGTATTGAACGACTCCAGAACCTGAGCCCGACGCACCAGACGAGACGGAGACAAAACCAGAATTGCTGACGGCCGTCCAAAGGCAGCCGAGACCGGAGTTGACTGAAACCGTCCCCCCGCCTGGTTGCGAGGAAAGGGTGGTGGATGCAGGCGATAGGATAAAGGTGCAGGCGGGAGCAGCATCCTGAGTTACCGTAAACGTTTGACCGGCGAGTGTCAGGGTGCCGATGCGTTGTGTCGCTGCCACATGAGAATGTCCTATTAGTGCCATTTAGAAAAGTCCTATT
>JBDTSJ010000068.1:0-78778 GCA_039931205.1 Acidobacteriota bacterium
CGGCGGTGCTGGAATCCTCAGTTATGAATGGTTGATAAAAGCGAGGCATGTCAGTCCGATTTCCCGGCCTCCGTGAATTGGAATCGTAGTGGCCCGACCGTCGTCATGATTCCAGCGCTCATGACTTCCTGTCTGGCGAACCCGCCGGAAACCGAGTTTGGCCGCAACGCGGCGAAACTCGTCCGCACGAGCGCTAGGCATGGACAATTTCAGTTGTGTCTTGCGGCAATGGTTTGCCGGCGTCCAGATGCTCCGCCTGAATGATTTTGAAGACGCCGGCTAGCTCGATTAAGGCTTCTTCGGGTGTCGCCATCAGAGCATGACAACCGGGGATTGACGGGATCTCCGCGACCCAGCCCTCGGGTTGATTGCGATAGAGCACAACCTTGTAGTCCTCGAAGCTCATGTAATCATTTTACTTCGGCATGCTGTTAAAAGTTGACCGAAATCGGGTTTCCATCCGGGTCTTCCAGAAACACCAGCCGCGCGGGATAACGGGCGGCACGCAGTACTTGGGCTAGGGCGAGATTGGGGACCATCGGACCGGCGGTCACTCGCAGCCCGGAACCGGGCTGGCCCTCGATCATCCTGCTGGCCCTCGATCATCGTAGGCGGCGAGCAGCAAGGCGGCCAACACATGGGTGGAGGGCAAACGTGCTCCGGAGGGCAGACGTCCGGTACGAATGGCCTCGGCCACTTGCTGGTGAAGCTGGCGGTGGAGCGGCGTGTCGTGGCTCCCGCGCTTGGGCGAATATAGGGAAGTCCAAAGGAGCATCACACATGATTTCAGGGGGCAATGTAACTGTCATGGTTTCGAACATGGTTTTGAACATGCACGAGGCCGTCCGCTTCTACACCGAATCGCTTCGAGACAATTGGGCTAGGGTGGGCGCCGACCGCGCATGACGGCTGACGATTTCGGGAAGATCGCGCTGGGTTTGCCGGGAGCCGAGCAACGCGCCCACATGGGCCATCCCGATTTCCGGGCCGCGGGCAAGATCTTCGCAGGCCTGGGCTCACCGGATAAAGGTTCGGGTGTGGTCAAATTGACGCCGGAACAGCAGGCCGAATTCATGCGGGCCGAACCGGAAGCATTTGCTCCGGCAGCGGGTGCCTGGGGGCGGTCGGGATGGACTGTCGTGCAATTGCAGGCTGCAGCGCAGGAGATCGCGGGGGAAGCTCTTACCGCCGCGTGGCGCAATGTGGCTTCCAAAACGGCGGGCAAACCGGCGGCCAAGAAGCGGACTGGCAAACGTCAGGTATAATCGCTCGCATGAAGGCTGTTTGTCTTGCGATCCTCCTGCTTGCCGGTGTGGCCCGCGCCGACGAGATCTCGGATGCCTTCGATGCCCTCAAACGCGCCGAGGCGGCACGTAATGCCGCGGACATCCGCAAATACTCGGTGGAAACCTCGCGTCTGGCGCGCGCCGAGATGGTTAAACAACTGCCGCCCGAGGTTCGCAACGAGTACCAGAAGGAACGTGCGATTTACCTCAGCCAGACAGATATTTACACCGAATACAGCATGGCCGTTGCCGCTGGCTGGACGGCTGTGGACCCGGCGATCGTGATCCAACTCACGGAGACGATCATTGCCCAGAATCCGAAGAGCGACTATCTCGCGCTAGCGGTGCCGCCGTATATTGCGGCTATGCCAAACGCCGACCAACAACTTCAGGCTGCCGCAAAGATACTGGCCCTGCAGCCTGACAATGAGGATGCGCTCCTGGCCGTGGCGGACGCGAACCTGCGTAGCCAGAAATTCAGCGAGGCATCCCGTGCCGCGGCGGAACTTCTGGCCAGCATCTCCGGCAAGCCGCGGCCTGAGCGTTATACGGCGGATTCGTGGAGGGACAGGAAAGCGCAGCTAATTGTGAATGCCCACTTCATGGCCGGGGTTGCGGGATGTTCGCGGGAAGCCTGGCAGGAATGCGACATGCACTTCCGCGCGATCGTGTCGGACGACAGCTTACGGGGGCAGGTGAATTTCTATCTGGGGTGGGCCAATTATCAGGTAGGAAAGAGCGCGAAAGATCGCTCGCGGCTGGAGGAGGCGCTGAGGTTTAGTCTGGCGGCGGCCGCAGTTTCGGGGCCCATGCAGGAAGCGGCAACGAAGAACGCTGCCGCTATCCAAAGGGAATTATCAGGGAAGTAGGGCAGGCTAAAAGCCCGCTCCGCTTATTTCAGCCACTCTTCAAAGTTGGGGGGCTTGATGCGGCCTTCGAAGAGGCTCTTGTTGTTCTCTTCGCAGGAATATTCCATCACTTCGCCCTTCGGGTCGCGGGTAAAGGTACGCTCGCTCTTGATCGGATCCTTATAGGTGCGGGGATCATTGATCTCGATGGTGTAATAAACCTGCGTCGGATTCATGAGCGTCCAGGTCTCGCGAACGCTCATCTTCTCGCTATGCGGATGCCCGATGGTATCCAGGCGCGTTTTGCCGTTGAAGCCCTTCGAGTCGATGATGAGCGTGTCGCCGTCCCAGTGTCCGCGCGACGTGCCGAACCACGTGGGGTCCATGTCGGCATCCGACGGGAAGGGGCGTCCGTCCGTGGGCACCTTGGTGAACCAGGTGTTTTGTTCATGCAGGAAGGCTACGAAAGTCTTGCTCTGCACGATCTGCATCGGATGCGGAGCATTGATGGACCGGATCAGCCCAAACGGCAGGCAGGCTCCGGCATAATCGCCCTCGGCCGCATTGTAGGCTTCCCACTTGCCTTTGCCCCAATCCGTGAAGTTGAGGGTGGAAGCCGATGCGTTTCCGCCGCCCTTGGTCATATCCGAAGTGTATGGACGCATCCAGACGCCATTCAGATCCGGCTGGCCGTCTCCGGTGCGTGGAATCTCGCCTTTTACGGGCTTCTGGTAGGCAACTGGACCCTTGGCCTTGCCCCCGGTTTTGCCGGCCTTGGCCGCTTTGTCCTGACCCGCCATGGTGGCTGGATCCACTGCCATGATCGCGAAGGCCGCCGCAGCAGCTACCAACGCGCCACACAAACGTAGATGTTTCATTGGAGTTTCCTCTTACCGCTTCTGATACCGTAGGTTACGCTCCTGCCGCGACTCTGTCAAGGGAGCCGTATATTATCTGGCTAGGCCTGCGTGCTGGTTGCCAGGTGTCAGCGGCCGAATTCCTTGAGAACCTGTGCTGCTATGTAGTTAGCGCGCTGGATTTCCCGCAGGCTTTCGTCCAAATTACCGCTGGTCATGTATTCCTGGGCCAACTTGAGCGCGGCTTCCGCATTGGCGGTATTGGCGATCACATTGGCTCGGGGACTTTGGCCTAGTGCTTCCAGGCGTGCGCGTAGCTCTTCCACCGCGCGCCGTGCCGAGGAAACCTTGGCTGAAGCGGCGTTGAACGAAGACCGGGCGTCGACCCATTCGGCGCTGGCTCCGGGCCGTTCCGGAGCTTGTAGCGTGGCGGGCAATTCGCCCACTGCGCGGACTTGGCCGGGATTGGCGTAGCTTGGTCCGGGATCGTCGGTGGTTCTCTGGGATTGCGGGGTCCAATAGTAGTAGCCGTTCAGACCGCCGAAGCCCGGAGCCAGCAGGTAGCCGGTATTCGAGTTGTTGCCGTAGGCTCCATAGGGCGAGTATCGATAGCCAATGGGCGAACCCGCCGTCTGACCGCTGCGCACTCCCATACCAAACGGGTTCAGGCCCAATCCACGGGCCAGATTATTTGCGCTGCGGTTCACTAGCGCTCCGTTCCCGAGGGCCGCGCCGGGCGCCCCAAAAACGAAAGGAGGGATGCGAGCCATGCCGGCCGCACCCCCCCTTACTGGTCCTGAAACCGCTTGTGCGGAGACGCTTGCCGCCGCAATCCAAAACGCGATTACGATCGTTGCACAGCGCATAGGTGCCTACTTGGTGCGAACCATGTCGCCGATTTTTGCGGCCGGTCCTGTATACTCGCCGGTCGACACGCGATCACGGACGGAGGTGACCTTCAAGGTTCCGAGCGGCGTGGTTTCGACATCTAAAACTTCTCCGCTGACTGGATCCTTGATCTCCTTGCCCACTCGCATGACGTCGAAGATATCGCCGACCTTCACGCCGCCCGTCGAACCCGCATTGATGGTCAGCGTGTTGCCGGTTACCACCGCTACGCGAGCCTCGATGTTGTTCTTCGGCATGTTGCTGGAAATAGTGTCCACTTTGCCTGCCAAGTCGGCGATCAACTGATCCACTGCCGAAGTGACAGCCTCGCCGATGATGGTCTCGGCGAAGTTGGATGACGTCATGTCCACCTGCGCCCCGCCACCGCCGCGCCATCCGCCCATGAAGCCGCCGATGCTGGTGCTGGTGCGTTTGGATTCGCCCTTGGCCTCGCCACCCGCGATCACTTCGCTGGTCTCGGTGTTGACGATTCGATAGTTCAACACCACCACGGCTTTATCAGTTTTGCGCGCGGCGCCCAAACCACCGATCAGGCCTCCGCCGATGCCGCCTAGCGAACCGCCCTTCTTCTGATCGTCGCGTCCGAACGTGACAATGTCGCCCATCAGCGCGAGTTGCGCCCCGCGCACTTCGCCGATTTTGGACTGTGTGCCTTGCTTAACGCGTCCGCTGGCGCCGAAGTCTTGCTCTTTAAGAAGATTGTCGATCTTCGCCCGCTCCACCACGGTAAGTTTCCCGTTGTCCACGATGCGCTTCACCATCATGGCCCGGATGCCTGCGCCGATGTTCACTTGCGTGCCGAACACGGCCTGGATGGAGGTCATGACGGTGGAATAGTCGAATGCATCCACTGCGATGCTGGGCTTGGTCTGCTGAGCGGGCAGTATTGCCACGATGGTCAACAATCCTAGAATGAGGTTTAGTTTCTTGAGCATTTGATCCGCCTCCTATATTTCGCAACGCGCTGCACATTTCCGGGAGGTGCCCGAAAAGGGAATGTTATTATTCTACACCCGGAATCAAGATGAGTAAGCAAGCCTTCGACGCCAAGATTCAGGCACTGGAAGATCTCCGAGCCGTACCAGGCTCGGCTGTCGATCCCTTACGAAAGGCGCTGCGGGAGCGCAATAATTTTCTGGTTTCAAAAGCGGCGGCCCTTATCGGAGATTTACACCTAGCCGAGCTGGTCCCGGACGTTCTCGCGGCGTTTGATCGATTTCTGGTGGACGCCGCCAAAAGCGATCCGCAATGCTGGGCCAAGAATGCCATGGTGAAAGCGCTAAAAGACCTGGAGCATCAGGACGCCGAAGTCTACCGGAAAGGAATCATGCACATCCAGATGGAGCCGGTGTGGGGCGGGCAAGTGGATACCGCGGCCACCCTGCGCGGCGCCTGCGCTCTGGCACTGAGCGACTGCCGGCTGGACGACGTCACGCTGCTGACTGTTCTGGCCGACGCTCTTGCCGATCCGGAAAAGTCCGTGCGAGTGGAAGTGGCGCTTGCGCTATCTCGAGCCGGTCTTCCCGAGGCGACGGCTCTGTTGCGATTGAAGGCTCTGTCCGGAGACCCCGAGCCCGAAGTCATCGGTCAGTGTCTGGCATCGCTACTTGCGCTGAACCCTCGGGATGGAATCCCCTTCGCCGTCCGCTTCCTGCATGGTAAGGACGACGAGTTGCGCATGGAAGCCGCCGCAGCGCTGGCCCAAACCCGCGAGCCTGCCGCGCTGGACGCTCTGAAGGAGTTTTCTCGTTCGCGATTGTCCGCGGACCTACGTCGCGCGCTGTTGACGTTCCTGGCGGCGTCCCCGCAGCGCGAAGCCGCGGAATTCCTATTTTCGCTGGGTACCGCGGACGCGCTGGCCGCGCTCAAGAAGAGCCGCTACCGTGGCGAGTTTCCGCAGGTGGTATGATTTTGGGTCATCGAGGAGTTTTCATGGCTGTACCTCTTTGCCTCCGCAGGGCGTTCTTCGTTGTAGTCACGCTCCCTTGCCTGCACGGTTTCCAATCCTCGCGTGCGCCGCGTCCGCACGATGAGGTAGCCACGGACATTCGGGCCACGGACATTCGCATGGATACGTCTCTGGTGCTGGTTCCTGTTCAGGTCACCACGCGCGAAGGGGCGCCTATTACGAATCTCGTATCCAGTGCTTTTCACGTTTTTGAAGAGGGCGTCGAGCAGAACGTCAGCTACTTCGCCCAAGACGATGCCCCGGTCTCCATCGGACTGCTTTTCGATTCCAGCGCCAGCATGGGCAACAAGAAACAGAAAGCCGTCGAGGCCGCCGCCGCTTTTTTCCGAACCGCCAACACTGACGATGAGTTTTTTCTGATTGAGTTCGATGAGAGTCCCCGCCTGACCGTGCCCTTCACGATGGACACGGCCAACCTATATGACGAGATCCGGCACACCAGACCATTTGGCCGGACGTCACTGTATGACGCAATCCAACTGGGACTGACTACGATGAAGCAGCACGCCCGGCATGAACGCAGAGCTCTGGTGATTGTGTCGGATGGCGCCGACAACCGCAGCCACCGCAATTTTTCTTCGATCAAGAACGCGCTGGTGGAGTCGGACGTGCAACTTTACGCCATGGGAATCTTTTCGCCGGGGACAGCGCAAGGTCAAGAACGAGCCGAGGAGGGAGGGTCTGCGCTGCTAGCGCAGTTGGCGGAACTGACGGGGGGCAAGCACTTCGACGTGACCTTGGAGAATTTCACGGAGACCAGCGCGCGGATTGGGCTGTTACTGCGGAACCGTTACTTAGTTGGTTACATACCGTCGAACGCCCAGCGGGACGGTAAATATCGCCGGGTGGCGGTAGACCTACCTAGTCTTACCGCAGGCGAGCGGCGCCTGCAATTCCGCAGAGGCTACTACGCTCCGGCGCAGTAGCCCTCCCTCCGGTTGCGGCCAATTAGAACCGGATACCGAACGTTACCGGGACCATGTCCATGTGGCGGCTCGAACTTAGCATCATGCGATGGAAACGAGCCTCGGAATAGAAGCGCGCTTTGCCATGTCCAATGCCACCGAACGTAAATCCCATCCCACCGTTGAACCCGAACTTATTTACGGAATAGTCGGTAAGGACTTGCGTTGCGGGTACAGCCACCGGATAGAACACACCCAGAAAGGGATTGAAACCCGTCACCGTGGTGACCGTTGGGGCCGTGAACTGATTGCGCCATTGATACAATCCCGCTCCGCCGATGAAATAGGCGTCCACCGGACCGCGAGGGTTCAGCCGAATAATTGGATTGAGGGTGGCGGACCACACTGAGACGTTGCCGCCGGGGAAGCTCAGCGCGTTCAGCGTGGCGCTGTTAATTCCCATGCGATTGTAGTTGCCCTCTAGCAACAAGCCGAAGTTGGGATGAAAATTCACGCCGGCCCCGAGGCCAGCATTCCAGCCGCGATCCAATACATCCCCAGCCCCCTTCACCGGAGTTGTAAAACCCGCTCCGGCGTTAAATGTAAACTTCGAAAACTCATCTTGCGCTGCCGCCATTCCGCTAATAAATACGGCTGTCGACAGAACCATCAAAGCTCTTTTCATAAAGAACCTCCTGCCAAGGAGAGCCGAGTTTCCTAGGCGTGTTTCGTGCCGATCTCCAATGACACCAATTACTTAAGTTCTTCCAAATTCTGGAGCTTGGCGTGGCGTTCTACAATACGCGGTATGGATCTAACTATTGGCGATCGCGCTCCCTCCATCAAAACCTCGGATTTCAACTTGTCTTCATTGAAGGGCAAAACGGTTGTTGTATTCTTCTATCCGAAATCGGACACGCCCGGCTGCACCCAGGAATCCTGCGATTTCCGTGACTTGCGTCCTAAATTCAGCAAGAAGAACGCCGAGATTGTGGGCATTTCGCCGGACAAAGCGGAAGCCCAGGAAAAATTCGCAACCAAGTACGGACTACCCTACTCCTTCGTGCCCGACACGGATCACTCGATCGCCGAGGCCTATGGAGTATGGAAGGAAAAGAAGAATTACGGCAAAACTTACATGGGTATTGAGCGCACCACATTCGTAATCGATCCCGCCGGCAAAATCGCGAAAATTTATCCGCGCGTGAAAGTAGTCGGGCACGCGGAAAAGGTTTTGGCGGAACTCGCGTCAGCATGAGTGACGACGAGCGGGCTCGCGAATTGTGGGAACTCGGAACGCAGCGTTTGCACGAGGGCCAAGCCGAGGACGCTATCAGGCTTTTTACGCAAAGCATCGTTGCGAAACCTACCGCCGAAGGTTATACGTTTCGCGGTTGGGCACTCTCGCATTTGGGCCGCTTGGAAGAGGCGATCCAGGAATGCAAAATTGCAATCCAGGTGGATCCTGAATTTGGCAACCCGTATAACGACATCGGCGTTTACCTGATGCAGCAGGGCAAACTAGATGAAGCCATTCCTTGGCTGGAGCAAGCCAAACTGGCTCCGCGCTATGAGCCTCGGCACTATCCTTATTCGAATTTGGGCACGGTCTATGAACGCAAGGGCCGCTTGCGGCAGGCGCTGCAGGAATATAAGGAAGCTCTCCGCATCGAACCGCGTCATCGTCCGGCCGCCGTGGGGGTTGCGCGCTTGCAGGCGGGGTTGAATTAACGGCGCGGCGCAGCTATGATCCCTGCATGAGCTTTCTATTGTTGATCGCCATGGCGGTGGCGGCCGGCTGGTACGCGCGCCGAAAGCTCATTCTGCTGGTCCCGCTGCTAGCTGTCGCCGTCTATGCGCTGGTGCTGTTTACGACAGGCCTTGGCAGAGACACACCGGTTGTGATGCTGGCGTTGGTCGCCGAAATTTGCGTGGCAGGCGGCATGTTTGCGCGCAAGTGGACCGCGGCTTCGATTCCGCGAACCTAATGCCGCGGCGGCAATTCCGCTAACTGGGCAACCTGCTCGCTCTTCACGCTGCCGGGATGTCCCTGCAGCCCGTCGAAACCTTGGGCTGCTTTCTGTATGTCCGCAGGGAAATCCGCCATCTCCTGCACTTGGCGGATCTCGATCATTTCGTTGTCGGAGGCGGGGCAGCGCTGAGCCCAGGCGATGGCCTCATCGCGGGAGCTTGTTTGGATCATCCAGTAACCGCCCAGAACTTCCTTAGTCTCGGCAAACGGCCCGTCCATGACGCTTGGCTTGCCACCCTCGAAAGACACCCGCGCGCCCATGGATGGTGGATGCAGCCCTTCCATACCCAGCAGGATGCCGGCGTCCTTCAGCTGATTGTTGTACTTCATCATGGCCTCGACGGCCTTCACGTCGGGCATGGTTCCGGGCTTGGCGTTCTCGTACCCTTTGGGGATCATCAACATCATGAATCGCATCGCAGTCTCTCCTCTATGTAGGAGCCCGTTCCCGGCTCTACTGTTACGACGAATGGGACGGCGCGGAATCGACAGGTGTGACGAAATTTCTTTGGGCTACCAAATTCCTAACAGTTTCCACCATCCGAAACCCGCGGTGGTCCAGATAATAAGGTTTGCCACGCTGGCGACCGCGCCGATTTTCCACCACGTCTTCAGGGGCACGTAGCCCTGGGCGTAGTAAATAGGAGCAGGCGTGGTCCCGTAATGCGTCAAACACGCGGACACGTTGGCCAGGCAGGCGAAGGTGTACACAACCAATCCGATGGGCGCGCCGGCCGCGATCAACACCGCTAAGAATGCGGGGAACATTGACACCATGTGCGCCGTGATGCTGGCGAAGGCATAGTGCGCGTAAAAATAGATAAGGATCGTGAGGCCGAAGAGCATGGGCCATCCATGGCCGCCCAGCGCGCCTGCCACGTAGTTCGCAAACACTTTGGTGACGCCGGCGTCGTTCAGGCCTTGCGCGAGTCGAAGCAAGCCTCCGTACCAGATGAATACGGCCCAGCCGCCTTTTTCGCCGGGGATGTCATCCCACTTCAGCACGCCTGTTAACAGCAGCACCATGCAGCCCAGCAGCGCGGTGACCGCGACATCGACGCCCAGGTCGCGCGAGCGCACCCAGAAATAACAGACACCCAGAAACACCACCGTCAGAATCCATTCCGCGCGCTTCATCGGGCCCATGGCGAGGAGTTCGCGGGCTGCAAATTTACTGGCCTCGGGAGTATGCTTGATCCCTGGCGGATTCAACTTCAGAGCGATCCACGGTACGACGATCAGGCTGAGTAGCCCAGGCACGATGGACGCGCGAATCCAGGAAGCCGGGGTCAGCTCATAGCCCGCCTGCATGGCCATATCGCGGGCCAGAAAATTGCTGACCTGTCCGGTGATAAACATGGCGGATGTTATACACACGGCCTGATACACGGCGATCATCAGGAAGGATCCCAGCCGCCCGGCCGTCTCGCCGGGATGGGAGCCGTACAGTTCCGCGATGGAACGGGCAATCGGCAAGACTACGCCGCCGGCGCGCGCGCCATTGGAAGGGATCATTCCCGCCAGCACCATGTCGGAGGCCGCCAGCGAATACGCCACACCCAGGGAGCTCTTGCCAAAGGCGCGCACAAAAAACAACGCGATACGCCGCGCGAGCCCGGTTTGGATCAGCGCGCGGGAAATGAAGAACGCGACCAGCACCAGCCATACGGAGGAATTAGAATACCCGGCCAGCGCCTCGGTAATGGTGAGCCCGCCCACCAGCGACGAAAGCACAACCGCCAGCAACACCAATGCTCCCGCGGGAATCGGTTCCACGATGGAGCCGACGATGGTGGCGAGGAAGAGTCCGGTGAGCCGCCATCCTTCCGGCTTCACCGCCTCCGGACGCGGGATGACATACACGACCAGCGCGTAAACGGCGACCAGCAGCGCGAATCCTCGCAGCATTCGCCCGCGATCGATTGCTGTTTCCGGTGCTGTTTCCGGTGGCGTTCCCGGGTGAAGATCCTGGCTCATGGCAAAGTGTCAGGATACGCTATCGGGGTCCGGGCGCGTTGTGAAGAAGAATTAAACCTCTTCGAACAAAACCAGCCGCGCAACGCCACCGACCGCACGAGCCTTTTGACGGTCGCATTTCGGGATGGCCAAGCCGTCGCCTTTGCCGAACGAGTGCACGGTACCGCAGCAGTTGATCTCCAGGGTGCCTTCCAAGATCATCCCCACATGAGAGTTCTCCCGCCATTCAGGCACGACCTGTTGCTCGTCGAGCTCCAGGACGCGCACGCGCCGTCCAGCGTCATTCCAGATTTTCGCACGCGTACCGGCCGCCAAGTCGACCCATTCCATGGAGCCGAACTCAATTTTGCGCATGTCCCCTCATATCGGGTCGAATAAACAACCAGCACCCTGCCGCCACCGCGTACAACCCCGCCAGCACGTATAACGGCAAACTCCAATCCCCGTAATGCTTCACTAACTGCGCCAGCACGATCGGACTCAGAATCCCCCCGATCTGCCCCGACGTGTTCATCACCGCACCCATCAAGCCCGCGCTCTCGCCACCCAGTGTGATCGCCGTAGCCCAACTGGGCGCCAGTGTGATCATCGATAGCGCGCCGGCGATCGCAATCAACACGCCCGCCAACCTGCCATCCGAAGCCCCCGCCCCTGCCGCCATTATCAGCGCGGCACACGCGTAAGCCACGCCACCGACCAAGCGATACCCTGCTCGCACCCCGAGCTTGCGGGCGAGAAAGTCGGTTGTCATGCCGCCTGTCACATCCGCTACGGCGCTCAACGTCAGCGGCAGTCCCGCGAATATGGCCAGCTCAGCGTTTTCCATTCCACGCGCGTTTCGCAAGTACTCCGGCAGCCACGTAATGAAGAAATAGAAACCGTAGGTGTTCGCGAAATATTGCGCACATAATGGGATCAATCCGGGGGCCCCGAATACCGCCCGCCATCCTCCCGGAGCATGCCCCTGGGCGCCGCCCCGTCTGGATTCGATCAGGTCGCGTTCCGCCACGCTGACGGAGGGGTGCTCGCGAGGCTCATCCCGGAACCAACGGTAGAAGGATGCGGCCCACGCCATTCCCACGAATCCGAACAGTACGAACACCCAGCGCCACGGCAGGTACAGTGCGATCCACGCCACCACGCCCGGTGTCAGCCCTCCCGCGAGATGCGCGCCGGCGAAGAAGATCCCTTGGACGCGTCCACGCTCCTCCGCTGGAATCCAGCGCGAATGGATGCGGCCCACGTTGGGCCAGGCTCCCGCCTCGCCGACGCCGAACAGCGCGCGCGTCGCCAGCATCATGGGATAGCTGAACGCGGCGCCGGTTAGCATTGTGAAGGCCGACCACCACACCACGATTCGGGTTAGCACTTTGCGGCTGCCGATACGATCCGCCCACCACGCCGTCGGAATCTCAAACACCGCATAGGCAAACGTGAACGCGCTGAATACGTAACTCATCTGGATCGTGTCTATCGCCAGATCCCGCATGATGTTCGGCGCCAGAATGCCAACGCAGACGCGGTCCAGATATGTGACGCCACCCAGCGCCATCATAAACGCGACTACATTAAATCTTACGGGCCGGCTTGTTTTGAGGAACGACTCGCTAGCGGACACTATCTCCGGATCTCCGCGGCCGGCAGCCGGAACGCGATGAACTCCGCGCCGGCTGGTCCGCCCACCGCCACTACCAGATACTGGACGCCGTTCCACATGTACGTCATTGGTCCGCCGGTCTGCTGGGCCGGCATATAAACCGCGCCGATCTCGCGCCCGCTACCCTTGTCATACGCGCGCAGCATGGCGCCCACGCGTCCATCGGGAAGCGTGAAGGTGCCCTTCTCTCCCGCGACGACCATCGACTTCGTAACCATGGTGGAGGCTGTTCCGGTGCGGCCCGTGCGCGGAAGATTCAGGTTCTTCAGCAGCGGATGATTGCGGACATTGTCGGGAGTCTCGCCATGCGCCACCTGCCACAGTATGTCGCCGGTCTTCAGATCGATGGCCGAAATCTGTCCATACGGAGGCTTCGCTAATGGCAGGTCTTGTACTGTAAGCGAACCTAGTCCCGCACCCGGGGCGCGTCCCGAAACGTACATCAGATCGGCTTGCGGTCCCGTCGCCGGGATCACGGAGATGCTGGAAATCGAAGCTTGCGAGGACACGTACACGATGCCCGTTTCCGGATCAAAGGACCCGCCCGGCCAGTTCGAACCGCCACCCGCCGTCGCCATGCCCAGCGTGCCCCAAGGCTTCTCGGCTTTGCTTTCCACCGGAGGCGTGAACATCGGGCCAATCTTGTAATTGGCGACGATCTTCTCGGCTTCCTGCCGCAGCGCCGGTGTGAAATCGATCAGCGTATCAATCGAAACGCCCTGCCGGTCATAGCCCACGGGCTTGCTAGGAAACGGCTGCGTGGGCGAATACCACTCGTTCGGCACCGTCCCTTTTTCGACCGGCTTCTCCACAATCGGCCAAATCGGCACGCCCGTCTCGCGATCCAGCACATACAGGAACGCCTGCTTGGTGGGTTGGGCCACAACTTTGCGTAAGCGCCCGTTAATCATCACATCGCCCAGGATCGGCGGGCAGGGATTGTCCATATCCCAGATGCCGTGATGGACGTACTGATAATGCCATTTGCGCTGGCCGGTTTCGATATCCACGGCCACGATGCTTTCTCCAAAGAGGCCGTTGCCTGGACGCGGTCCGCCGTAATAATCGCCGGTCGGCATTTCAATGCCCAGGTACACCAGGCCCAGTTGTTCGTCGATCGAACTCTGACCCCAGGATCCCGTGTTGCCGGTGTAGGACCACGAATCGTTCTGCCACGAATCCAGCCCAAATTCGCCCGGCTTCGGAATCGTATGGAACGTCCACTTGCGTTTGCCCGTTTTCACGTCAAAGCCGCGGACGTAGCCCTTTACGTTGGTCTTGCTGGTGGGCAGGCCGCCCGGCCGATGCGCGGCGCCGACGATAATGGTGTTCCTGGCGATGATCGGCGCGGAGTGCAACCCGATCTCGCGGCTCAACGCGTCGATGGCCTGGTCGTCGTCCTGCTTCAAATCCACCACGCCATTAGTGCCGAACGCCGTTACGCGTAAGCCTGTCTTCGCGTTTAGGGCAATCATGCGATAGCCCGGCGTGACGTAAATAATGCGCTCTTCCGTGCCGTCCGTCCAATACGCCAGCCCGCGTCCGGATAGCACACGCGGAGCCACCGTCCCTCGCTGTCCTTCCTCCTCGCGATAGACCCACAATTGTTCGCCCGTGGCCGCATCCAGCGCGATCACGCTGCGCCGCGTGCCGGCCGTCGAATAGAACACACCCTTCACCATAAGCGGCGTCGATTCCAGATTCGTCTCCAGCGTGGGACCCAGATTCGCGGTACTGAATCGCCAGCCGACCTGTAGTTTGTAGAAATTCGTGGCGTTAATCTGGTCCAGCGCGGAATACCGGGTGTTCCCCAGGTCGCCCCCGTAGGTGTTCCATTCGCCGTTTTTCGCGCCCGACTGCCCCCACGCGGCCAGACTGGCTAACGCACACAGACAGGGTAAGGTTCGCATTTCGTATTCTCCTCGCGGTGGAACTACCAGCGGGGATTATATCCCATCCGCCAGTCGGATCGTTTCACGGAGGCTTGTGTAGGCGCCGGTAACGCGCCCGGTTCACTCACTGCTGAACCGGCCTCCCTCCGCTGCCAACCTCTCCAGCAAGGCTGCAGGTTTCCATCCGAATTCCCGTACTCTGTCCAGCACTCTCGCTAAGCCCACGGTGTCCGCATAGAACATAGGCCCGCCACGATGGGCAGGGAATCCGTATCCCGTCAAATACACCACATCGATATCCACGGCGCGCGCGGCGATACCCTCTTCGAGGACCTGGGCGCCCTCGTTCACCAGCGCGTAGACGCAGCGGTCCAGAATCTCTGTATCTGAAATTGCGCGTTGGGCAATCCCCGCCTCGCGAGCCGCGGCCCACACAATCTCCGTGACCGCTGGATCCCCTACGGCCTTACGATCCGCGCCATATTGAAACCAGCCCGCGCCGGTCTTTTGTCCGTAGCGCCCAAGCGCGTAGAGCTTCGGCAATCCCAGGGGCAGCCGCGCGCCCGGCGCATGCGGAGCCTCTTGCCGAATCCGCCAAAACACGTCCAGCCCACTCAGATCCGCCACCGCCAGCGGACCCATGGCCATGCCGAAATCGGTTAGCACGCGATCCACTTGTTCCGGTGTCGCGCCCTCCTCCACCAGAAACTGAGCTTCGTTCATATAGGGAATCAGCATGCGATTTCCCACGAAGCCGAATCCGTTACCGACTACAACGCCAACCTTCTTCATGGCTTTCGCGAGCGCCATAGCGGTGGCAATGGCCGGCTTGGACGTCTGGCTTCCGCGCACGATTTCGAGCAGCCGCATTATATTCGCCGGACTGAAGAAATGCGTCCCGATCACCATCTGCGGCCGTGACGTGGCTTGCGCCAATTCGTCAACATCCAACGTGGAGGTGTTGGTGGCCAGAAGGCACTCCGCGTTCGCCACCGCGTCCATTTCGGCGAAGACGCTCTTCTTCAACGCCAATGATTCAAATACCGCTTCGATGATGATGTCGGCCTGGCCGAAGCCTGTGTAATCCACCTGAGGAGTGATGCGAGCCATCCTCTCCGCCACGGCCTCCGCTGTCAGCCTGCCACTTTTCACGCTGCGCTGGAAATTCTTGACGATCGCGGCTATCCCGCGCTCCACGGCAGCCGCGTCGGTGTCCTTTAGCCGTACATGTATACCCGCATTTGCCAGGGCCATCGCAATGCCTGAGCCCATGGTCCCAGCGCCGATGACACCCGCCTCGCGAATCGGAAGCGCCGGGGTGTCCTTCTCAATCCCGGGCACCTTCGCCGCGGCCCGCTCCGCAAAGAAAGCGTGGATGAGCGCCTTTGCTTGCAAGGAATATAATCGCCGCTCGAAGAGACTGCCCTCCACGCGGCAGCCCTCCTCGAAAGAAGTGCCGGCCGCGTTCTCGATTGAGGCCAAGGCTACCAGAGGAGCCTCGATGTGCCGCCTGGTCCGGTGGCAGCGCTCGCGAATTTCCTGCAACTCGCCAATGTCGCCGGAGATCTTGAGATCGCGCGTGCGACGGATCGATGTCAAGCCCTGCGCGAATTCAATCGCGCGAGCGCGTAGGTCTGCTTCCACTACACGGTCGATGATGCCCGCCGCAAATGCTTCTTGCGCCGAAATAGGTTCGCCGAACGCGCACATCTCCGCGGCTTTCTTCAGCCCGGCCAAGCGCGGTAACCGCACGGTCCCTCCCGCGCCGGGAATCAATCCGATTTTCACTTCCGGTTGTCCCACTTGCGCATCCGCGGTGGCAATGCGAAAGTGGCCCGCCATTGCCAACTCTAAACCCGCCCCCAAAGCCTGTCCGTGGATTGCCATCACCACGGGCTTTTCGGACATCTCGATCGCGTCCAGAGAAGCATGCAACTCCGGCATCGGGCCGCTGCCCGCGACAGCCTTCACGAACTCATGGATGTCCGCGCCCGCGACAAATGTCCGCCCCGCACCCAGGACGACCAACGCCCGCACATCCGGATTCGTCTGCGCCTCCAGCACCGCCCTCGCGACGGCCTGGGGAACGCCTCGCGACAACGCGTTTACGGGTGGATTGTCGATGGTGATAACGCCCACTCCATCGTGGATTTCAAAACAAGTTGGGGTCTGCATGTATTTGCTTGACAGTCTCGCAAAGCGGATTTATGATCGAGTCATCACTGAGAAAGGAGGTGGTCCAGTCGAAATGATATCTAGTAGTTATTCTGACGGAACTAATACCACGCGGGAGGTGGCCGACTCTTAAAAGTCGACCGCTCTACTTCCAACGATCAGGTTTCGTTTCAGTGACGAGGCCGCTGCTCCCGTCGTACTAATAAGGAGTGGCCCTCTTCCGCGAAATTTGGTTCCTATCAATCAGCGTTAATCAGAGCCCCGTGGGCGGTCTTCGAAGGCCGTCACGGGGTTTTGCTTTTTGGGAGCTACAGCAGCCCCTTTGGCTCTGTGCTAAACTCGTGTTTACTCCCATGAAAGCTGGCATACATCCCGCCTACGAAGAAATTAATGTGGTCTGCGCCTGTGGGCACACGTTCCGCACGCGTTCCGCCCATAAGGGCGACATCCGCGTGGAAATTTGCTCCAGCTGCCACCCCTTCTTTACTGGAAAACAGAAGCTAATTGATACGGAAGGCCGCGTCGACCGCTTCCAGAAGAAGGTTGCGAAAGCTAAAGAAGCCGCCGCCGTCCGCGACGCTCGCACCGCCAAGAAGACGCCGCAGCCTGTAGCGTAAGGGCAACGCGTCCAATTTGGGGAGCGTCCTAGAAGAACAGGCCCCCCATGAACCATCGGATTGTGCCCAAGACTATCGCGATGGCGCACATCACAAGCCCGGCGGTTGCGGCGCCTTTTTCGCTTGGCGCAGCCTTGGATAGCGCGACCACACTCAGCACTAACCCTCCGATCGAGAAGGGGATGTTGAACCAGTTAAACCAGCCGAAGCACGGCACGATGCCGATAAACAATCCCACTATCGATAGTATTCCCCACACCAAACTGACAATATTCATTCTTTCCACCCTTAACGCTTTCTAAGTCGTGCTAGTGCCCGTACCCAATAGAATGAGTTCATAACGAACGCTCCATACAGCGGAATACTTCCCTGATTGGAGGCGCTGGCCGCGCTCCACTGTCCGTGCCCGATGAGGACGAAGGCAGTGGTCAATCCACATGCCGGGCACTCGCGCCCGTACTGCGTTCTCGAGATGCACTTCGGTGTAATCGCATCGATCACCGCCCCGGATGCCACCAGCGGTAGCGCGACTGCCGCCAATAGGGGAAGGCTGATAATCAGCCAGGTAATGAAAAGCGATAGACGCCATTCTTTGCGATCGATCCGGTAGTGATTTTGTTTGTCCACGCTGGTTTGCGTTAGTCCGACAAGGGGCGTCCTTGCGCGTCCGTGTTGATGTTGCCAACCAGGATTAAGACGCCTTCGACCAAGCCCCAGATCTCGACGCCCAACATCGTAAAGAACCCGATACCGCAAAAGATCATGAGCGGCCACGAGCAGACGAAAATGAGAAGTTGAATGATCCCCAGCGTCGTGTATCCCAGGTAGAATCGGTGAATACCCAGACCACCGAGAAAAATCCCCAGGATGCCGGCAACGATTTTGGATTTTCCTTTTTCCCCAAGAGCCATTCCGGGAGACAGGGCCACGCCGCATTTCAAGCACACGGCGGCAGCCGGATCTACGGAGGCAGCACAATTCCGGCAAAACTTGATTCCGGTGCCTGCCGCTACTCCGCAACTGATACAGACCGCGGCTTGGTCGCCTAATTGGTTCCCACAATTGCGGCAGAACATGATTGTTTGGTCTCCTTATTGAGACGCAAGCATATCATAAAAGTGAAATTCTGCCGTCGGTTTTTTCCTGGACCGTCTAAAGCACGGAAAGGCGTCGCATTTGTATATGGAGCGCCGGAGGCATAATGCCAGCAGCCCGAATATCCGGTTTGGACCGAGGAGGAGTACAATGTCCGACTTCATCCGCCGACTCTTTTCCAGTGACTTCATGCCCCATGGCATGTGCTACCTGTGGAATCCGGTAGTGCTGTAATTGAACGTTGGATCCGATTCCTTAATCGCTTTTTCCTATTCCGCCACCCCATTTGTGTTGCTGGCGGACACCGGCACCATATTGCTGGTAGAAGACATGGGGCCCATCCTCTTACTGAGTTGCTGTCAGTACCCTGTGGCCGGCCTCCGTGAGTTCCGCGGAAGCCTTGAAGCTGGCGATGGCATTCGAAGGTCACATCGACCTTTTTGGTCACCGACGTCGTCATGCCGAATATGAGCGGGCCAGAATTGGCGGCACGTCTTCGCCGCGTGCAACCAGGATTGCCGGTGTTATTCATCTCTGGGTACTCCGGCCGCGCCCTGACGCAACACGGCATTGAGGCTGGCACTGCGTTTCTGGCGAAGCCGTTCCAGCAAGAAGCGCTAGCGGCGAAAGTTGCTGAGTTACTGAAAATTCAGAAGGAAGCGAAAGCCGAGAATCGCAGGCAGCCGAAAGCGGACAGTTAAAATCCGCCCCGCCGTTGACCCTTGTTCTTGTTGGCCTTGCTTTGTTCCGCCATGCGCTGCATCATCTCGTCGTACTTTTGGCGTTGAATAGGATCGAACACAGACCGGATCTTCTCGTTTTGAGAACGGTCGATTTCCTGCCGCTCCGGCACGGCGCGTTTGTGGAGTTCGTCCAGCAGGGCGCGGGTTTCGTCCATGATGCTGCTTAATTTGGTGATCTGCTTCGTGCTCAGCCCCAGTTGCTTTTGCATCTCGTTCAGATACATTTTGCGGAATTCTTCGGGACTGGGTGGACGCTTGCCTCTGTTGCGGATATTTGTCGCCGTAGTCGCGTCGTAATAGCGATTTCCAAAGATTCCCAGAGTGGCGCCGCTCACGAACACTAACCCCATGTAAAGAGCGATGGTCGCGCGCGACAGCTTCATCGAACCTCTCCGGGCAGGTCGGCCGGCAAGGCCTGCACGTAGTCGCGGTCGGCGTGATCGGCTGCTACGACCTCGGTGTAAGTGCTGGAGTACAGATCCACGTCCGGTGAGGTGGGCATCAGCACCGTGGTTAAGATGATGAGCAGAGCGGCTGTGATCGCTACGAAGGCTTGTGTCAAATGGCGGAAAATGGACGTAGTCTCCCGGCGGCGAGCTTCAATCCTTTGCCACAGCTTGGGCATGAACTCGGGGCTGGAGTCGGTATCGGGAAACGTGCCACGATATTCCGCAAAGAGTCCAGCTAGTTTGTCGTTACCGCCCAAATCTGCACCCGGCTTTTCCATGCGTTCCATTCTATACCTCCACCGGCTCCATTGCTACTACGGCACTTGCCCTATTCTTCGCCCGCCTCGAACGCCTTCAATACTCTCTGCCGTGCCCGGAAAAGCCTTACTTTCAACGCATTCTCGTTGACCTTGTAAACCTGCTCCAGTTCCTTCAGCGACAGACCTTCTACTTCTTTCATCATCAACAGAATCCGGTCTTCCTCGGAAATCTTCCCTAATAAGGAATCGACCAATTCCCGAATTTTCGTACGGCGGTTTTCCTCCGTAGTGACCTTACCGCCAGCCGCCGCATCCGCCATCATCACCTGCTGCTCACTCAGGTCCGACATGCGATGCTCATGCCGCCGCCGCTGCTTCCGCAGGTAGTCGTACGCCGCGTTGACCGTAAGCCGGTACAACCACGGCTCGAACACTTCCGGGGTTCGGAGCTGCTCAAGCGAGTAGTACAGCCGGAGAAATACCTCCTGGCCCACATCCTCTACATCTTCCGGACGTCCGATCAAGCGGGCTATCGTCCCCAGAATCCGCTTCCGGTAGGCCTGCACCAGCTGATTGAACGCCCCATCGTCGCCCCCGCGGGCCTTTTCGATGAGCGAAAACTCAACCAGCATGGCCACCGCTTTTCGCCAGTAACCACGGATCTAAAGACCTATCTACACATGTAAAAGGGCGCACCAGTTCTCACCTAGGTTACAACGTACGGCATTCCCGGGACCTCGCCGGCCCGGAATGGGTCCCCCTTGGAAGCCTTTGGACCTTAGACGGCTCAACCCGCGAACGGTGACAGAAAAGAGCTAAGTCCTAGACCTACTCTAGGATAACGAGCGTCAGGCTGTCCAGGAGTACTCCGGCATACGCTAGTCCTTAGAGGACGCAGTCCCCAAAACAAGAGGGCCATCCTCGCGGGTGGCCCTCGGGAACAGCGCTGAAGTGCGGATTATCTAGAACGATAAACGCGCGACGATGGTGCCGGTGCGGGGTCTGGAGCCGTTTCCGTTAAACGTGTTCACGACGCCATATCCACCGTTCGGAATGATCTGGCCGCGCTGAGTCTGCGTGGTGGTCGCCGCCAGCGGGTTCGTCGACGGAGCTGCGTAGAACATACGGTTCAGGACGTTTGCGAATTCGGCGCGGACGTTGAGGACAACCCGGCCTTCCCTCGCCAAACGGAAGTTACGGCCAAAGTTCATACTTTCGCTGGGCTGACGCTGCCAGCGGAAGCCTTCCAGGTAGGGCGCCGTGGTACCCCATTGCCCCGCGGCGGGATTGGTCCAGATACACGACGCCAAGTTGCAGGTACCGTTCGGCTGAATCCCGCCATTCAGGACCGAAGTAAAGGTCGGATCGGTGGGAGTGGCGGGGTTGTAGCGGCGCGGATCGAACTTCTCGTTCGGATCAAAGCCCGAACGGAAGAACGCTCCCCCATTGTAATTCCAGGGATTGAAGGACGCGGCTCCGAAGCCGGCTGGAGGGTTGTAACGCAACAGGCCGGTCAGCTGATTGTTGGAGTTTGGCACACCGAGTAGAGTGCCGCTTTGGTATTGCAGCACCGCTCCGATGGTCCAATCCTTCACGACGTGGGAGGCCACCTTCATGAAGCCTTGCGCCCCTGCGAGGCCCGGCGTAGTGTAGCTCCCCGAGATGACGGTCTTCAGCGGCGGCGCGAGCTGATTTAACTGCTTGTTGATACCCCGATTGTAAGGATCGCTCACTTGCGGGCGGCCGGCGAAGAAGAAGTCTGTATCCGCGCTGGCGCCCAACACCATCGCATGCGAATAGGTGACGTTGGCGGTCAAATCGAGGTTGTTGGAGTAACGCTTGGTCGCCTGGAACTGCAGCGAATCGTACCAGGTGTTGGCGCGATTCGGTCCCAGGTAGGAGTTCACGGTGCCCCACTGGGGAACCGGACGGATGGCCTGGCCAACCTGTTGGGTGGAAGGGAAGCCTTTGTAAGGGGCAAAGAAGCCGCGCTGGGCCGCCTGCGTACTGCCAATGGTCTGAGAAAGCAGGGTTCGGTCGGCGTCCTTAGAGATATCCAACCCATAGCGAGCCAGTTGGCCGTCTCCCAGCGTGTTCATCGCCATCGTATCCAGCAGCGGAGAATAGAACCATGCGCCGCGGTTGCCCACGTAGCTGGCCTCGATCACCAGGTTGCGAATCACCTCACGTTGCAGACCGACGCTCCACTGCATAATGCGGCCAGGACGTGAGTTCGGGTGGTACATGCTGAAGGGCGATTCCGGCGGCAGCAAGCCCGCATTGCGAGTTGGCAGCCGGCCCGGATCGAATACGGGCCAGATGACCTCGGTGTTGCCATACGGGTTGCCTTTATAGAAGGTATTGCCTCCCTGCAGCCCAAGCGGCAGCGGCGTGATGCCATAACCAGGGGCGTTGATGCTGTAGAAATCGCCAACGCTGAAGTTGTTGCCCGCCGTGGTCTGAACTACGTTGTAGTTTACGCCAAAGCCCGCACGGAACACCGTCTTGTCTTTGATCTGATAAGAAAGGTTGATACGCGGACCGAAAGCAAACGGATAATTTGAAGACTGCCGGCATCCGCAGGTAGCTTCATAGACGATGGCGCCCTTCAGGCCCACCGTGGGATTCAGAGTCGAGAAGGACGCGGACGCGTGACGTCCGTGCTGTTCACGCAGGTAGGTCTGGAAGTCGTAGCGGAGGCCATATTCGATGGTGAGTTTGCGAGTGACTTTCCAATTGTCCTGGGCGAAAAACGCAAAGGCGTTGCCGCCCTCACGCGTGAAGCTCGGCTGCGCGAGCTGCAGGAAGTTGGGCTGGCCCAACAGGAAGCTGGCGTAAGGGAAGCCTGTCGGGTTTGCGACGTTCAAGGCCTGGCCGCTTTCCCAGGGGTCGCCGGTTTGGGCCGACGCAAAACCGAAATTGCCGTTTGCCCGCCATTTGTTCTTTGTGATATAGCCTTCCAGCGTTAGATCGCCGCCGGCCTTGTAGGTATGGTTCCCTTTGACCCACGTCAGGTTCAAGTTGGCCGTGGGTTTCTGCTCCCACGCCGTGGCGTCGAAGCTGGCGCCGATAGCGGGGGAGAAGCCACCGGCTCCAGCAGACAAGCCCGCGATCGTTGGATACGTTCCGGTGTACGGGAACGCGTTGACGGCGCCCTGGCCAGGCAGGCCGATCTTCGCCTGGTCGTAGGGAACGGACGGATTGGGTTCTCGTTGGTGGAAATAACCCAAACCGACGTGGAACATCAGCGTGGGCGTGATGGTGTCGTCGAAGTTCACGCGAACTGTATTGTTGTGATAGTTGTTGAATTGCGCGCCAGTCCAGGGAAACTGCTCCGGGGCGAACCCATTGGCGTTGGGCTGGCTGGTAATCGTCTGGCCCCAATATCCGGATATACGCATCTTCGAGTTCAGATTGTGATCGATTTTGATCGATGGAATCGTGTTGTGGCGCCAGTTCGTATACGTGGGGATGTTGTAGTTGTTCGACAGGTTGGCATTGGTCGGCAACGGGAACTGGTTTTGAATGTTGCTCGCCACCTTGTCAAACGCCGTCACGGGGATCTTCTGGTTGGCGTAGAGCGTGCGGGTTGGAAATCCGTTGACGATTTTGTAGGAGCCGGGATCATAGAGGCCACCGTTGACGATCAGATTGCCCGCCGTGTCGACTGCCTGCACGCCACCCTGGGTGATCTGCTGGCGGAAGCGGCAAACCAGGTTTACCGTGTCATAGTCGCCGCAACCTGCCGACGTAAAATCGCCCTGGCGATAGGCTAGGGTCGGGACGGTCGAGATGCCGGTGCCGATCCTTTGGCTTTCGCGGAACTGCTCAAAATTGAAAAAGAAGAATGATTTGTCGTGCCCGTCGTACACTTTCGGAATATTAATCGGTCCGCCGATTGTAAAGCCGTAGTCGTTTCGGCGCTGGCGATTGCGGATGTGCTGACCGCTGAGATAGCTATACCGGAAGTTGTTGGCCGCGGTGCTTTGGTCTAGCCAATCCGTATTCGGCGTGCCCGCGTGCAGCACTTCGTTAACGGCATAGTCGTAGACCGACCCGTGATAGGCATTGGTGCCCGATTTCATCGTGTAGTTAAACAGCGCCCCACCGGTTTTGCCGAACTCAGCGGCAAAGTTGCTGGTCTGCGTGGTCAACGATTCAATCGCATCCACGCCCCCCTGGGCGCGATCCGTGCTCACGCCGCGCCACAATGTCGAACTGGCATCCTGGCCTTCGATCATGATCGTCTGGCTGTTCGCGGGCAGCCCGTTTACCACCAGTGTCTGGAAACCGAACGGTGAGTATTGGACGCCCGGAAGCACCACTGCCATCGACAGAGGGTTGCGGATATTTCCCAGCGCGCCTCCCGTACCGCTGAGCGTCAGCACCGGCAAAGTATTTACGGTAGCTGTGGAAACGCGGTAGCTGATATCGCCACCTTCCGTCTTCAGCAGGGGAGCCTGGTCGGTGACCGTGATCACCTCCGACGCCTGGCCGATTTGAAGAATGATGTCGCGGCGGGTTGCATTCCCTTCAATAACCGGGATGCCCTGGAGCGTGGCCTTCTTAAAACCAGTTACAGTAACTGTGATTTCATAGGTTCCGGCCGGAACCCGTAAGGAATAATTGCCCGTCTCGGTAGCTCCGCTGCTGAAAACCGCGCCCGTACTCGCGTTGCGGACTTCAATCGGTGCGTTGGGCACCACGGCTCCAGACGGATCCTGCACCGTTCCCGTCAGAGTCCCTTGGTTAGCTTGGCCAAAAAGCACAGCGCTCAGAAAGCCGAGCGCAATACACACACGTAGTGTTTTCATTTTTGTTACCCCTTTTGAGACAAAACCCCAATCGGTTTAAAGTATAGTGGCGCTTTGGCTTGAGGTCGATAGCGTAGCGGTGATAGTGGGCATCACAAGGGCTGATGTGCCGAACAGCAGGGTCTGGAAATCGACGGAACAGATGGATACTGGATCGCGTTCTCAGCCTGCGCAATTCGTTGGTTTTGTGCCCCCATGCTAAAATCGATACTTAATGGACTTTTTGCACGGCCTCAACCCCCGCCAGCGTGAGGCCGCCGAGCACACCGAAGGGCCCCTCCTCATCCTCGCCGGGGCCGGCAGCGGCAAAACCCGCGTCATTACTCACCGCATCGCCCACCTGATGAGCGCCCACCGCGTTCCGGGCTGGGGGATTCTTGCGGTCACATTCACCAATAAAGCAGCCGGGGAAATGCGCGAACGCGTGCGCTCTCTGCTGGCTCATCCCGACGCCGGGTTAGCTTCCGGAGAAGCCGGCGCGATGCCCACGCTAGCCACGTTCCACAGTTTCTGCGTCCGCCTGCTGCGACGCGAAGGCGCACCGCTGGCCGAAGTCCGCCGTGGATTTACGCCTCTGTTCACGATCTACGACGACGACGACCAAATTTCCATCCTGCGTGCCGCTTACAAGAACATGGGGCTGGACGAGAAGTTCATGCAGCCGCGCGCAGCGCTCAGCCGCATCAGCCAGGCGAAAAGCCACAAGCAGACGCCGGAGGATATGGCCCGGGCCGCTACCGATCCCACCACCACGCGTCTCGCCTCCGTATACGAGCGTTACCAATCCCGCCTCATCGAAGCCAACGCCCTCGATTTCGACGACCTGTTGCTGGAAGCGGTTCGCCTGCTGGCTCACGACGAAGTCACCCGCCTGCGGATTCAACAACGCTACGAATTCCTGATGGTGGATGAGTATCAGGACACCAACCGCAGCCAGTACGAACTGATGCGGCTGCTTTCGGGAGAGCGCCGCAACGTCACTGTGGTCGGCGATGAGGATCAGTCCATTTACGGCTGGCGCGGGGCGAATATCCGCAACATCCTGGACTTTGAGCGCGACTTTCCCGGCGCTATCACCATTCGCCTGGAGCAGAATTATCGCTCCACGCAAAATGTACTTTCCGCCGCCAGCGCCGTGGTAGCGAACAACACCGAACGCATCGGCAAGACTCTTTGGACCGAAGCCGCGGTCGGTGAAAAAGTCACGCTCTACGAAGCGCCCGACGCCGAAAACGAAGCCCTGTGGATCGCCGACATGATTCAGACGCGATTGGCGATCAGTCCGAAGGAGCGCGTCGCCGTACTCTACCGTACCAACTCGCAATCCCGCCAGATTGAAGAAGCTCTGCGCCGCTACGGACGTAAATACATCGTCGTCGGCGGCTTCAGTTTCTATCAACGCTCTGAGGTGAAGGACGTCCTCGCATACCTCAAACTATTGATCAATCCGCAGGACACGGTCAGCCTGATTCGCGTGATCAACACTCCCGCGCGCGGCATCGGCCGCACTACTGTGGAGCAATTGGAGCAATACGCAGTCACCCACAACGTGCCTCTGTGGACTGCCATAGAGCGTTCCCTCGATGAGCATAGCTTGGGCTCGCGAGCGGAAAACGCGCTGGGCATTTTCCGCAGCAAGATTACGCAACTTGCGGCGGAGCTTGAAAATCGGTCCATTGCCGATACTCTGCGCGCGCTGCTCGAAGAGACCGGCTATCGCAAGATGCTGGAGGACGAGGGTACCGAAGAAGCGCGCACTCGCCTGGCCAACATCGATGAACTTCTCAACGCCGCCACCGATGCAGCCGAGCGTGGCGAATCCCTACGCGATTTCCTGGACCACGCCGCACTGGTGGCCGACGCCGATAATCTTGACGGACAATCCCCTGTTTCGTTGCTGACGATGCACAACGCCAAGGGCCTGGAGTTTCCCGTGGTCTTCATCGCAGGCTTGGAAGAAGGCCTCTTCCCCCACAGCCGTTCGCTGGATACCGAGGGCGCGATGGAGGAAGAACGCCGTCTTTGCTATGTGGGCATGACGCGCGCGGAGAAGAAGCTGTACCTCAGCTGGGCGCGTTACCGCAGGCGTTTTGGCGGTGGGCAGCCGGAACAATCCATCCGTTCGCGTTTCCTGCGAGAGGTCCCGGCAACGCTGCTGGAAACGGTCCGCGGCGACGCCGGTCACGTGGACCTTTACGCGGAACGTCACATGGTGCGCGAAACCGCGGCCAAGAACCTTTATACTGGTAAGACTTATAACTCTGTGGACGCGATTCGCAATTTTTTTGCGGCGCCAAACGCGAGTCCGGCGGTTCGACCGCCAGCAACGGCAGCTGCTCCGGCCACTTCAGTCCAGCCGAGCATGCAACCGAAAGTCGTGAAGCCGGCCAGAAAAATCGGGCCCGGCTCGACGATCGACAATGCAAAGTTTGGGCGCGGTACCATCATGCGCATCGAAGGTACGGGCGAGGACGCCAAAGTAACAGTGAGTTTTCCCGGATACGGGTTGAAGAAATTGATCGCGAAATACGCGGGAATTAAGGTCGAATGAATACCAAGAAAATTACCGATACAGAAGAACGCAAAAAGGTTAAGCGCGCGGCGCGTAAGAAAGCCCCCGCCAAAGCCAAACGAGCCGCCGACGTGGCGCGCGGTTCCATGAAGCGCAAAGTGAAGACGATCGCCAAAGGCCAGCGTAAACGTTAGCCTTCGAGGTCTGCGGCGCGTAGCCACCGGGCGGCGCGTCGCGTTCCAACGTGCATTCGCTCACCCGCACCAAATCCATCGCCGAACTGGTCGCGGCCAGCGAGTACCCCCATTCTCGTCTCCGCCGCAGCCTCGGCCTGTGGAGCTTGGTCGGTCTGGGCATTGGGTCCGTCATCGGCTCCGGCATTTTCACCTTCACCGGCACCGCCGCGGCGGGTACGGCGGAGCGCCCCGGCGCAGGTCCGGGCATCGCGCTGTCATTCGTGCTGGTAGCGATCACCTGCGGCTTCGCGGGCCTGTGCTACGCCGAGCTGGCATCCATGATTCCAGTGGCTGGCAGTGCCTACACCTACGCTTACGCGACGTTAGGGGAGCTCTTCGCCTGGATCATCGGCTGGGACCTCATCCTCGAATACGCCGTCAGTAACATGGCCGTGGCCGTAGGTTTCTCCGCGTATTTTAACGACCTGCTGGAGAACGTCTTCGGCGTCCACCTGCCGGCCTCGCTTTCGAATCCCGTCTTCGCGGGCGGGGAACTCACCGGAGCCTTCTTCAACCTGCCCGCGTTCCTGCTGATCATGCTGCTGACGGCGATCCTGGTCCGCGGCATCCGCGAAAGCGCGCGCGCCAACAACATCATGGTGATCGTCAAGGTCGCGGCCATTCTGGCGTTCATCTTCGGAGCCTTTGGCGCCGTCGATACCGCGAATTGGCATCCCTTCATGCCAAATGGATTTTCTGGTGTGCTGACCGGCGGAGCCATTGTCTTCTTCGCCTACATTGGCTTCGATTCCGTCTCCACGGCCGCCGAGGAATGCGAAAATCCGCAACGCAATATGCCTCTGGGAATCCTCATCACACTGGTGGCCTGCGCCGTTCTCTACGCGGGCGTGGCTCTGGTGCTGACCGGGATTGCGAACTGGACCACTCTGAACAACGCTGCTCCGGTCGCGAACGCTTTGCGCACGCTGGGCTATAACCGCCTGCGCTTCATCGTAACCGTTGGTGCGTTGATCGGCATGATCTCTTCGTTGATGATTTTCCAGTACGGCCAAGCCCGTGTATGGTTCGCCATGTCGCGTGATCGTCTGTTGCCGTCAATCTTTTCGCGAGTCCACGGCAAACATCAGACGCCCGACGTCAGCACGTGGGTAGCGGGTCTGGTAGTGGGCCTGGGCGCGGGAATCTTCGACATCGGCACCTTAGGCGACTTGACCAATATCGGCACTCTGTTCGCCTTCATCATCGTCTCCGTGGGAGTGATTGTCCTCCGCCGCACGCAACCGAATCACAAGCGATCCTTCCGGGTTCCCTGGGTGCCCGTGCTGCCGGCGCTTTCTATCTTCAGTTGCGGAGTTTTGATGGCGAGCCTGCCGTGGGAAACCTGGGTCCGCTTTGTAGTGTGGCTCGCGATTGGCCTGGTGATCTTTTTCACCTACAGCCGCAAGCGCGCGGCTACTGTGGAAATTGGAGGCAAACACTAGCCTCCATCCGCGCAGCCAATTCCGGTGTCACCGCGATGGTGGCCTCGGTCTCATCGTGATAAATGATCTTCAGCCCCTTCTCCGCCATCAAAGGTTGATCGAACAAGTAGTTCGTAACCCACACCTCAGTCCCCGCCCGCTCTTCCCGCAAATCGATAATCTTCGCCAGCGTCTCATGCCCCGAGCTCAGCCGATAGACGTTCAGCACCGCCTCCTGCATCCAAACTGAGGACACATACCGCACCACATGTTCATGATTCATACATGCCAGCCGGGCATAGACTTTATCGGCGTTCGCATTCCAGGGCCATTCCTTGAAATGGTTCAAGCGCAGACACATTACGAAATATAATCCGAGCGCGAACATCGTGCCGAGCAGAGCGATGCGAGCCGCCCGAGCGCTAATCGATAGCGCGGGCACCCCAGCCAGCATGCCCGCCGCCGCTGTTAGCAGCGTAACGATATACAGGCCTGTGCGGTCCTTGGGCAACAGCAGACCCATGTATTGGTGCCCCAACCAGTGCATCCCAAAGGCTGCGACGGCGATCAACGCCAGCACGGCAGCAAACTTCGGACGCCATTCCTTGCGCGCCCAGGTCAACGATCCGATTGCGAGTGCGGATAGTAGCAGCATCGGTAGCAGGAACGGCCGCAGCGCGGCGAATAACGGCAGCAACTGTGGATTCGCCAGATCGGGATTCAGTTGATAAAGCGTGGCGTCCAGCAAGCTCCCTAAACTTTCCCCTATGGTGGCCGCTCCGTACCAAAGCTCTCCCTGCCCGAAGTGTCGCGCTGTCCACCACACGGTCGCGTAGATCACCGCCACGCCGGGAATGGCAAGCATCCCGATAAGCCGCATCGCCGAAGTGCGCTGCACCCACACCATCGACAAGAGCCCGATAAGCGCCGCGGCATCGACAAACGCGAACGAAAAATTAGAAGCGAAGGATAGAGCCAGACAGACCGACGAAATTCCGCACATGGCTTCCAAGGAACGGCGGCGTTCTAAGGGCTGGTACAGCCATTCCGCCGCATTCACCAGTGCCAGCATCAAAAACGCCACGGCCATCCCGTAGCCGCGCGCCGCCACCAGGTAATCGAAGACGAACGGATTGTAGACCAGGCACAATAGCAGCGGCCACTGCACAAACCACTGCGTGCTCGCGAGCTTGCACCACCGTACCGCGGCCCAGACATACAGCCCCGCGCCAATCACCGCGGGCATGCGAATGGTGAATGCTGACAAACCGAACAGCGAAGTCACCAGCCGCATCAGCCCTGAATTCAGTACGTGATTGTTGGAATTCACGCGCCAGTGGTCGGGCGTTGCGTATTGAACGTAGCCCAAATACGTGGTCGCTTCATCAATGCTGATGGCTTGCACGCAGGCGCGCGTCACTACCCACGCGAATGCAAACAACGCTGTGCCCAGAATCAAATAGGATGGCTTCCAACGCATTAGTGCGGAATCTCCCAACACGCGCTGGATTCCAGTGCCGCCAACTGCTCCGGCGGCAGGGCTATCGCAGCTTTCGTAGCGTCCCCGTGCCACATCACCTTCAGATGTTTCGGCTCGATCAGATCCGGATTCAGCACCGTTTCAAGAACGTACACTTCCACGTGCTCCGGATTGTTGATCGTATCTGGTACGGCCGCAAACGTATCGCGGGTCGCTGTCTGACGATAGAAATTCAGCACAGAAACAAACGGCCAGCCAGAGGCGACCGAATTGATGTGGTGCTTTTCATGCAAGCAGTTCAGGACCGTGTAGACCTGTTTGCCTTCTTCGTTCCAGTTCCACTCGCGGAAATACATCAACCGCATGCTGGCGATGTTGTTTACAGCGACGGTCAGCAAGGCCGCGACGAAAGCGGTTCGTAGCCAGCGGCCGACGCGACTCACAGGCGGGATGGCGCCGACTGCGCCGACAGCGGCGAAAGCCAAGGGCACGAAGAAAATCCCGGTACGCTCCTTAGGCAGCAGCAATCCGAAGGCGAGGAAAGCCGTCCAGTGAATCAGGAACGCCGCTGCTGCCGCCCCTCCCGCGACCGCAGCCATGCGAGTTAGCTCGGGTCTGCCCAGCTTGTTGCGTATCGCATAGGCCGCCCATGCGGCAAACGTCACGCCCAAGGCAGGATAAAACCATCTCTGGTTCAGCAGCATTACTGCGTGCAGCTTTGGCCCGATCACGTGCTCATTCAACTGAAACAGCGAGGAGATGTAGAAGCCGTCCAACATCTCCGGCAAACTGCGCGACCCGTACCACAGCTCCTGCGTAGGAAAACTCAGCAGCGCAGGCAGTGGGATCAATAACGTCACCGCGATTGCCGGCAACGCATACGCGGCAAGCAGCTTCAGTAAAGGATGCGTCCGTTCACTCCACGACCATACAAATCGCGCCGCCAACACAGTGCCACAAGCAATCGCAAAAGAAAAATTCGCGGCAAATGCGAGTCCGATGCACGCCGACGCGACGGCGCACGAGGCCAGCCGCTTGTGATCCGCAACCAACCCCGCCATCAGGAACCCCAACGCCAGGCCGTATCCGCGCGCCGCCACCAGAAAATCCATGATGAACGGGTTGTAGATCAGACAGACCAGCAGCGCCCACGTGAACGGGAGCCCGCAGTTGAAGCGCCGGCACAACCGCAGGCACGCCCCTATGTAGATCGCCGCGCCCAACAGAGCCGGCAGACGGACGCTCCATTCCGACACGCCGAACACTCGCGTCGTGAGGCGCATCAACGCCGTGTTCAAGACGTGATTGTTGCTGGACCCCAGCCAGTGAAACGGCGCGCTGTTCTGCACGAACAGAGCGTAGGTGGTGGCCTCATCGATGGTGATGGCCTGCACGTACGCACGCGCGATCACCCACGCCATCGCGAACACAGCAGTGGCCGCCAGAATCCGCTGGTCGCGATCCATCATGCGCAGGTTGTCACTGAGCGAAGTACCCGTCCCGAGCTTGCGTCCGCAGCCCTTTCGATTTCACGGTCACCCGCACCTTCCGGTACCCGGGGCGGCCTTCTCGCGGCGAAAATCCCAAACTGTACTGGTTGCGAAGCTCTTGCTCCAAATGCGCGAAGTTGTCCGCCAGTGTGCGTGCGCCCGCCACCTCATAGAATCCCCCGCCGGTCTCCTTCGCGATTTTCTGCAAAACTCGTTTCCCTTGGCGTAAATTCTCCGTGCCCGGTCCCGGGACATCGAACGCAAAGACCTTCTGGTCGAAAAAACGGATCGGATAAACCAGTGTATCCGCCCTCTGGGCCGCTGCGATCGCGTCTTCGGCGCGCGAGGAACTCGCTGTATCGATGCCGTCGGAGAGCACGATCAATGCCTTGCGCCCCGGTTCCGCCTTCACCAGGTCCGCCGCCTGCGCGATGGCGTCGAACAGTGCCGTCCCGCGCGATTGGCTCTCCTGAATCTCCAGATCGGCGAGTCCCTGTCGCAGTAAAATACGCGACGGACCAAGCGGCTCCAGCACCTTTACCCGCTGATCGAACCCCATCAGAAACGCGCTGTCGCCATCTCGCAGTACTTGGTTTAGAAACGTGACGCTCGCGCGCCGCTGCTGTTCCAGGACCGTTCTTTGACTACCGCTGAGATCGAACACCAGTCCCAACGTGAGCGGCAAATCGCTCTCGGCCGCGAAGTATTGAATGTTCTGTTTACGCCCATCCTCGGTCAACTCGAAGTCGGCCTGCGTGAGCCCGCGTACCAGTTCCCCTTCTTTGTCCCGCACCGTGACGAACACGTTTACAACTTGCACGGACGAGCGGAATTGCGCCCGCGCCAGCGGAGTAGTTGCCGCCAGCATCAACAACTCCCGCCTGGAAATGCCCGTCATGAGTACTTCTTAGTATCCCCTGTCCTTCTTGAATGTCCTCTTTTCTTAAATCTCCCCTTGAAATCTTAGGGGAGTTGTGGCAGAATCGTTTTCGAGATGAAACGCGAGCCCATTTGGAGGCGTTATCTGCGATTCTGGGGTCCCGCTCCAGACGCCGATATCGACGACGAATTCGCTTTCCACATTGCCGCGAAAGTCGACGAACTGCTCGCCGCCGGCCAGTCTCCGCAACAAGCCAGAGCCGAAGCCATGCGCCGTTTCGGCCCCCTGCGCCCCGTCTGGAAGGAGTGCCACTTGATCCGCCAACAGCAAGATCACCAAGCCTCGCGCGCCGAGTACCTATTCGGCTGGTGGCGCGATGTGCATTACTCGATACGCACGTTGCTCAAGTCGAAAGCGTCCGCCGCCTCCGCCGTCGTAATTCTGGCGCTCGGCATCGGCGGCACAACGGCGGTATTCACCTTGCTCGATAGCCTCATCTACAAGCCGCTCTCCGTTCCACATCCCGAAGAACTCGTAATCCTGCGACCCATGACCGGCGCGAATGAGATCCGCTTCCGTTACCCCGAATACACGTTTTTGCGCGACAGCAACCAGACCCTTTCGAGCCTTGCAGCTTCGGGCGGCTATCGCATGCGCGAACATCACGGCGATGAGCAGATTGCCAAGCCCGCCGAAGCCGGCGCTGTCAGTGGCAATTTCTTCGACACGCTGGGTGTCTCCGCCATTGCCGGACGCACCTTGAAAACGGAAGACGATTTTCCCCATACTTCCCACGTCGCCGTGGCGAGCTACCGCTTCGCGCGAGACCGCTTCGGCAATCCTTTGGACGCCGTGGGCAAGACGATCTTCTTCAACGACAGCGCGTTCACCATCGTCGGGGTGCTGCCCGCCTCATTCACAGGTATTTGGAAGGCCAGCCGGCTGGGTGAACTTTACGTTCCGCTAGGCGCGATGGCCGAATCGTATAGCCTGAACCTGCCGCAGGACCGTAACCGCAATACGATGGTCTTCGGCCGCCGCAAATCCGGCGTCTCCATCCAGGCGGCACAGGCGAACTTGTCCGCTGGCATGCAGCAATTGTTTGCCGTCGAACCTCCTACGCGCTTCGATCCCAAGACGTTCCGGCTGCTGGCCAAAGACGGATCGGCTGGATACGAAGGCATTTCGGATCAGCGCAAGCTCTCGCTTCAAATCCTTGGAACGATTGTGGCCGTCCTGCTGGCCATGGCCTGCATCAATGTCGGCTGCATTCTGCTGGCACGCGGCGCCGCTCGCCAGCAGGAGATCGCGATTCGCCTCTCCCTCGGTGCCGGTAAAGCGCGTGTGCTGCGCCAGGTCCTGCTCGAATCGGGTCTGCTGGCTCTGGCCGGTGGAATCGCCGGAATCGCCGTCGCATGGGGCGCGGAACGCTTGATTCTGGCGGGCCTGCGTTATTCCCCTGCCGCGCCGATCGATCTGTCGCCCGACGCACGCGTTCTGGTATTTGGCATCGCCGCCTCTTTGCTCACCGGCCTACTATGCGGACTCGCTCCCGCACTCCAATTGCTGCGAGGCGGCCGGCTTGCTCAGAACAACCAGCGGCCCGTCGGAGCCTTTGCCTCCGGCCGCGTGTTGGTCGTAGCCGAAATTGCGCTCTCTGTCGTGTTGATTGCGGGCGCGGTCATGTTCCTGCGCGGCTTCTGGAACCTCCGGGCCGTACCTCTCGGCTTTGATGCGCGCAACATGCCGGTAGCGCAATTAGAGCTGACCGATCCATCATCCAAAGACGCCGAATCGATCATGCTGCGTGCTGCGGAAACAGCCTCTGCCCGTCTCCGCGCCGATTTCAGGATCACGGCCACCGCTGTCGGCAGCTTCCTGCCTTTCGGCGGAGGCTCGCTGCATGTGAACCTCCAGGGCGTCGCGGAAGGCGCACCGCAGCGTAGCTCGATCGTCTTGCGAATCGATTCGGACTACTTCCAGGCGCTCGGAATCTCCATGGCCGCGGGCCGGACCTTTGCCCAGTCCGACGATGCCTCCGCTTCCTCCGTCGTCATCCTGGGGGAAACTCTGGCACGCGGTCTCTTTCCGAATAGCAACCCTCTAGGCCAGCAGATCGTAGTGCTCAAACGCGAGCGACTGACGGTGGTCGGTATCGCCCGCGACATTAAATATGAAAGCGTGAAAGACTCCGCACCCGCGATCTTCTACGTGCCGCTGACCCAGAAACCTGTCGCCGGAGGGTTCAGCGGTGTCGCCAGCCTCCACCTTCGAACCGCCATGCCCCCAGGCGATGTAGAAAACTTGGTGCGCCAAGCGATCCTCGCCGAACACCTGCCTCTTCGGGTAAACGAGGTTCTCACACTGGAAAGCGAAATCGGAGCCTCCTATTTCAACGACACGGTCCGAATGCAAGCCACGGCGGCCCTGGGCGTCATCGCTCTCCTATTGATCGCCGCGGGAATCTACGGACTGATGGCGTATTGGGTGACGCAGCGCACACGCGAAATTGGAGTCCGCATGGCTGTAGGTTCCACTTCGGCCGGCGTGCTGAGGCTGGTTCTGAAGCAAAGTATCCTTCTCATGCTCACGGGTCTCCTCATCGGAGTGCCTGGCGCTATTCTCTTGGCGGGCTATCTTTCATCGCTGGTTTTTGAAGCTCCTCCGCGGGATTACGCGGCCATAGCCGGCGCCGCGGCTATTCTGGCTCTGATCGGATTGCTGGCCGCGGCCATCCCCGCCGCCCGCGCGGCGAAACTAGATCCGTTACAAGCCCTGCGCGTGGAGTAAGGAACGTATGGAAAAACCATCCCTAGATCTGGTCCGCGGTACGCTCGACCTGCTGATTCTGAAGACGCTCACGTGGGGCAGGGCACATGGATACGCCATCACGTCCGCCATTCAGCAATCCACCGACGGAGCACTGCTGGTGGAAGAAGGCGCTCTCTACCCAGCGCTCTATCGGATGGAGGCCAAGGGTTGGATCGAATCCGAATGGGGGCTTTCCGCCAACAATCGGCGCGCGAAATACTACGACCTGACCATTGCGGGCCGCGATCATCTGCAGCGTGAGGAGAAAACCTGGGCTTCGTATGCGTCGGCCGTGGGAAAGTTGCTGGCTTCCAAAGGCCTGGCGACTCAGTAACTGAGAATTCGTTCCGCCTCGGTGACGATATCGTCCACTTGTGGCAGAATCTCGTTTTCCAGGTCCGGATGATAGCCCACCCACGTGTCCATGGCCCCCACACGGCCAACGGGCGCATCCAGCGAACTAAATAACTCGCTGGCAATGCGTGCCGAGATCTCCGAGCCATAACCCCACGACAACGTATCTTCGTGGACCACCATCACACGGCTGGTCTTCTCAACCGATGTCCGGATCGCGTTCCAATCGTACGGGGATAGGGACCGCAGATCGATCACTTCAATACTCCGCCGCTGATCCTTGTGCTCCATCGCCAGCGCGGCTTGCAGAGACTTTTGCACCAGCGCGCCATAGGTGATGATCGTGAGGTTCGCTCCGCTCTTGGCAATCTTCGCCTTGCCGAACGGGATCATGTAATCGGGTCCCGGATGCGGTGACCGGTTATAGGGCTCGCGATACAAACGCTTGTGTTCCAGGAACAGCACCGGATCGTCGCAGCGGATCGCGGTCCGCAGCAGGCCCACGGCGTCCAATGCATTCGACGGGAAAATGACGCGGAGGCCGGGAATATGCGTGAAGGTCGATTCCCCGCATTGGCTGTGATACACCGCGCCGCCGTTCAGATATCCTCCAATGGGAACGCGGATGACCAGTGGCGCCGAGTATCCGTTATACGACCGCCACCGTAAACTGGCGAGCTCATCGCGAATCTGCATCATAGCGGGCCAGATATAGTCGAAGAATTGAATCTCCACCACGGGCTTGATGCCACGCGTCGCCATACCCGCCGCGCGGCCCACGATAGCGGCTTCCGCAATCGGCACGTTGAATACGCGCTCTGAGCCGTGCACAATCTGCAAGCCGGCGGTCGCCTTGAAGACGCCGCCTTTGCCCTTCAGCTCTTTGAGATTTTCTTCGCGGCTGCAATCCGCCACGTCCTCACCGAACACAACCATCTTGGGGTTGTGGCGCATCTCTTCATGCAGCGTCCGCGAGATGGAATCCACCATTGTGCGGGGATCGCCTGAAAAGTGCGGCTCGGTTTCAAACTCCTGCGAGGTGGGGTCCACCGTCGGCGAATACAAAAACTTCAGCGCGGAACCTTTTGGAGGCGGGGCGGCCTTTAACACCCGCTCGGTAATATGCTGGATCTCGAGATCGATCTCACTGGCGATCATTTCGATCCCGTGCGTATCCAGAATGCCTTCCAGCACCAGCCACTCGGCGAAGCGCGTCAGGGGATCGCGCGTAGCTTCCGTAGCCCGCTCCGTCACTGTCTGATAGAGCTTCGGTTCGTCCGACAGAGAATGCCCGTAAGGCCGCGTGCACGTGGCATGCACCAATACCGGCGCCTTATGTTGCCGGCAATGCGCCGCCGCTTTGTGCATGGTGACGTAGGATTGCGCGAAGTCTGTGCCATCGCACTCGAAAATCCCGAGATCCGGAAAACCTGAGACCAGCCGCGCTATGTTGCCGCCCGCCGTCTGCCGTTCGATAGGAACAGAAATGGCCCAGCCGTTGTCTTCCACCAGATACAACAGCGGCAACTTTTCCAGGCACGCGACGTTCAGGGATTCCCAAAATTCGCCTTCACTGGTGGCTCCGTCGCCGGTGGTGGCCATCGTGATCGCATCGGAGGCTGGATCCAAGCGCCGGTTCGCATCGGCGCACCCCAGAGCCGGCAGGAACTGCGTTCCCGTGGCCGATGAGGGCGAAACAATATGCAGGCTGGGCGAACTCCAGTGTGAGGGCATCTGCCGGCCGCCCGACGCCTTGTCGGCTTCGGCTCCCACGGCCTGTAGCAGCATGTCTTCGGCGGTAACGCCCAACGCCAGACACAGCGCCCGATCGCGATAGTACGGAAAGAACCAATCGTGCCCGGCTTTTAGAACCATGCCCGCAGCCGTCTGAATTGCCTCGTGGCCGGCTCCGGCTATCTGGAAAAAGGTTCGATTCTGCCGTTTCAGCAGGATTTCCCGGTCGTCTATGCGCCGGGAGAGGTACATCGTGCGGAATGCACGAATCAACTCTTCGCGCCCCAGCAACTGCCGGGCGCCCCCTAGGTCCAAGTCGATGCTGAGGCTGCTCGCCATGTGCGGTTCGGGCCAGACGACGATGGTCCCCTATAAGTTTAACTGCTAACCGCGTTCCGCGCTACGCCGGTAGTCAGGAAATCCCGAACCTGCTCGGCAATCTGGATCCCGACGTTTTCCTGGGCCTCGCCAGTCGCCCCGCCGATGTGCGGAGTAGCGAACACCGCGGCCAGAGCCAGCAGGGCATCTCCGGCGGCCGGAGGTTCGGTTTCGAAGACGTCCAGCGCGGCTCCCGCGACCTTGCCGGATTCAATCGCCCGCACCAACGCGGAGCCATCGATCAACTCCCCGCGCGCGCAGTTCACAAGGCGGACGCCGCGCTTCATCTGTGCGAACGCCGAATCATTCAGCATGCCGAGCGTATCCGGAGTAATCGCGACGTGCAGCGTGATGTAATCGCTTTCGGCGTACAGCGTGCTCAGATTGACCAGCTTCACGCCCGCGGCTTCGGCGGTTTCGGCGCTGACGAACGGATCATAGGCGATCAACGTCATTGCGAATGCGCGCGCGCGCTTAGCCACCTCTCGTCCAATAGCGCCCAGGCCGACAATGCCGAGCGTCTTGCCGCGCAACTCCGAGCCCTGGAAAATCTTCTTCTCCCACTTGCCCGATTTCGTGGATGCGCTGGCTTGCGGAATGGACCGCGCCATGGCGAGCATCAGGCCCAGCGTGTGTTCCGCGACGGCAACGGCGTTACCTCCGGGCGTGTTCATCACGACAACACCGGCTGCCGCGGCGGCGGCCAAGTCCACATTGTCTACGCCAACCCCCGCGCGTCCGATTACTTTGAGTTGGGGTGCTTGCGCCAGTACGGCGGCGTCGACTTTCACGGCGCTGCGCACCAGTAGAGCCACCGCATCTGACAAATGCTGCGTGTATTCCTTGGGATTGGAAACCACCACATCCCAACCAGGCTGCGCTTTCAAGGCCGCGATACCCGCGGCTGACAGAGGTTCGGCTATCAGGATCTTCATGCCTGCATCGCCTTGCTGGCGTAATATTTCTGCACTGCGGCGACGCCCGAGCCCAGCTTCACCGGAACTTTATTCGCCAGCAGGATCAACTCCAGCTCCGCAATCATCGCGAACAAGTCCGGAAAATCGAAATATCCGAGATGCGCGACGCGGAAGATCTGGCCTTGCATGCTGCCTTGACCATCGGCGATGATCGATCCAAAGCGTTTACGAAATTCCTTGACGATGACGCTGGAACTCAATCCAGCCGGCGCTTTCACGGCAGTCACGGACGATGCGGGGCTCTCCGGCGCGAACAACTCCATGCCCAGTTCGACGCAGGCCAAGCGAGTAGCCTCGGCCAGTTGCTGGGCGTTTTCGATCAGCTTCGGCATGGTTAGACCTTTGATGTATTTCAAAGCTTCCGCCATGCCCAGCATCAGCGCCGTGTTCGGAGTCCACGCGGATTCACCACCCACCGCCGCTTTGCGTTCCTTCTTCAATCCGAAATAATATTTCGGCAGCTTGGCGGTATCCATGGCCTTCCAAGCCTTCTCGCTCACCGACAGAAATGCCAGGCCGGGAGGAATCATGAATGACTTCTGAGACCCGCCGATGCAGATGTCGATGCCCCAACCGTCGATATCGAGCGGCATCGTTCCCAGACCTGTGATTGCGTCCACCACAAAGAGCGCGTCAGTCTTCTTGACCGCCTCGGCCATCGCCCGCACGTCATGCGCGGCGCCGGTGGACGTTTCGGATGCTTGCACGAAGACGCCCTTGGCTTCGGGATGCGCGGCGAGTTCCTGCACTACCGCGGAAGCCGGTACGGCGCTGCCATAAGGAGCCTCCAGCACAATGGCGTTCAAGCCATAGGCCTTCACGATCTCCACCCAGCGTTCGCCGAACTTGCCGGCGGTACAAACGATGACCGTCTCGCCCGCGGAGAAACAATTCGACACCGAAGCGTCCATGGCTCCACTGCCGGAGGCCACCAGCACGAGAACATCGTTCTTGGTGCCCATCACCTCTTTTAAATCCGCTAAGACCGTGCGATAGAGGGTTCGAAAATCCTCGGTGCGATGGTGTAGATCGGCGTCCATCATCGCGTGCAAGGCCTTCGGATAGAGAGGGGTCGGGCCTGGAGTTAACAACCGTTGTTTCTTGATGTGCATGGAGGGGCGTGTTAGCTTCCAGTATATGGCCCTGTTAGATCAGATTCAAAAAGACATGGTGGCGGCGATGAAAGCGAAGGACGAAGCCAGGCTGGGCACCATTCGCATGATTAAGACCGCGCTCAAAAAGCTGGAAGTGGACAGCATGAAGCCGTTGGATGAAACCACGGAAATGCAGGTGCTGAACACGCTTATGAAGCAGCGCCGCGAATCGGCCGACATGTTCCGCAAGGGCGACCGCTTGGAACTCGCCGAGAAGGAAGAAGCCGAGCTGAAGCAGATTGAAGAATACATGCCCGCGTCCGCCACCGATGAAGACATCGACGCGGCCATCGCTGCTGCCATGAGCGAAACCGGCATCACGTCCATCAAGCAAATGGGCGTGGTGATGAAGGCGGCCCAAGCCAAGCTCACCGGCAAACGCGTCGACGGCAAGGCCATGAGCGAGCGCGTCCGGTCCAAACTTACATAAGGAATGGAGCAGTACCTCGCACTTTTCCAGATCGTGTGGTGCGTGCTGCTGCTGTTGTTGCGCGTCGCCTGGACGCGGGATCGCGGGCTGCTGCCGGTCATTCTATTAACCGCGGTATTCTGCGTGCTTCCGCGCGTGATTTACGCACTCGCGACCATGGGAGCCGTGTGGATGCTCAACGGGTTGCCTTGGATCAGCGTGATGGCGTCGTACCTCCTCACCGTTCTGTGGATGTTCTTGTTGCCGCTGTTGGCGTATGGGCGGTGGCGCGTCGCGACAGGGAAGTTGGCAGTCGCGATGGTGGTGACCGCGATCGTGGAGGCGGTAGGCGCGGCGAATTCCGCCGTCACCGTGATCGAGTCATTCATGCGCGGCGGAAGGCCGTATGTGTTCGCAGCCTCGATATCGCTGGTGTACGCGATCGCGCAGGTGATGTTCCTGCTGTCGATCGCCAAGGATGCAGATCCTCCGGTGCGGCCTGAGTGGCGACGGCTGTGACGTTTGCGCGCGCTTCCCGGTTGGCTGCCGCCGCGAGCGGCCTGCTGGGCGTCGTCTACCTCTTCACCAGCGGCCTGCCGCTATTGACCGCTGAAGGATCTCTGGATTTCTTGCCCGTCGCTATCGCCGTGCACATGATTCTGGCGCAAGCCTTATGGGTTTGGTACTTTCAGGATCCCGGTCAAAGACGTGCGGCAGTGGCGGTGGCAGCACTGGCGGTAGCGCCACAAGTCGCGTTTGCGATCACCGCTCACGCCGCGACGTTTTCATTTCTGTCGCTGGACTCCATGGTCTTTGTATTCGGGACCTTGTTCCCTTCGCTGTGTTGGCTGGCGATCTTACTGCGCGGCAAGATCCAGCTTGCGTTGCAGTACCTGTTCCTCTTCCTGTTGTTCATGCTTGTGCTGCAAGTTTCGCAGGCCGGCGGCTCTATCTACTATTGGAGAGAAGCTCCGTGGCGGCTGATTGCCGGTCCTGCCATCTCCATCTTCCATGTGATTACGCAGGCCCTGTATGTCCGCGCCTACTTGCCTAAGGCTTGATCCAGATCGGCGAGGATGTCCTCGATCGCTTCAATTCCGATAGACATGCGGACCAGATTCTCGTGGATACCCAGGCGTTGGCGATGCTTGGGCGACAGGTCCCGGTGGGACGCCATAGCGGGATACAGAATCATCGTATGCACGTCGCCGAGGGACGTGGCTCGGACCACCATTTGCAGACGCTCCATAAACCGGAACACCTTCGCCCGGTCGGCGTCTTTTATGCCGAACGCGACCAGTCCACTGAAGCGGTCTTTCGGAAACAAACGCTGGATGGCTTCCGCGTCCGCGTGCTGCGGATCGCCGGGGAAGTAGACCCGCTCGACGCGCGGATGCTGCGCGAGCCAGCGAGCCACCTGGATGGCGTTGGAACACTGGCGCTCGAAGCGCACCGCCAGTGTCTTGATGCCGCGCATCGTGAGGTAGCTTTCGAATGGTCCGAGTACCGGGCCGATCGTGCGGGAAAGAGTCCGGATAGTGTCGAAGTTGGCTGCATCGGAAATAATGACGCCGCCCAGAACGTCTCCGTGGCCGGCCAGATACTTTGTCACGCTATGGCACACGATACTTGCGCCCAGTTCGAGCGGGCGCACCAGCAGCGGCGTAGCAAACGTGTTGTCGACGATCAGCGGGACATCGGCCTTGCGGCACAGCGCCGCGATCTTATCCAGTGCGGGAACGCGCAGCAACGGATTCGCAATCGTTTCGACAATCACGGCTCCGAATTTCACTTCCGTCAGCGCGGCTTCGAAGGCGGGTAGATCGCACGGGTCCACCTGCGTGGTTTCGACGCCCATGGGGTCGAAAATCTTCATCAGCAGGGCCGTGGTGGCGCCGTACATCATGTTCGCGGCCAGCACACGTTTGGGGCGATCTAACAATGCGGCCAGCACCGCCGTATGAATGGCGGCCATGCCGGAGGCGCAGGCGATGGCTCCGGCTCCGCTTTCCAGCTCACGCATCACTTCTTCCAATGCGCTGCGGGTGGGGTTGTCGTAGCGCGCGTAGGAGGGGCCCTCTTCCTGCATCTCAAATACGCGGTCCAACTGCTCCATCGAATCGTAGGCGTAGCTGGAGGCTGTGTAGATGGGCGTGGTGACTGGGATGTAGGCGCCGGGTTTCTTGCGGTCGCCCCAGTGGACGGCTTTGGATTCGATTTTCATGACGTTAAGACCGCTTCCAGCGGACACCTTCCTTGGTGTCTTCCAGGATTACGTTCTGCTCGGCGAGTTGTTTGCGGATCTCGTCGGCGCGGGTGAAATTGCGGGTTTTCTTAGCTGACGTGCGCTCGGCGATCAGGGTTTCCACTTCTTCGTCGGAAAGGCCGCCGCCGGCTTTCGCGGTAGGCTTTAGCACGTCGAAGATCGCGTCGAATTTGGCGAGAAAGGCCACAGCGGCTCGCACATTCTGCGCGCGGAATTCGCCGGCATCCATAGCCGAGTTGGTTTCGCGTACGTATTCGAACACCGCGCCCAGGGCTTCCGCTGTGTTGAGGTCGTCGTCTAAAGCTTCTTCAAAGGCGCTCACGGCGGCTTGCCCGCGGGCTTCCAGAGCATCGTTCGCGCCTTCCGCGAAGTGCGCGGTTTTCAGGCGCAGCTCGTAATTCCGGAGTCGCTCGATCGCCGTCATCGCCGCTTTCAGGCCATCGAAGGTGAAATTCAGCTTCTTGCGATATGGCACGGAGCCCAACAGATAACGAAGAGCTTCGGGCGGGAAGCCACGCTCGGCGAGATCGCGCAGCGTATATACGTTGCCCAGCGATTTCGACATCTTCTGCGAGTCCACGCTCAAGTGCTCGGCGTGCAACCAGAAGCGCACGAATTGTTTGCCGGTAATGCCCTCGGCTTGCGCGATTTCGTTCTCGTGATGGGGGAACGTGAGGTCCACTCCCCCGGTATGAATATCCAGCTGCTCGCCCAAATACTTCATCGCCATCGCGGAGCATTCGATGTGCCAGCCGGGGCGTCCGGTCCCAATGGGCGTTTCCCAACTCGGCTCGCCCTCTTTGGCGGCTTTCCAAAGAACGAAGTCGCGGGCATCGTCTTTGTCGTACTCGTCGTTATCCACGCGCGCTCCGGCGCGGATGCCGCTGAAATCGTTGTGTGAGAGTTTGCCGTAACCGGGAAACGTCGAGATGCGGTAATAGACGGAGCCATCGCTGACATAGGTGTGGCCGCGCTCGGTCAGTTGCTGGACGGCTTCGACCATTTCAGGGATGTGTTTGACGGCGGAGACGACATGCTCCGGCCGCTCGCAGCGCAGCAACGCGGTATCGGCGAGGAAGGCCGCCGTATATTTTGCGGTGAACTCTTCCAGGCCTTTGCCCGCGGCTTTGGAATCGCGGATGATCTTGTCGTCGATATCGGTAATGTTCATCACGTGGTTCAACGTGAAACCCCGCGCGCGCAGCCAGCGGCGCAGCATGTCCGGAAAAATGAACGACCGGAAGTTGCCGATGTGCGCGTAATTGTAGACCGTGGGTCCGCAAGTGTACATGCGGACGGTGTTGTCGCGAGTGGAAAAGGGCTCCACTTGTTGGGTTAGGGTGTTGTAGAACCGGAGCGCCATTTTGGGGTGATTTCTCATCGTAGCAAGATTCCAGAAATGGACCACTCATAAACGCAGATTAAGCCAGTCGGCTAAACTAGTCTGACTCAGTCAAATGATCCTTACTCGCGGCGATAAGCTCGGCCCCTATGAAATCCTCGCGCCCATTGGCGCCGGTGGCATGGGTGAAGTGTGGAAGGCCCACGATCCCCGGCTGGACCGCAAGGTCGCCATCAAGCGTCTCAAAAGCCAGCATAATGCGCGTTTTGAGCAGGAAGCCCGCGCGATCGCCGCGCTGAATCACCCGCATATTTGCCAGATTTACGACATCGGGCCGGACTATTTGGTATTGGAGTATGTCGAAGGCGAACCTCTCAAGGGTCCTCTGCCTGTGCCGGAAGTGGTGCGTATCGCGCTGCAGATTCTGAGTGCGCTGGACGCCGCGCACGCTAAGGGGATCCTGCATCGCGACCTGAAACCTGCCAATATCCTGATGACCGCCGCCGGCGCGAAGCTGCTCGATTTTGGCCTCGCCAAGTTGATCTCGGATGAGGAAGCCACGCAGACCATAGGAGTGTCGGGCACTCCGGTGTACATGTCTCCTGAGCAGGCCGAGGGCAAGGTTCTGGATGCCCGCTCGGATATCTTCAGTTTCGGAGCCGTGCTGTATGAATTACTGGCCGGCCGCCGCGCGTTCGACAGCCTGGCCGGCGTACTGCGCGACGAACCACGATCTCTGGAGGCCTCAGCCGCGTTGCAGCAGATTGTGACGCGCTGCCTGCGGAAGTCCCCTGCGGAGCGCTTTGCGAGCGCTGCCGAAGTGCGCGCTGCGGTGGAGAAGGCGGGGACGAATCCTGGCAGTGCCCAACCCTCCATTGCGGTTTTGCCCTTCGCCAACATGAGCGGCGACAAGGAACAGGAATACTTCAGCGACGGCCTCGCGGAGGAGATTATCAACGCCTTAGTGAAGATCCCTGGGCTGAAGGTGATCGCGCGGACCTCCGCGTTTGCGTTCAAAGGGCAGAATACGGACATCCGCAAGATCGCCGAGACGCTGGGAGTGACGACGGTGCTGGAAGGCAGCGTGCGCCGCTCCGGCAATCGCATTCGCGTGACGGCGCAGTTGATCACGGCGGCGGATGGGACGCACTTATGGTCGGAGCGATACGACCGCGAGATGGCGGATGTGTTCGCGGTGCAGGATGAGATCTCCGCAGCCATCTCCGATGCGCTGAAGGTCAAGCTCTCGCCGCAGGATGCCGCCAAGTCGCGCTACACGCCGAAGCTTCCGGCGTATGAAGCCCTATTGAAGGCCCGGCATTTTCATTGGAAGGTGACTGCGGAGTCGATGGAGCAGGCCAAAGTGCTTTACGAACAAGCGGTCGCTTTGGATCCGCACTTCGCGTTGGCGCAGGCCCTTTATGCGGATTACTTGTTTGGCCGGACGACGATCGGCATCTCGGCCTTGCGCGAAGTGGCTCCGCTGAGCCGGAGTTTGGCCGAGAAGGCTCTGAAACTCGACCCTGCGATTGGCGAAGCGCATTCCCTACTCGGCCTTTTGGCTGCTGTGCACGACCACGACTGGATAGAGGCGTGGCGCCAATTTGATTTGGCCACGGCCGAGGCATCGGCTTCACCGCATTGTTACTTTACCAAGGGCTTGTGTCTTCATTTTGCCGGTCGGCGGAAAGAATCCGTCGAGGCGCTGGAGCATGCCATTCAGGGAGATCCGCTGCAACTCTCCTACCGGGCTTTCGCCAGCCTTGGCCTCGCGGCGGTTGGCCGTTTTTCAGATGCGGAGGAATGCCTCCGTCAGTCGTTGCTTCTGGATGCGAATTTCTTCTGGACGCATTACATGCTGGCGGAACTCTACGCGGGGCGGCAGATGTTTGCGGAAGCCCTTCCGCCCGCGGAGAGGGCGTTCTCCTTGGCTCCATGGTACGCACAGAATGCCGGAATTTACGCGGGGCTCCTGGTGCGCGCCGGGCAACGCGAGCGCGCCGACACGGTGTTGCGGGAACTTGGTTCGGGCAGCCGCCCTCAAGCGGCCGGAGGCTTCGTTGTCTTCCATCTTTGCCTGGGCGAAATCGATCGGGCTGCCGATTGGCTCGAGAAAGCCATTGACGAACGCGACCCGATCGTCCTCTGGTCCTTGCAAGGCGCGTTTGGGGAACCGCTGCGGGCGAGTTCTCACTGGCCGAAGTTGGCGGCCATGCTGAACCTTCAGGCGTAGAAGTCGTACGCGGCGCGGGCGCTTCGGGTGAGGTTCATTTAAACAAGATAATCCATCGCCGACAAATCTTGATATTCTGGAACGCGTAAGTTGGGAGGCTTGTATGAGATCAGGACTACTAATGTTGGCGGGATTGATTGCGGTGGCTGGACTGGCTATTAGCCAGGTTCCACCGGCGGCGCGGACGACGGGGCCGGGTGTTCAGGCGGCGGCGGATTCGCGGTACCCGGAAATGATCGCGACGTGCAAGACTCCCCCTCCGGGGCGGGGCGGCGGTGCGCCCAAGGGTGGCGCGCCGAAAGGTGGTGGCGGCGCTCCCAAGGCAGCGGCAGCTCCTGGACCTCGCGAATATACGGTGGCGGCGATTCCCGGAGTGGTGGCGGCGGGCGTGCAGTGGAAGGAAGTCTGGCAGGTGGATGGGAATAACGCCGACGGCGCCATCCCTGACAAGAATGGCGACCTTCTCATCGCCCAGAACGACAACAGTGCGGTGGTGAAACTGGACGTGAAGACGGGCAAGATTTCGACGGCGTTTTCAGGCACCAATACGGGCGGGTCGCTAACGATGAATTCGAAGGGCGCGATCTTTGTGGTGAATCGCGGGCTGAATCCATCCATTGAGCGGTTGACTCCGAAACGCGGGATGCTGGCGACCAAGTATAACGGCGATGTTCTCGACTGCCTGGGGACCGTCTTAAACGATTCCACCTCGGACAGCAAGGGCGGCGTATACTTCACCGCCGGCACTGTGTATTACGCGGATCCGACGGGCAAAATCACAAAATATGGCGAGAACTTAAACACCAACGGCATCATGCTGAGCGCGGATGAAAAGAAATTGTTCGTGACCAATGGCCCGACGCTGGCGGTGTTCGATGTGCAAAAGGACGGCTCGCTGACCAACCAGAGGGAGTTCACGCGCTGGGAGGCTGGAGGCGGAGACGGCTCCGCGTTCGACGCCGAGGGGCGGCTGTATGTAACGACGGGCCCGGGTATTCAGGTGATCTCCGCAGAAGGCAAGAACCTCGGATTGATTCCGACGCCGCGCGGGACGATTACGGTGACCTGGGGCGGCAAGGACCGCAAAACGCTATACGCGGTGTCGCGCGAGGGCAATCGGGATTGGATCATCGCTCTGCCTATGCTCGCGCAGGGTCCGAAAGGGCGCGCGAAATAACGCGCGAAATAAGATGATACGCAACCTCTTCGTAATAACGGCTTGCTTGGTCCTGGGCGCGGCCGCGTCACTATCCGCGCAGGATCTCACCATTACCAACGCGCGCATCGTGGCCGGCAACGGCACGGTCATCGAGCGCGGATCGATTGTTGTGCGCGCGGGCAAGATTTCCTCCGTGCAGGCCGGGGCGCCGTCCGCGGCCGCTGGCGCTACTATCGACGCCAAGGGCATGAGTGTGATGCCCGGTTTCATCGATGCGCATCGGCACATCAATACAGGACCGAACGAGAAGGCCCAGATGCAGGCGCTGCTGGAGGCCGGCTATACGACGATTCTCTCCGGAGGAGGTCCAGCGGCAGGCAACACCACGCTGCGGGACCATATCGAAACAGGCGTCATCAAGGGACCCCGCATTATTCCATCGGGCTCCGTGCCGCTGGCAAATAACACTCCTGAGATGGCGCGGGCGCAGATTCGGGCCACGGCGGAGCTGGGTATTAAGTTCACTGGGGAGATCGTTCTCACGCCTGTCCCGGGGCCTGGCGAAAAGGAATTGGAAGTCCTCAGAGCCATTGTCGACGAGGCCAAGAAAGTCGGGGTGATGGTGCAGGTACATGCCGTCAGCACTTCGGCGATGGTGGCCGCTGTGGATGCCGGAGTGAAACTTCTTGTGCATCTTCCCAACAAAGACTGGGTCAGCAAGGACGACGCGAAGAAGGTGGCCGCGGCCGGCGTAAAGGTACTGGGAACGGTCGGTTTCGGATCCCCGGTCTTCGGCGTGTTTGCGGACGACAACAACCCACGCTTCCGCGATGGAAAACAGTGGCCGGAGGGCATCATCGGGGGAGTGCGGCTGGGTGAAGAAGCCGGATACATGCCGGTCAACGCGCGCACCATCTGGGATGCGGGCGCGATTCTCGGCTACTGCACCGACACCACGTACGATCCGCTAGCCGGGCTGGATCATGAGCTGAAGATTCTCAACGTGATGTTCTCCCCCCGGGATTTAGTCAAGATGATGGGGCCCAATACCGCCGCTTACGTTCAGATGGGCGACCAGATCGGAACGCTGGAGCCAGGTAAGCTCGCGGACCTGATTGTGTTGGACGGGAATCCGCTGGAAGGCTACTGGAATTGGCTAAAGACCAAAGTGGTCGTGAAGGGCGGCGTAGTGATGGTTGATAAACGATAAACGACAAGCGTTAGCCTTTGGCGAGTGCCAGGAAGACACCCCAGGCAATGAACGTCGCTCCGGCGGCACGCGCCAGCCACTGGCCTCCGGGCATCACGCGCTCCAGCAGTACCAGCGCGGTCAGTGCGACCACCCATGTCAGATTCATCACGCCCGTCACGAACAACAGCGCCATCACAGCCCAGCAACAGCCCATGCAGCAGATGCCGTGCTGGAATCCGATGCGAAAGGCTCGCTTCAGGCCGGGTTCAATGCACCCGCGGACCATGTCTCCGGAAGTGCGGCAGTGTCCCAGGCATTGATATTTCCACGGCGTTAACTGGAACACGCCGGCGACGCACAGCAGTAACGATCCGAACTGCGCGCTTCGGGAGATCATCATCGGCGACAGGATCGCCGCCTGATGCAGCCCGTATTGCAGGCCCGTGACTGCGGCGCTGAAGAGCGTCCAGGAAACCAGATATCCGCTCACGAACCACGCCGTCGCCGCATAAGGCCGACATTCCTCGCAGCCCCGGCTAGCGGAGGCGAACAAGAGCGTCAGAGGCGTGATGGAGGGCAGCATCATGGCCGCCATCATGACGGTCCACATGGCGAACAACAGCCAGAACTCGGTCAGCGTCCAGGGTCCGCCGTGCGGCATCCACATGTTGGGAGCTTGCTCCATGTGATACATCTCCCACGCGGCGCGCGCTGTGTAATACCACGACGGCAGCGCGATGGCCGCAAGCCCCGTTAGGATAATGACGCGGTCCCGGATGTCAGCCTTCATATTTCAAATGATAGGCCGCCGCTTGCCGAATCCGGTCGCTTGTTCAAAGGCGTGGGCTAATTGCAGGACCGAGAAGTCGGCCCTGTCGCGTCCAACGATTTGAATGCCGACCGGCAGTCCTTCGGGTGTGAAGCCCGCGGGAACCGATGCCGCTGGATTGCCTGTGGCGGAGATGTACCAGCAGGACTTCATCCAGTCGATGTAGTTATCCAATTTCACGCCGGCGATTTCGGTGGGATACGGCGTGGTGACGTCGAACGGCGGCAACTGCGTGGTGGGCAGGATGAAGTATTCGTACTTGTCGAGAAACGCCTGAAAGCGCCGCCACAGCAGGGCGTGGGCGGTTTCGGCTCTTGCCACATCGGTGGCCGTCAAGCGCAGGCCTTCCTCGATCTCGCCTTTAAGGGTGTCCTTGAAGGCAGTGGGATTCAGACGGAGACGCTCGCCATATTGGTTCGCCGTGTTCCATGCCCGCAGGACGCGGAAGGCGATTTCCGCGGGGGCGAAGTCGGGTTCGGCTTGCTCCACGATGCATCCCAGGGACTCGAAGGTTTTGCGATGCGCATCCACAATAGTGCGAACGCGCGGATCAAAGGGCGCCCCGCCCAGGTCTTTGAACCAGGCGACGCGCGCGCCCTTAAAATTGCGGTCCAGCGGCCGGGCGAAGATGCTTCCCGCTTCGTGAATGGAGAGCGGTGCGCGCGGATCGGGTCCGGCGATGGTGCTGAGAACCAGCGCCAGGTCGGCGACCGAACGGGCGAGGCATCCGGAAGTGCTGAGCGTGAACCAGGCGAAGGCGGCTTTAGGATTGGGCACGCGTCCGATCGACGGGCGGAACCCGGCGATGTTGCAGAACGCCGCGGGGTTGCGGAGGGAGCCTCCGGTGTCGGAGCCATCGGCGACGGGGACCAGTCCACAGGCCAGCGCCACGGCCGCGCCTCCGGAGGATCCGCCGCACGTCTTCGTCAGGTCGTAGGGATTGCGTGTGGCGCCGAAGACCGTGTTGAAGGTCTGCGATCCCGAGCCAAATTCTGGAGTGTTCGTTTTGCCGATGGTAATCGCGCCCGCGCGGTGCAGGCGTTCCACAATCAGGTCGTCTTCCGTGGGGATGTAGTCCTTGTAGAGAGGCGAGCCGAAGGTGGTGCGGATTCCCCGGGTTTCCACCAGGTCCTTGTGGGCCACCGGGAGGCCATGGAGCGGCCCCAGCGGCTGCTTGCGAGCCTGCATCTCATCGGCGTTCAGTGCCGCCGCGGCGGCCATCTCCGGTACCAGCGTGACGATGGCGTTCACTTTCGGATTGACGCGCTCAATTTGCTGCAGGTGCGCGGCCAGCGCTTCTCGCGCGGATAACTTCTTTGTCCGGATGAGGCGCGCCATCTCCGCCACGCCCATAAAACAAATCGATGAAGCCTGCGAGGTAGACTGAGCCTCCATTAAATGGGCGGCCGCCATCCCCAGCACCACTTCGCGGCGAGTGGGAGAGTGTTTACTCATAACTCTGCGAATCTACGGAATGAGTTTCGCGTCCAGAGTGATGGACGTTTTATACAACTTGGAAACAGGACACCCGGTTTCAGCGGCCTTGGTAGCGGTCTCAAAAGCTTCCTGTGTGGCGCCTGGAATTTTCGCGCGCAATTCCAAGTGGCTTTCTGTAATGCCGAAACCGCCCTCCACTTTGTCCAGAGTGATGGTGCAGGTGGTGTCGAGGCTTTCTGCCGTGAGGCCGGCCTCCATCAGTTGCGCGGAAAGGGCCATGGTAAAACATCCCGCGTGGGCCGCGGCCAGCAGTTCCTCGGGGTTGGTGCCTTGGCCATTCTCAAAACGCGCGCTGAAGGAGTACGGCGTTTTTGAGAGCGTGCCGCTGGCCGTGGTCAGGTTGCCGGTTCCGGCTTTCAGATCGCCTTGCCAGTGGGCTTGTGCGGTTCGTTTCATAAGGTGGGTCTCCTAGAAATAGTGTCGTCTACTAAGGCGTCAGGAATGAAATCGCATGCCCGCGAAGCTTACCACGCTCTTGTCGTCGATATTCCATTGCTGGTAATGCCGCAGTTGTCCGCGCGCTTGGGGCAGCGCCTGCAGGAACGTATAGATGGGAGAAGAACCACACCATTTGAGGTCGTCATGATTTTCCTGCACCAGATCCCAGAAAGCGCGCGCGTCGCCGGCTTCCATTTGGCGGATGCGATTGCGATCCCGCTCGGCCACTGTAGCCATTTCCGCTTGGTCGGCAACAGCTTCAAAGCGGTCACCGTAACGCTGTCCCATATGCGCCATGTCGACCCCCAGAATCCACGCCAGCTTGTTACCTTCGCGCGCCGCGATCTCGCCTAATGAGCCCAGCATACGCCGCACACCCTCATCGTCTTCCGGTAAGCCGCCCTCATAAATGCTGCGCGCAAAGGATCCGCACAAGATCGGGACCACGCGAATGCCGGGACCGAACAGGTGTTGCAAAAAGACCACCTGGAACTCGATGGAGTGTTCCACTGCGTGGCAGTAATCCTCCATCATCACGGCATCGCCCGCGGCATTCGCCAGTTCGTCGATCAGGGCCACATCCGGGACGGTTTCCCCGTAAGGCGTGACGAAGGGCTTGCGCGTGAGGCCGAAGCGGTCGGGGTCGCCGTAATGCGACGTGCCCAGGATCACGAAGGTGCGATCCGCGTCACTGGGCTGCAGAGAAGCATACGCGGCGCGGTAAGATTCCACGCCGCCGAAGGGGCTCACGTGCGGCGCGGCGATGCCCAAAATAGGACCTGCGGGCGCGTCGTCCCCCGGTCCAGCCAGGTACCCCTCGAAGGTGTCTCTTAGCTCGCCTGGCCGTTCCGGATATCCGCTGCCCGCGTGCTGCGCAAGCCGCGTAGGAGCTTCCGCAAACTCGCGTTGCGCCAACTCCTTCATCTCCGCGAATTTGTCATCTTCCAGAAAGCCCGCGTTGCTCAACGTATCGATGAGGTGCTGCTCCAATTCGCCCACCGCCAGGTCGCCGGTTAGGCGCACCAGGTACGCGCGCAGATCCAGTGAGGATTGTTCGCCATCGAAAAATGTCAGGCACTGAACCAGGTCTTTCGGAATGACCAATGTGGCGGACGAAAACTGAAATGGATCGCGCATCAGCAGGCCCGGACGGTCTTGCATCGGCGAGGGCATCATATCCAGATCTTGACGAAGGCGAGGCAACATAGCGAAGTCCTTAGAATAACCGTTTGGCGGGCCGGGTAGAATCGAGTTGTCCCCTTTGCGACAACCAACTTGACACCACTGGAAGAGTACACAGCGCGACACCAACGCTGGAGCACGGAGTTCGCGCGCGTCCAACGCCGCCAGCACATTCTTGGAAATGCGCGTTTGGTCACCGGTCTGGCATTGGCGGTCGTAGCCGCCGCGTCTTTGGGACCCGCCTGGATCTCCCCCTGGTGGCTGCTGGGTCCTGGCATCGCGCTGGTGATCATGATGTCGATGCATCCGAGAACAGTTCGCGAATTCCAACGGGCCGCGCGCAGCGTTGCCTATTACGGCCTGGGTTTGGCCCGGCTGCAGAATCGCTGGGCGGGCCAAGGGCGTCAGGGAGAAGACCTGCGCGATCCGCGCCACATGTACGCCGATGATCTGGATGTATTCGGCCGCGGGTCATTATTCGAGTTGCTGTCGACGGCGCGCACGGGAACGGGCGAACGTACGCTGTCGGCATGGCTGCTCGCTCCGGGCCAACACGTGGATGTAGTGGCTCGCCAGACCGCCGTACGCGAACTGGCTCCCAAGTTAGACCTGCGCGAAGACCTGGCGGTAATTGGCGAAGACATTCGCTCCGCTCTGGATGATCGCCGACTCGCCGCCTGGGGAGCGCTTCCTCCGGTAGCGGTGTTCCGTGGAGCTCGCCTCATTGCATTTCTGCTATCCATTGCTGGAGCCGCCACTGGCATCGTTTGGATCGCGGGCGAAGGCATCCGTCCTTTTCTGTATGTGGCCGCCGTCGAGATCCTCTTCGGTTGGGCCATCCGCAAACCGATTTTCGAAATCACCCAAGCCGTCAACACACCCGCCCGGGAACTACGCCTGATCGCGTTGCTCTTAGACCGCCTGGAAAAGGAACCCGCGACTTCTCCCGCTCTAGTGGCCCTGCGCGAACGCCTGCGCCTGAACGGCAGCAGCGCCACCGCGCATATTCGGCGCCTGCAGCGACTGGTGGAATGGATGGAGTGGGCCTACAACCAGGTGTTCGCCGTGCTGTCCGCACCCCTGCTGTGGATTCCGCAATTCGCGATGGCAATCGAGGCATGGCGTCTGCAATGCGGTCCGCACATCGCCGATTGGATCGCGGCGGTAGGGGAATATGAGGCCCTCGGTTCACTCGCCGCATTCACGTATGAACATCCGGCTGCCGTGTTTCCGGAATTGCTGGCCGGTCCGCAACCGGTTTACCAGGCGGCGGACTTGGCGCATCCCCTGATTGCGGCGGAGGAGGCAGTCGCCAACGATGTCGCCCTAGGCGGAGATACGGGCTTGTGGATCATTAGCGGTTCCAACATGAGTGGGAAAAGTACGTTATTGCGAGCCGTGGGATTGAGCGTCGCGATGGCATGGGCGGGGGCTCCCGTCACCGCCAAGTCGCTACGCTTGGCCCGCCTGCAGGTGGGCGCGTCCCTGCGCGCCAACGATTCGCTGGCGGATCACCAATCGCGATTCTATGCCGAGATCCGCCGCTTAAAAGCCATCGTCGACGCCGCGGGTGCTGATCCGCAAGTGCTTTTTCTGTTAGACGAATTGCTCAGCGGAACAAACTCCCACGACCGCCGCATTGGCGCCGAGGCCCTGTTAAAAGGTCTCCTGGAACGCGGTGCGATCGGACTCACAACCACGCACGACCTCGCCCTCGCCGAAATGGCGGATGGCTTGTCCGCGCGCAACGTGCATTTCGAAGATCAGTTCGAGGGCGGGAAAATTCATTGGGATTACCGCCTGCGACCCGGCGTGGTCCAGCGCGGCAATGCGTTGGAACTCATGCGAGCCGTCGGCCTGGATGTCTAGACGTCTGAATGTCCAAAGCCCCCACCGCCGTTTTCCCCAAGCGTCTTTTCGCCGCCATTCGGCACGATAAGCCACATATTCAAGTCTCACAAATCGTGATCGAATCGGCGTCGATGCAAGCCGCTGACGTCTTCAAGCGGTTCGCCAGCGGTCCCCAAGGATTAAGTGCCGCGGAAGCGCAGACGCGCCTGGCCGAGCACGGCCCCAACGTGCTGGCCAAGGACCAGGCGCTTGGTTTAGGCAAATTGATTTGGCACGCGGTGCTGAACCCCCTGCTGATCATGCTCACAGTGTTAGCCAGCGTCTCCTTCGCCACCGGCGATTTCCGGGCTGGGACCATGATCTCGCTAATGATCGCTTTGAGCATGGGCCTGAAACTGGTCCAGGAGGCCAAGGCTGACAAGGCGGCGGCCAAGCTTAAGGCCATGATCTCGGTCACCGCGACGGTGATCCGCGACGGGCAGCCCCAGGAAATCGCGGTATCCCAACTGGTTCCCGGCGATGTGGTGACGCTGGCAGCTGGGGACATGATCCCTGCCGATGTACGCATACTCGCCGCGAAGGATTTATTTGTAACCCAAAGCTCGCTCACGGGCGAAGCATTTCCTGTGGAGAAATTCGAGCTGGAAAAGAACCCGGTAACCACTTTGCCGGTTGAGTTAACCAGCATCGCGTTCCTCGGCACCAGCGTGGAAAGCGGCTCGGCCACCGGCCTGGTCGTCGCAACAGGGCAAGATTCCTATCTCGGAGCCGTGGCTCAATCTCTCACTGAGCAAGAGGCGCCGACCACCTTCGACAGGGGAATCGCAAAGTTCACCTGGCTGATTATGCGCTTCGTTCTGGTGATGGTTCCGTTAGTATTTGTCATCAATGGACTCACCAAAGGCAATTGGCGGGAGGCTTTCTTCTTCGCCATCGCCGTGGCCATAGGACTGACACCTGAGATGCTGCCCATGATCGTGACCGTCTGCCTCTCACAGGGCGCCGTCGCGATGAGCCGTAAGAAGGTTATCGTGAAGCGCATTAACGCCATCCAAAACCTGGGCGCGATGGATGTGCTGTGCACCGACAAAACCGGGACGCTGACCATGGATCACGTGATCCTGGAAAGGCACTGCGATGTGGCGCTGAAGGAAGACGAGGGAGTTCTCGCGCTGGCTTACATGAACAGCCACTTCCAGACCGGCCTGAAAAACGTTTTGGATCGCGCGGTTCTCGCGCATGCGGAGACCCAGGCTGACAAAATTCCCGAATATGCCAAGGTGGACGAAATCCCCTTCGATTTTCAGCGCCGCATCATGTCGGTGGTTGTGCGCACCCCGGATTCTCAAGACCGCATCATCAGCAAAGGGGCTCCGGAGGCAATCTTTCCCCTTTGTACGAACTTCCAGCTCGATGGCAAATTGTATCCGATGGACCACGCGCACATCGATGAGCTGCGGAAGGAGCATGAGCGGCTCTCTGCCGACGGCTTTCGGGTGCTAGCCGTTGCCTCTAAGGACGTCGCCTCTCGCGGTGTTGTCGCGGGAGACTCGACGCCTTACACCAAAGCCGATGAGTCCGGCCTCATTCTGAATGGCTACGTTGCCTTCCTCGACCCGCCGAAGGAATCCGCGAAGGAGGCGATCAAGGCGCTGCAAGGCCACGGCGTTGAGGTGAAAGTCGTAACCGGAGACAACGATCTGGTGGCTCGCAAGATTTGCAAGGAAGTGGGACTGGCAACCGATTTCGTGCTTCTGGGCAGCGACGTCGAGGCCATGAGCGACGCTCAGCTTGCCGATGCGGCGTGGAAGACCACGTTGTTTGCACGCGTTTCACCAGGGCATAAGCAGCGCATCATTCGGGCCCTGCAATCCCGCCAGCATACCGTCGGATTCATGGGAGACGGCATTAACGATGCGCCCGCTCTGCGCGCCGCCGACGTGGGCATCAGCGTGGATACGGCTGTTGATATCGCCAAAGAATCGGCGGACATGATTCTGCTGGAGAAATCACTATTGGTTCTCGAAGCGGGAGTAGTGGAGGGGCGCAAGGTGTTCGCCAATATCCTCAAATATGTCCGGATGGGCGCCAGTAGCAATTTCGGGAACATGTTCAGCGTGCTCGGAGCAAGTATCTTTGTCCCGTTCCTGCCCATGGCGCCGATCCAGATCCTAGCCAACAACCTGCTCTACGACATCAGCCAATCTGCTATCCCGGCCGACGATGTCGATCCCGAGCAGGTGGAGAAGCCCCGCCCGTGGGATATTAAGCAACTCACGCGTTTTATCATCTTCGTCGGTCCATGCTCGTCGATTTTCGACTACACAACGTATTTAATGATGCTGTACGTTTTCAACTGTTGGAACACCAGCACGCCGGAAGCTGCCGCCCATAGCCGGAGCTTGTTTCAAACCGGCTGGTTTGTCGAGAGCTTGCTGACGCAGACACTGATCATCCACATCATTCGGACCAATAGAATCCCGTTCTTCCAAAGCCGCTCTTCGACGGCGGTGCTGGCGATGTCGTTGATCATCATGGCGATCGGAATTGCCATCCCCTTCTCCCCGGTGGGAGACTACCTCGGCTTTACTACGCTTCCAGCGCTCTATTGGCCGCTCCTGCTGCTCACGCTGTTGTGTTACGCCGTGCTGACGCAACTCGTCAAAGTGTGGCTGCTGCGTAAAAACTGGATCTGAAACCGAGCTTCCCATCCGGGAGGGTTCGATTCGGTCCGCCGCTCTGCTATTTTAGGGAGCGATGAAACGGCTTTCTTGTGTCACCCTGCTGCTCGCTTTCGTATTGACCGCGGCCGGTCAGGCTCCCCCGGTTGCCCCCGCCAAGCCAACTCGTGTCGTCCCGCCCGTGCGGATCATGGACTTCTCCGCCAAGCCCACTTCTATTCAAGCGGGCCAGCCCGTGCTGCTTTCCTGGCTAACCGAAAATCCCAACTCGGTGAGCATTGATCCGGGTGTCGGACGGGTCACCGCCCGGGGAAGCCATCAGGTCACGCCCACGGCCACCACTACTTATGTTCTGAGCGTCGGCGGCCCGGACAACACTACATTAACCAAGACCCTCACCGTCACAGTAACCGGTGGCGTGGCAGCGGCGAATCCTGCTCCCTCGCCTGCGAAGAACGCTCGTTTGCCCGGCGGCCAGCCCGATTTCTCGGGAGTCTACGGCTTCGCCGGCTTGCGCAATGCCATGCCGCCCGCACTCAAGCCGGGCGCGGAAAAATACCGCATTGTGCGGCAGGGCAATCAAATCCGGGGGAACACAACCCTGACGACTGGCTCCGATTGCAATCCTCTGGGCGTCCCGCAATCTTTCGTCACGCCCTATCCGATTCAATTTGTCCACACGCCCAAATTGCTGGTGATGATGTTCGAGTATCCCAACACCTTCCGCATCATTCCAACCGACGGACGCGCTCATCCAACAGACCCCGATCCCACCTTCATGGGCGATGCCGTCGCGCGCTGGGACGGGGACACTCTGGTGGTGGATACCATCGGTTTCAATGAGAAAACCGAAGTCAGCGGATTCATGCACAGCGAAGCCCTGCACGTGATTGAGCGTTATCGCAAGACCGAAGACGGCTCTCTTCTGTATGACGTCACAGTGGAGGATCCCAACGTCTGGGTTAGCCCGTGGGTGATGCCGCAACGGACCTTGCCTCTACGTCCGGAGCTCGAAAGAATCGACGAGTTCGTGTGCGAGTCTACGCCCGACTACAGCAAGTTCTTCGCCAAGTAAGATTACTTCTTCGTGTCCTCGCCAGACGAGGATCCGGCCGACACGCTGTGGCCATCGGAAAATTTGATCGACCGCGCATTCGCGTGAATCGAGCCATCCTTCAGAGGCCGGGGATCCTTGGCTCCGTAGGCGCTGATTTCCACCTTGTCGCCCTTTTTTAAAGCGTCCCGGGTCCAACCCTTATGCGTGAGCGTATTCACGCTGTTGCATTCCATGGCGTAGGTTACGGTCTTACCGCTCTCGTCCTTCGCGTCCAGGAAGACATAGACGTGCGGATTCTGCCAGGCGACTTTAGCCACCACGCCGCTCACTGTGAAGGGCTTGTTCAGATCGAACTCCGCCGCGAACGCGTGATGCGCCAGCGCTGGTATTGTGGCCGCCGCCAGAGCCAGCCCGCCCGCCACCACATACCCAAGCTTTGAATTCGATTTCACGGAATCACCTCCCAAAGACAATCTTACTTGCGCGTCAGATCGAGTACCAGGTCATTACACACATACTCGTGAATCTCCCATTCTGTGTCCAGCGTGTGTTGGCGCTTGAATGTATGCGGCTTGGTGAACGCGCCTGGATCCTCCAGCGTAATGTCCACTTCGATGTGGCCCAGGTCGGGACGCCGGTAGCGCTCCACCACATGCAGTTTATCCGTATGCGGCGCCGCGGAGGAACTGCTCAGCCACGTCCGGTCGTTGAAATTCACCGTATCTACAACCAGGGTGTCTCCCTCCCAGTGCGCGATGGACTCGCCCATGAAACTGGGATCCAGACTCTTGTCGTGAGGGCGGCCGTCCACAAAGAACTGGCGATAGGAGTGTACATTGCCCTCAAACAACATCACAATCAGGTCGGATGTCTGCACGATCTTCATCGGATAGGGGGAAATGCGCGGCACGCCACCCGGCAGGCACTTGGCTTCCGGATCGTCGGCGTCGTCATTCTTGTGGTTTTCTTCCGCCGCCTTCTGCGCCCACGCTTGCAAGGGCAGCGGTCCGCCGGTGTTCCCGAAATTGGGCGAATTCCAGACGCCCGAGAAGTTCGGCTTTCCGTCCGCCATTTTCGGTGTGGGCCCCGTGGGGATGACGGCGGGGGGCTTGGGAGTTCCTTCCAGAAATCCCCGTTGGGCCAGCGCAGCCGTCACTCCGCACGTCATGAATAGAACTAATGCAATAAACCGCGTTCTCACTCAATGCTCCTATGCAAATCACCGAAAGTCTATCGCACAATCCTATTGGGACACAATCACTCAGGAAAGATAGTGTTCAAGGTCCCCCCAGCAAGGCCGATAGGCATTAGTGTGAAGTTCCGTCTTAATGTGAAGTTCCGCGTTGTGAGTGCTGCCGCGCTCTTCACCCTCGGGAACGCTGGGTGCGGCCGCCTAAGTCAGCGCTCCGCGGCCGAACCCATCACTACGGTCGAGCAAATCCGGAGTCTGCCTGACGTTACCACGCAAGTTCCAGTGCGCATTCGCGGCACGATTACCTACGGCGATACTTCGCTCCAGCAAGTGTTCTTTCAGGACGCAACGGGCGGTGCGCGCATTGAAGACAACATGGCATCGGCGCAAAACCGCTACGCGGAGCAGATAGAGCTGACAGGCACCGTTGCCACCGGCGGAATGGGTCCCGCCATTACCATCCTCGAGACGCACGAAGCCGCGAACATTGACCCACCCGTTCCAGTTCACGCCACCACGGCCGAACTTCGTTCGGGGCGCTTGCAATACCAGATGGTGGAGATCGAAGGGGTAAGCCGCTCCCCAGGCATTGATCACAGCGGCAGGCTGACTTTCACTCTTCATACCGGCGACCAGGACATCAAGGTTTTCGTGAGGAACGTCGCGGGAGTGGACTACGCCTCTTTTGCTGACCGTCCGATTCGCGTGGCAGGGGTCCTGGCTTTGAGCATGGACGTGCACTCGGCGATCGTCGGCATGAAAGTGTTTGTGCGTTCGGCAAAGGAGATTACGTTCTTGACGCCCGAAAAGGCGAACGCGGAATCTGAGGTGGTTCGCTTACCCCTTCTGACCAGCGTGAAACAGATCCGCCGGCTTGCGGAGGGGGAGGCCAAACGAAACTACCCCGTGCATTTGCAAGCGGTGGTCACATTCTTCAACCCGCGTGGCGGCAACCTGTTCATTCAGGATCATGGAGAGGGCATCTACGTTGCTGTGGCCACCAGCCAGATACCCAACCTGCACGTCGGTCAAAGCGTCGCGATCAACGGATTCAGTGGTCCCGGAGATTTTGCCCCGGTCATCACTGGTCCCAGCATTCGGATCCTTGGGGAAGAGCCTTTGCCGGAACCCGCGGATGTTACAACCGAGCAGATGTTCGCTGGAGTGCCGGAAGGCAAGTGGGTGGAGGCCGAGGGAATCGTCTTCTCCGTGACCAGGAGCAATGGAAGATCCCTCCTGGGCGTAAGATGGGGATCGCATCGATTCCAGGTATCGGTGGTGGGGGATCAGGAGTTGCCGCCCGGCCTGCTCTTCTCCCACATCAAGGTTCGCGGAGTGTGCGGTCCACGATTCAACCGGAAGCGGCAGTTTCTGGGAATTACGATTCAGGTTCCGGGTATAGAGTTCCTGCGGATGGACATCAAGGATGCGGCTGCGGGAACGATTCGCTCCATTGGACAAATCCTGCAGTTTTCGCAAGGATCGGATCCTAACGAGCCCATCCGGATTATCGGGAAAGTGGTGCTCAGTCGTCCTACGGGGCCCACGTTTTTGTCCAGCCCCGATGGCGGCGTACAGATCCAGAATCATTCCGAAGTCCATCTGGCGCTGGGGGACTTGGTGGAGGCAACCGGCTTCGCGCAGGCAGGCCCGTTCAATCCCGTCATGGTGGACGCCGCGCTGCGGAAGACCGGCCACGCTACTCTGGCCGAAGCTCCTCTGGTGACCGTTGCGGACATACTGGACGAAGGTCTGGACTCCGAGCCGGTCAAACTCGATGCCGTTTTGCTGGACAGTATCACCAGTCCTTCGGAACAGCGGCTTGCCCTTCAGGTGGGCAGCATGTTGTTCAGTGCACGCCTGGAGGGCAACGGATTGGTGGAACCGGAAAGCGGCAGCCTGTTACGCGTCACTGGAATCGCCTCCATTGAAGCCCCGTCTCCGGGACATGCGGTTCCACAAGCCTTCTCGCTGCTGCTGCGGTCTCCCGCCGACGTCGTGGTGGTGGAAGAAGCTGCCTGGTGGACCCTGCAGCGGACTCTATGGCTAGCGGTCTCGCTTACTATGCTCGCCATCGCCGCCTTCGCCTGGGTAGTAATTCTGCGCCGCCGCGTAGGAACGCAAACCCGCGATCTGAAACGCGCCAAGGATGCCGCCGAGAACGCCAACCGGGCCAAGAGCGAGTTTCTGGCCAACATGAGTCACGAAATCCGCACCCCCATGAACGGAATTCTCGGGATGACCGAACTGGCCTTGGACACCGACGTCACACCGGAGCAGCGTGAGTACCTCGGAATGGCCAAAGCCTCAGCCGATTCCCTGCTCATCCTGGTGAATGAGATCCTGGATTTCTCCAAGATTGAAGCGGGCAAGCTGGAACTCGAAGAAGGCCCTTTTGCGCTGTATGACGCCGTCACGGAAATGGTCCGTCCCCTGGCGATGAATGCCTCCGAGCGGGCGCTGGAGTTCGTGTGCGATATCTCGCCCAATATTCCCGGCCGCCTCATCGGTGACCCCGTGCGCCTACGTCAAGTAGTGGTCAACGTTATCGGCAACGCCATGAAGTTCACCAAGAAGGGCGAGGTTGTCCTGACGGTGCAGCTGGAGAAGGAGTCTGGCGACGATGTGGAACTGCATTTTTCGGTGCGCGACACCGGCATTGGAATTCCAGCCGAACAGTTGAACGCAATCTTCCAGCCCTTCACCCAGGCCGACGGTTCCATCACGCGCCAGTTCGGGGGCACCGGCCTGGGGTTGTCCATCGCCACCCGGCTGGTGCAGAAGATGGGCGGACGGATCTGGGTGGAGAGCGAAGTTGGCAAGGGAAGTGTATTCCACTTCACCATCGGATTGAAGATCGACCGGACCCCGTCAGTGGAGGTTAAGGCCGGCACCTGCGAACTGGAGGGACGCATGGTGCTGATTGTGGACGACAACGCTACCAACCGGCGGTTGTGCGAGCAAATCGTCCGTAACCGCGGAATGCGCACGCTTTCCGTGGATGGCGGGGAACCGGCACTGGACGCGTTGCGGCAGGCTGCCCTTAGGTCAACGCCATTCGATCTGGTGCTTCTGGACTACCAGATGCCCGGCATGGATGGCTTCGCCCTGGCAGAGCGAATCGCGGAAGAGAATCTGGCAGCGGGAGTGCCCATCCTCCTGTTGACATCGGTGGGACATCGACCCCAATCCTCTGAGTGGAAAAGGCTGGGCATAAGGGCAATTATCAGCAAGCCTATCGGCAGAAATGAATTGCTAAGGAACATACAGCTCGTCTTGGCTCCGGAGTGTGTGGAACCCGTTGCCGGCATCGTTGCAAAACCGGCGTCAGAGCGCGCCCTCTCCGTCCTTCTGGCTGAGGACAACGTTGTGAACCAGCACCTGGCGGCCCGTTTGTTGGCAAAAATGGGCCATTCCGTAGTCCTGGCGCAGAACGGCCTGGAGGCGGTCAGCCTGTATGCGACAGGAGAGTTCGACGCGGTGCTGATGGACGTCCAAATGCCCGAAATGGACGGGTTCCAGGCGACTAGTGCCATTCGCGACAGGGAGAAGACGTTGGGGACTCCCCGCGTACCCATCATCGCTCTTACTGCGAATGCCATGACCGGCGATCGCGAAAAATGCCTGCGGGCTGGGATGGACTATTACCTCTCTAAGCCCCTGAAGGCCCAGGAACTGCGAGTTTTGCTGCACACGATCGGCCAAGCCAAGCCGGAGCTGGTCCCGGCCCAATCGCGCTAAGCTGACGTTCGTGGCCGAAGACTCGCAATCCACAGCCGGGCTTTGTGCCGTCTGCCGGCATGTTCGTCTGATTCGTTCGGATCGCGGCGCGGCCTTCTATCAGTGCAGGCTCAGTTTCAAAGACCCGCGCTTCGAGAAGTATCCGCACCTCCCAGTCCTCCAATGTAGTGGGTATCAGCGCGTCGATTCCTCCACTCCGTCGCGATAGCGTAACCTACGCGCAAGCTTTGTGCCGGGCCTTCAGTGAGTTATCGTTTTCGTTCGCCCAAGACGGCCATCCACGTGAGAGATCCTCAGGCTGAAGCCCGTCGCGGCAGTGAGCCTCGCGCCCTTTGATTACGATTGAAACCCAAAAAACATCGCCCTGACGGAACGAACCCAACAACTTGTTGAAAACACTCAACCGCCCCCTCCACCGCATGCCGCCCGGCGCTACAATTTGAGAGTGACGCCCAAACTTTCCGATGCCGAGATCACTTCTGGTTTGTCCGGCCTGCCCGGCTGGTCCGTTCAACACGGTAAATTGCACCGCTCCTACAAGTTCCCCGATTTCCCGCACGCCATGGGTTTCATGGCGACGTGCGCTCCCTCCATCGAAAAGAAGAACCACCACCCGGAGTGGGCCAACGTTTATAGCACCGTCACGGTGCACCTGGTGACGCACGACTCCGGCGGCATCACCCAGAAGGATTTCGAAATCGCTGGCCTGATGGAGCAAATCGCTCAGAAGCTGCTATGAAGCACGGCTTGCTCACAAGCGTTATGGTCTTATGCGCCGCCCAGGCGTGGGCCCAGACGTTCGCGGGTGCGGCGGCGCTCGATTCCATCACCGAGCAGGCCATCAAAGACGGCTACATTCCGGGCGCCGTGCTGTTGGTTGGGCACGAAGGCAAAATTGTTTTTCGTAAAGCGTATGGATCGCGCGCGCTGGTTCCGCAGCACGAAGCCGCCACTGTGGATACGATCTACGACGCCGCTTCGCTCACCAAAGTCATTGCTACAACGCCGGCCATGATGAAGTTGGTCGAACAAGGCAAGGTTCGGCTGGGCGATCCGGTCACGGCTTATCTACCGGAATTCCAAGGCGGCGCCAGCGAGATTACGGTGCGCGATCTGATGACGCATTTTTCCGGTCTCCGGCCGGATCTGGATCTGGAGCCAGTCTGGAGCGGCTACGAAACCGGCATCCACAAAGCGCTCATTGACAAACCGGCGGACCCGCCGGGCGCGAAGTTTGTCTATAGCGACATCAATTTTGAATTACTAGGGGAAATCGTACATCGCGTCAGCGGCAAGACGCTGGACGTTTTTGTTCGCGAGCAGATTTACCAGCCCTTGGGCATGCGCGACACCATGTACCTGCCGCCCGCGACACTGCTAAGCCGTATCGCCCCCACGGAAATCGACGCCACCACGGGCAAGCCTCTGCACGGCGTAGTGCATGATCCGACGGCTCGCTATATGGGAGGCGTCGCGGGGCACGCGGGTGTGTTCACTACGGCGGACGATCTGGCGGTCTACGCGCAGATGATGCTGGGCTTGGGTGAACGCGGGGGCGTGCGCATTTTCGCTCCCCTGACCGTACAGCGTTTTACTTCGCCGGCGACACCCCCCGGACAGCCGGTGCTTCGCGGCCTGGGGTGGGATATCGATTCGCCGTACTCCTCCAACCGGGGCGAGATCTATCCACTGGGTGGCTACGGCCACACAGGCTTTACCGGACCCTCGCTGTGGATCGATCCATCCACCCAATCGTTCGTAGTAATCATGACGAATCGCAATCATCCGAAGGGCGGGCGCAGCATCAATTCATGGCGCAGCAAGGTGGCCTCTGTCGTGGCGGCCGCCGTCAGCACCAAGACTGGCGCGAAGCCCATCGCGGGTGGTGTGCGCAACGGCTTGGATGTTCTCGCCGCCCAGAATTTCGCGTCCTTGCAAGGCCAGCGCGTCGGCTTGATCACCAACCAGACGGGCATCGATCGCCAAGGACGCCGTAACGTCGGTCTGATGCGTGCCTCCGGCGTCAATCTGATTACTCTGTTCTCGCCCGAGCACGGGATCGCCGGCCACGTGGATGTCAACGATATTCCAGATAGCACGGACGCCGACTCTGGTCTTCCCATCCGCAGCATGTATGACAACGGCCGTACGCGTGTTAAGGCGGGCATGTTCGCCGGGCTCGACGCGATCGTGTTCGATATTCAGGACGTCGGCGCGCGCTTCTACACCTATCAATGCTTGATGCTCGATGCCATGCAGGAAGCGGCCAAGGCGGACATGCAGTTTTACGTTCTCGACCGGCCCAATCCGATTACCGGATCGCATGTGGAAGGGCCTCAGTTGGATGCCGCCCTTCACAGTCCCGTAGGTTGCTACGACCTGCCCGTGCGCCATGGAATGACCATGGGCGAACTGGCCACCATGGCCAATGCCGAGCAAAAGTGGAACGTGCAGCTCCACATCGTTCGTCTGGAACAATGGAGCCGCGGCGAATGGTTCGACGCAACCGGCCTGCCCTGGGTGGACCCGTCCCCCAACATGCGCAGCTTGCACGCCGCAACTCTGTATCCCGGCATTGCCTTGCTGGAGGCGGCCAAGGATTATTCCGTGGGCCGCGGCACGGACACGCCGTTTGAACAGATTGGTGCGGAATGGATCAAGAGCGGCGAATTAGCCGCGTTTCTCACCGCCCGCAACATACGTGGAATCACTGTTTATCCTTTACGCTTCCGCCCCGAGGTTGGCGCCATATTGGGTGACAAGGCGTTGGAAGGCGTCCGTTTTGTAGTCACGGATCGCGATATCTTTGATGCTGTCGGATTCGGTCTGGAACTGGCCTACGCGCTCCAGAAACTGTATCCCGGCAAGATCGACTTCGAAGCCTGCCGCAATCTGATCGGCAACCGCGCGGTTCTGGATGCCCTCAAAGCGGGCCAGGACCCTACTACCATCGCGACAGCAGGGCACCTATCGATCGATAGCTTCCTCAGCCGCCGAATGGCATTCCTGCTTTATTAGTTCAGGGTTCAAGAATTCCCGCCTCCAGTCGAAACGAACTATAGCCGTTAACGTTACCGGGCGCGAATGCGAACACTGATCCCTTGAGTTCCGTCAATCCACTCCCCGAACTTGGAGTATTGCAGCGTTTGCTGGTCGTGGACGACGAACTGGCCAACCGCATCGCGCTCTCACGACGCTTGGAGCGTCGTGGGTACGCGGTCGATACCGCCCAGGACGCAACCGAAGCGCTCGGAAAAATCCGCAACGATCATTACGATCTTGTCCTTCTGGACCAACGCATGCCCGGTATGACCGGCTTGGATCTGCTGAAGCTGCTGCGGGCTACGTATTCCGACGTGGAACTCCCGGTCATCATGGTGACAGCGGCGGACGAGAACAATTCGATGCTGGAAGCCCTAAGTCAGGGCGCGAACGACTTCGTGGTGAAGCCTCTGGAGATGCCGGAGATGTCGGCTCGCATCCAGGTGCAGCTGTCGAGAGCCAAGGCGGGCCGTAAGGCCGCCAACGTCTCGCGCGCAACGCGAGCGATCCCGCAGGCGATTCGAGATGCGCCATGGCATTGGGACCCGGCCAGTGAAACCGCGCACTTCTCGCAGCGCTGGGCGGCGCTCTTGGGCTACTCCGCCCAGGATGTGGAAGGCGGCATCGAACAATGGTTGGATCGCGTCCATTCGCAGGATCTAATCCTGGTCCGCAACGAACTGAATGCGTATCTCACCGGTACGATGTCCGCGTTTTACAGCGAGCACAGGTTGCGCTGCAAGGATGGCCATTACCGCTGGGTGATGTGCCGGGCGGTAGCGGAGAAGGACCCGGACGGGCGGCTCATTGGGCTGAGCGGCTTCATCTCAGACATCGATGGCCGCAAGACACTCGACGCGTTGACCGGTTTAGGGAATCGTCTCTATTTGCTGCATGGCTTGGCCGAGGCCTTGAGTTCTGACGGCGACGGCGCCACCTGGATGGTGGTTCTTCTCGACATCGAAGACTTCGCGCAACTCAATGAACACTCCGGTCACGAAGCCGCTGACCGCGTGCTGGTGGAGGTTGCCGCGCGCCTTCGGGCCCTGGTGGCGAACCTAGCCAATTCCAGCCGCGCGATTCTGGCCCGTGCCGGCGCGGATGAGTTCGTCATCGCGGTCCCCTGCGGTGAAGGGCGGAAAGAGCTCGCCGCCCTCGCCGAGGCGATTCTCGCGTGCTTCGATGGGGTGATTTTGTTGGATGCCGGCTCCGTTCACGTTACGGCCTCGATTGGCGCCGCCTTAAGTTTCGACGGGGGCACGCCCGGCCAACTGCTGCGCGACGCGGAGTTGGCCATGCGCAAGGCCCGCGAGAAGGGGCGCCACTGCTGGCATCTATTTGAAGGCGCTCTGCGCGACCAGGCGCACCTGCGCACCACCCTCGCCCGGGATCTGCGTTATGCCGTGGATCGAAATCAATTGGTGGCGGTGTATCAACCCAAGGTGGACCTGCACACGGGAGCCATCGCAGGCTTCGAGGCCTTACTACGTTGGAGGCATCCTGAGCTCGGCTTGGTTTCTCCCGCCGATTTCATCCCCTTGGCGGAAGAGACCGGTCTCATCCTGCAAGCAGGGGAGTGGATCTTAAGAGAAGCGTGCCGGCAACTGAAGCACTGGCAGACAGTATTTCCGCAACCGTTGGCGATGAGCGTCAATCTCTCCGCGCGCCAACTATGCGATCCGGACTTGGTGGGGTTGGTGAGCCGGGTCATCGCCGAAACTGGACTGACTCCATCCACGCTGCATCTGGAACTTACGGAAAGCGCCCTGATCGAGAAGAAACAATCCGCGCGGCTGGCCTTGGACGGGCTGCACGGCTTGGGTGTGGGTCTTATGCTGGACGATTTTGGGACCGGGTATGCCGGTCTTAGTTATTTGAACGCCTACGACTTTGACGCTTTAAAGATCGACCGGTCTTTTGTGTCGCAAGTGGAATTCGATTCCGATAGTCGGGCTATCATCAAGACGATTCTTGGCCTGGCGGGCGAGCTTCAGATGGATGTTGTGGCGGAGGGTATCGAGACTACCGGTCAACTTCTCGCTTTGAGGGACATGGGGTGCCGCATGGCGCAGGGCTTCCTATTCTCCAAGCCAGTGGAGGCTGCGTTGGCCGAGGAGTTAATGCGGGGGCAGATCTTGCACCATGCGCCGGCGCTCGAGTTCGCATGATCTACACGCTGAATAACGTCGCGTGCGCAGGCAGTCCGGTCAGCAGTGTCAACGCATACGCGTACCAGGCGAGCTGCCGTTCATACTGAAGCCGCCGCTCTCCCGCATCGGCATCGGTTTTGAAATCAACGATCACCCAGCCGTCATTCTCGACGAAGGCCAAATCGATCACACCTTCCATCCAGCGGTTATCTTCCAACGCCAGAGTGATGGGATACTCGCGATGACTCCGGCTGGCGGCCCGGGCGCGTGCGATCAGTGGATGCGCCAAGGCCGTCTCCACAGCCTTGCGCGCGGCTTCCACTTCTTCGTTGGTTGCGCCTAGTATCCGGGCGTTCAGCTCTGTAACGCGGCGGATCAATGGGGCGCTTGCGTCCAGAGCGACGTCTCGCAACACGGCATGCACCAAGGTTCCGAAGCGCCGCCCTCCGGGACGCGCTACTCGTTCGGTGGCGACGTACCCAACGGCGAGCGGTGGACCAGGCGGATCCGTGGTTGCGTGACTGGCGAGAAATACCTCGCATTCCGCGCGCGATCCGGCCTGAATGGCAGCCGTTCGGGCATCCCGCCAGGCTTGATAAGCCGCCAGGCTGACTCCTCCGTCTTCCTTCAGTACTTCCTCCTGCCGCAAGCCGTAGTCGGATTCCGCGCCTAGCTGCAATTGGCGAGGGTCCCACCAAACCACTTGATGGTCCCCTTGTTGCGGCTTGATCAGGCCGGGCCGGACGGAGGCTTCGGGCATTTGGTCATAGTCGCGAGGGCGGTCCAGGATGCTGGCTTGGCCGAATTTGGGACAACCCTCGGCCGGCTCCGATTCACGCCATGCGTCGCGCGCGGGATACAGGGCTTTGTCCAGCGGGCTGAGCCAGCCGTCGATGGGAAACGGTTCATCGCCGACCGCGGGAACCACCAGAAGGTCGCGTGCTCGCGTAGCGGCGACGTAGGCCACGCGGACGCCTTCCGCACGCTCGCGTATCGACTCATCATTTTCGTGATCCAGTAACTCCCATGGAGCGCAGCGCAGAAGACGTGTGGCGCATAAGCGTTGCTCGCCGTCGACGTATTGATCCGGATCGCGAGCCGCGATGTTGGCGGTGAGGTCCGCCAGAATGACGACGGGAAATTCCAAACCTTTCGCGCCGTGCACGGTCATCAGGCGAACGCCGTCGGAATCTTCCTCCAGTACGGGAGCTTCGGCGGCCTCCTCTTTCTCGGCTTGTGCGTTCAGTTCTTCGACGAAGGCGCGAAACGACACGCCACCGGTCATTTCAAACGTCCGCGCCAGGTCCGCCACGCGAGCGACGTTGGCCAGAATCTGGCTGCCGCCCGGCCGCAACAGGAAGCCGGCATGCGCGCGGGTGGAGGTCAGTAATTCATTGACGGTCGCCGCGAACGGTTGCCGGTTGCGGTTCCGATGGAGCCTGCCCAGCAAGCTGAGGGCGTCACCAAGCGGAGGCTCGGCGTTCTCCGCGTAAAGAGGATTCAGCCGTCCCAGCTTGTGTTTGTGAAGGAATAACGTCTCGTCGGGGACGGCAAACAGCGATCCTTTGAGCGTGGCGAAAACGCTGAGCTCGTCGTCCGGCCATTCGACGGCGGTCAGCGCGGCGCGCACGGTCTCTACTTCTTCCCGATGATGGAAAGACTTGGATCCAGCCAGCAGATGCTCCACTCCACGTGCTTCCAGGGCGCGGGCATATTCCCGAGTCAGGTCCTGCCCAGCTTGCGTGCGGCGGCGAAATAGGACTGCGATATCCCGCGCCGCGTAGCCCCAGCCGCTCTCGTTCACCAGCCACGCGATGAAGGCTGCAATGGCGTCGGGCAGGGACTTATTGACCGCCTCTTTCGACAGCCGCATCTTGTATGGCTTCGGTACGGGCAGCGCGATTACACTCGGCCGTCCGGGAATCTCCGGGCGATCCTGCTGCAGTGGAGAATACTCGGCATGTCCATCGCCGGACATTTCCGTCTCGAAGGCGGCGTTCACGAAGTTTTGAATGTTCGGGACCGAGCGAAAACTTCTGGTGAGGCGCACCAAACCCACGCCTTGGGCGAGAAGTTCATCGCACACGGTTTTGTAAAGATCGATATCAGCGCGGCGGAATTTGTAGATGGATTGTTTAGGGTCGCCTACCAGAAACAGCTTGCCGGGTTCGCTGTCGGCGGCCAATAAGCGGATGATTTCCACTTGCAGTGGATCCGTGTCTTGAAATTCATCCACGAACAGGCGCTTAAAGCGGCGCTGCAAATATTCGCGCACAACGGGCTGATCGCGGACCAGGTCACGCGCGTAAATCAGGAGATCGACGAAATCCAGCTTGCCTTGGCGCCGTTTGCGTTCGTTGTACTCCTCGACGATGCCGGACATCTCGTCCCGTAGGCAGGCGGCGAGATCGGCGTCCGCGCGGCGGCGGAAGTCCTCGATCCAGAGCATCAGTTCATCGCGCGATGCCGCGAGGTGCTCGCGCGTAACGCCGCCACCATATTCGCCGGAACCTTTTTTTGTGTCGCGCCGCAGGTCGCGCGCCAGCTTTAGAATTTGCGCTTCCTGAACATCAGCGTCGGGTGCGGCTCCGGCGACCTCCGGGCGGTCGATGGATTGAATCAGCAGCCGGGCTGGTTGCAGGCCGCGGTAGAGATTGTCTGTCACGCGGCGAGGGCGGGAACTGGCGTCGGCCAATTCCCGTGTTTTCCGCAGCAGCGTTCGGATTTCTTCTTCGCGAGCGAACGGTTCGCGCCGCCATGCGGCAGGGTAATCTCGCCATTCCACCAGCTTGCGGCCGGCGTATTGCAGTTGTTCGATGGGAGGTCCATCGTCCCAGCTATCGCGGGCAGCCAGACGGGCGAAAGCGCGCTTCAGGCCCGGCGAGTTCTGATTGAGCCGCTGTTCGAGCCATGCCCGGAACGCGCGCTGATACAGACGATTCGCCTCCTGCTCACTCAGTTCCTCGAACGCGGGATCTACCTGAGCCTCCACGGGGCGCTCGCGCAGGATCTGGGCACAGAAAGAATGAATCGTGCCGATGGAGGCTTCTTCCAGATGCTCCAGCGCATCTTCCAAACGCTCGCGCTCACGCCCGGTTTGCGATGCGTAGCGGGCTTTATCCAGGGCCTGGCGCAAGCGTAGTTTCAATTCGCCAGAGGCTTTGTTGGTGAAGGTGACGGCGGCGATCTCGCCAATGGTGGCTTTCCCCTTTTCCAATACGGCCACGATGCGCCGAACTAATTCCGTAGTCTTACCGGTGCCGGCGGATGCTTCGACGATGAGGCTCTCGTCCAGCGAATTGCGGATTCGTTCGCGGGCTGCCGCGTCGGAAACCAGGTGGGGCGTCATGCCATGCCTCGGATTTCATACAGCGGGTCAAGCCGTTCATCCTGGCGATCTTTCTTGGACAGCCGGCGTTCTTCATACGGACCGCACACGACGCGGTAATCGCAGTACTCGCAGACTTCTTTGTCCGGAATAGGCGGCAGGAAGCCGCCCGCGATCATGCCATCGATATCCAGCAATAGTTTCCCGAGGAACTGGCGTGCGCGTTCATCCATGCGGATCTCAATGGGTGTGTAGCCGCCTCGTTGGGTTGCGTAGAGCAAGCGTCCGGCTTCCACGGGCAAGCCAAGAACCTGCTCCACGGCGGCGGCGTAGAGCAGGGGCTGTAAGTGTTTTCCGCCACCAACCCAGCGAGGAATCATCTCGGGGCGTTTTCCGGTTTTATGATCGGTGACCCGCAGGACGCCATTGCGGCGCTCCACCAGATCGATGCGGCCGTGGAGTTTCACGCCTTCCGCTAATTGGGCCTCGAAGGGCAGCTCGAACAGAATCGGTTCCCAGTCGGACTCGTTGGAGGCCGCGAAGTGGAGCCAACCGCGCAGATCGGTTCGGAGTTCTTCGATTTCCGAATCCCAGACGCGCGGGATGGCAGGCGCCAGTTGCTCTACGTATTTGTTCGCGACCCTTGAAAGAACCACTTCCAGGCGCGCCAGAGCATCTGTCAAGTTGTCCGCTGTTACCGGAAGTTGCTGGGCGGCCTGCAAATCCTGAAACAGCTCATACTGCACCGCGTGGAAAAGCGAACCGCGCGTGCGAGGGTCCAATTGTTCCAAGGGCGCGATCTCTTCGCGTGGGCGCAGGCGGTAGATTCCGTGCAGCGCGAACTTGTAGGGGCAGGTCGCGAAATTCTCCAGGGCGGAGGGGGACCAGGATCGTTCCGCCAAACGGTGGGTAGCCAAGGCGGCGAGTGTGCCTTCTTGTGAAGCGATCAATCCGTCGGAGGAGTGCCACTTCGAGTTCCACCGCCTCCAGCGGGAGCGCAGGGATCGGGCGGCGTATTCATTGGACTGCAAGATATGATGTCCCGCGCCGTTGGCGAGCGATGCAAGATCATATTCCGCGTCGTCGATAGCATCGCTTGCGAGGCGTGGAGCCGGCCAGTTCAAGCGCGTTGGCGCGGCTTCACGAGCGTCCTTCTCGAAGACTTTGAGTTCGGGAATTTGGCCATAAATGGCGCGCGGCAATTCCAACGCGTAGAAACTTGGGACGCGCGGGCGGGCTTCGGCAACTTCCATCCGGGGGTAGGATGCGATTAAGCGATCGCGCGCGGCCGCGACGGCCAAATGCAGGCGATGGCGTTCCTCATGTCCGCGATCCTGCTTCAGCAGCAGATGGCTGTCGATGGCCTTGCGAAACTCGTCGAGAAGCAGAGGATCTTCCGAGAGCCTTTGCGGAAACAAACCTTCGGCCAGTCCGGGCAGGAAGACCACTGCGAATTCGCGGCCGCGAGCTTCGTCCACGGAGCCGACGAAGACCTGTCCCCAACGACGTCCCGGTGGGTCGCGACGAAGAAAGCGCAGGCGGTCGCCGAGCACTTCGATGACTTCTTCCAGCGTGACCGGGCCCACTTCGCCCATGGGCGCCAAATCCGCCAGCACGGCCAGGACGCCGTCGGGGGTCCGCAGGGACCGGCGGGCGAGGGTCCCCAGGGCTTCCAGAAAATCGCTCCACGGCGCGTTCGCCGGTAGCTCGGCTAGCAGGTCGATCAGAGGCAGCGCGAATTCGCGAAGGTTGCGAAGTTGGGCTACGCGTTCGGCATTGTCGTTGTCTTGGAGCTCCCATTCCGCTTCCAGGCCGCGCAGGCGGCGCTCCCAGCGGTCGCGTCCCCCGATGACGGCGGCGTCGACCAGGTAGCGTTCCCAACGGCGGGGCGTAGGACGGTTGGGCTCCTCCGCGATTGCGGCGGGCGCTGCTGCAGCGGGATCGATGGCCAGCAATTCGTCTTCCGGCGGAACCCATTCGGAGGGAGCGGCGGGCTGCGGAATTTGTCCTAGGGACATGTATTCCGCAAACCGTGACGCGGATAGATTCTCGGCGGCGCATCCCAACAAAGCTAGAAATGCCCGGCCAGCCGGGTCCGGCCGGGTGGTGCCGCGGCTGAAGTAGGCCGGAATCCCGGCGCGCTGCAACGCGTCCCCGATCATGGGCTGGTAGCGATCCGGGTTGCGAACCAGGATCGCTATCTGATCGAAGGCTGTGCCTGCTTTCGCGAAGGCCAGAATGCGGCGGGCGATCTCGACGGATTCCAGACCCTCGCCAGGGGCCGAAAACATATCAAAACGCCCGTCTGCGGAGGGGAAGGGGGCGGAGGAGGTCTTGAACAGGTTGCGGCGCAGGTGATCCAGCGAGTTCGTGGGGGCTGGGGCATCGGCCCGGCCCGGGCCTAGTGTTAAGACCAACGAATGGGGGGCGGCGCGCGTGACAGCCTCCAATAGCTGCCGGTGAGCCTGCGTGGGCAGGTCGACGTCCAAGAAGACGGCCGGCAATCCAGCCCAGCGGTGGACGCCCTGGACCGCGGCTTGGGTTGCCAGTGCCAGAATCCGCGCCAAGTCCGCCAAAGATCGCTGAGTAAGCTCATGCTCATAGGCTTGGAGTAACAAGCTGAGGTCGCGCGCTGGCGGAGCGCCCGCCGCCAACTGGTCCGGAGTCACTCCGGCGAGTCGCAGCTCGCGCAGAGTCCTTGCCAGGGCGCGCGAAAAGCCTGGCAGCGCGGCTACCGGCTCGAAATAAACCAGGGCGTTCTCTTTCCGGATCTGGAAAGCCACGCGGGAAGCCAAGGCCTCCGTTCCCAGGTTGGATACGGGGGCTAAGCCGAATTCGGCCAGAGCAGGCTGCGCCAATTGGCGCGCCATCTGCAGAAAACTGACGCGGTGGATGCCGGCGGAGCCCCTCTGGGAACCTGAGGACTTGAAATTACTTGCCCCAGATGGACCGACCAAGAGGACTTCCGTATACCGGCGTAGGAAATCTTGCGCTTCCGCGATCAGGAAGGAATTGGACCAATCGGATACGGCGCGAAATTGGGCGGGCGTTGCATCCATCAAATCTTGAGTTTAGATGACCGGCGCAGATTTCTTGAAAATATTTCTGCCAACCAGTAACCAAGAGGGTGGCTGCAGCGTTTCTACTTACAACTAAATCCCCGTTACGACAGCGGGCGCTCAACCCCTTTTCACCCAATCCGAGCGCCCGCTATTTCTTTTTCTCCCGCTGGTTTATTTACTGCCTTTCCCAAAGGACGGCGTTCTTTACCGCTTCCCCTTTAGTATTTTTCCCGGTCTGCTCCACCGTTCGCGTTTTGCCGTCGGCGGAAATTACCGTTTTGCTGGTGATGGTCACCTGACCCGCCTTCTTCTGTGTGATTTCATAGGTCCGGTCGCCCGCGTGTTTGAAGGCATACGTGTCGGCCTCGGGATTACCGGTGGCGGGATAATCCTTGCCGTCGAAGGCTCCTACGATTTCGACATGCTGGATGTCTCCCTTGGCAGTCACGGCGTCCTGCGTGGCTTTCAAACCGCCTTTGTAAGCTTCATAACGCTTGGTGTTGCTCTTGGGGGCGGGACCGGGGCTGTATTTGGATTTCGTAAGGTTCACCTTCCAGGTTCCAAAGATAGGCTCGGGCAACTGGGCCAGCAGGGCGGTCGCCACGAGGGCGACGGCGACGGCGTTTAGGGCGAGCAGAATGGGTTTGCGCATGGGTAGATTCTAGTCCGCATTGTAGTCGGCTGCAAGCTTAGCCGATGCCATCCAAACGTCAGAGTCCTGGCTGCGCCGCAACAGCAGTGTCCATCCAAGAGGAAAAATCGCGGTCGAGCAGACGCGAGAGTTTCCTTAGATCCTCGCGGTAATAGTCAACCAGCATCGTCCGGTCGCGGGGCGACAGGTGCAAGTTGCCGGCTGGTTCAAAGGCGGCTGCCCGGAGTGCCGCTTTTGCGTTTGCCGGCACAAACTGGCGGGCCGCGCGCCAGACGCTGTTTTGCCGGATGCGCTGCAGGAGGCGGCCCCGTGGAATGCGAGGCTCCATGTGGCGCTTACTCACGTCGGGCACAAACTGGTCGTCGACGTTCAGGAATTGGCACACTTCTCTCAGCATTCTTGCGGGATCGCGGCAAAAGTCCTCATAGAACCAGATCCCCACGCGGGCGCGCTCCACGGTTTGAAACAGCCGTTCCAGTTGTTCGCCGTAGAATCCGAAGTTGAGAAATGGGTACAGCTCACTGAACGTGGTGGCGGACGCGGCCATGCTGGCCTGCACGTGCGCGCGGAAGTCTACACGATCCAGCGCGAAGCTGAGCATGTGTTTGTATTGAGAAAATGCGCGCTCGGCGGGATTGCGGAGGATAATCACGAACTTGGCTTGCGGCACTCGCGCGGCGATGTTCTTCGCCGCCGTGGGCGACCAAAGGTAGCAGACGCTGGCCTCCCCAATGGCTTTTTCGTGGCGCACGTTTTTGAACAAGCTGAGGTAGCCATCCCAGCCTTCCACTGGTCCAGCGGAGCAGGCGGTTGTCATGGGGCCGGAGAGGAAGGCGCGCAGCCGCGCTCGCGCCGGCTCCCCTAGCTTCTGAAAGTACGCACTGAAATTCGCAAAGCGGGCTTCGTCCGCAAAGAAGTTGGGTTCCTTGATCGGGCTCATGTAGATGTCCGGATGCTGATCCAGGTAACGGTAGAGGGAAGTGGAACCCGACTTGGGTACGCCCGCCAGGAAGAAGGTTGGCAGGCTTTGCGCGCTCATGGTGGGATCATTTTAGCAACGAACCGGCGTTAGCGAAGATACTCAAGTTGCTATCTTCGTAGCGTGGCGCAGCGAGGTATTGTCGTTTGGTTTACCGGCCTCTCCGGAGCGGGCAAAACGACTACCGCGCGCCTGCTTGAGAAGCGAATGCAGGAAGCGGGGATAAAGGTCGAGATTGTGGATGCCGAGGCGATCCGGACGAATCTCTCCAAGGATTTGGGCTTCACTAAAGAAGACCGCGACGAAAATATTCGCCGCATTGCGAATGTTTGCGAGGTGCTTTCCCGCGACGGTGTGACGGTGATCGTCGCCGCCATCTCGCCCTATCGCGCAGCGCGGGACGCGGCTCGTTCTCAACTTGGCCGGTTTGTTGAGGTACATGTGCAGTGTCCGATGGAAGTACTGGTGAGTCGTGACCCGAAGGGCCACTACAAGCGCGCGCTGGCGGGAGAACTGCCCCACTTTACTGGGGTTTCCGATCCTTACGAGTGTCCCCTGTCTCCTGAAATCACCATCGATACGGCGCGCGAATCTGCCTCGGACAATGTGGAGAGGATCTGGGAGGCACTGCTGCGGCTTGGTATGCTTTCGAATCGGGTTGAACCTCATGCGCACTAGTGCGCAGATGGCGGGGGCATGGTTACTAGAAGGTGCGCTTTACGATCGTGTCTTGTCGAAGGAGGGCCGCAAGGGCGGGTTCGACGAGATCCGCAACAACGATGCACGTTTTAGGGAAATGCGGGTGGAGGGCGGCACGCTGGTTTGGCCCACCGGCGCAGACCTGTGCCCCGATGTTCCGATCTGGGGTGGCCGGCCGACGGGATGACCGGGCGTATGGTTCGGAGCGGCCGGACCCTTCGCCTCTGGGAGGCCGATTGGATCTATTCCAACATCCACCGGGCGACGTTGGCCGGATTACTGGACGCCACACCACGAGCCCGAGTTTCTCGCACGGTGCGCTCAGCGCTTTCGTCAGGGATAGAGATACGAAGTTCCAGATCCGCTACGCGAGTTTGCGCTACGGCTCTGACCAGGGTCTCTGTCCATTCCGTGATCTTGAACTCAGTGTTCATCGCCCAGAGGAGCCCCGGGGAAGGGCTTTTGTCCTCGAGCATCGCGATGGTCTCGGTACAAGTACCCTGATCCTTCAAGCACATCACGTCAACGCTGTTAAGGGTCGGAAGGATCGTGCTTGGCTTCCCGGCGATCTTCCAACGACCACGAGCAAAACGGTAGCGAAAATCTGGTTCGTCCGAAATAGTCTTATTTCCAGATCTCACTTCGGGACGAGGCTCCAGAGTCGAACAGTTCAGCGCTAGGAGCGCGCAGGCAACTAGGACAAGTGTCAGACTCGTTCGCATAGGAGAATGACGTCTTGTCTATTTCCACTTCCGAAGCGTTATCGACTCGCCCGAGCGTGGAAAGACCACGAAGGCTTCGTCCCACTGATCTCCGGGATCATCAGAACGCTCAAAATCAGCATCTCGCCAATGGAACACCAGAGGATTCTGTTCACCTTCCATCTTTGCAGAGAACGTTATTGTTCCGGTATTTGGAGAGAGTGCTGTGATTGTCCCTTGGTAGATGCTCGGGTGTCGCTCGATCTGCACAAGGTGTTTCCAGCCTTCGAGGGCCAGAAAGACTTCACGGCGTGAGAGCTTTGTGTTTTGATCCTGCATAGAGTTTTCTTTGTTTGATGTTACAGCAAACCGCGTCGCGCGGCGACGAACGATCTGGCCCGCTCTGGTGAAGTAGGAGCGGACCCTTTCCGTACCTAGTCCTCATCCTGCTGCGCGGCGAGCTTGGTGATTACGCCCATGTCTTCGAGAGTGGTCACGTCGCCGGCCACGGTATGGTTGGTGACCAGCTCGCGGAGCAGGCGGCGCATGATTTTGCCGCTTCTTGTTTTCGGGAGCGCGTCGGTGAAGCGGATTTCCGCGGGGCGCGCGAAGGTTCCGATTTCATGGGCTACCCACTGGCGTAATTCCTGGCCGAGCACTTCGTGGCTATAATCGCCCTTCTTCAACGTGACGAAACAGCACACGGCTTGCCCAGTGATCTCATGCGGCTTGCCGACCACGGCGGCTTCGGCCACGGCGGGGTGTTTCACTAACGCCGACTCCACTTCCATGGTGCTGAGCCGATGGCCGCTGACTTTCATCTCATCATCGATGCGGCCCAGGACCCAGTAATAGCCGTCTTCATCGCGGCGGGCGGCGTCGCCGGTAAAGTACGCGCCGGGGACTTTGGTCCAGTATTGTTCCTTGAAGCGCTGCGGGTCGCCCCAGATACCGCGCGTCATGCTGGGCCAGGGTTGGCGCATGATCAGATAGCCTTCTTTGCCGGGGCTGACTTCGAAACCGTTCACATCCACGATATCGGGCACCAGGCCGGGCATGGGCAGCGTGCCCGAGCCAGGTTTCTGAGGCACGGCGCCGGGCATGGGCGCGATGAGGATGCCTCCCGTTTCGGTTTGCCACCAGGTGTCGACGATGGGGCAGCGGTCTTTGCCGATCACGCGGTG
>JBDTSJ010000069.1:0-232246 GCA_039931205.1 Acidobacteriota bacterium
AAACCGGACATTTCTACTTGGCACAAACTAGGACATTTCTATTTGGCATTGACATAACTAAATCTTTAGGTGACCCCATTCCCAGGCAGGCAAGGAGGCAGGCTAGATGTAGCGGATGGTGATGGATTTGGTGGCGGTGGCTCCAGTACGATCGGTCACTGTCAGCGTCACCTGGTAGGTGCCGCGTGTTGTGAACTGGATGATGGGGCTTGCTGTATCCGCACCCGTAATTGCCGGAGTGGCGAAACCCGCGGATGGCGTCCAGGAGAACGTCAAGGGGCCGGAGTTCGTGGACTGGGTCTTGGAAGCGTCTAATTGCATTTGGACATTGTTGCTTTCGAAGCTATCCGGTCCCAGGGGGAAAGCCGAACTGGTGACCACTGGAGTGATACCTGTGTTTCCTCCAGTGGCCGGGATTAGCATGAATTCAAATTGGAAGAGGTTGCGCTCGGTGGGACGAATCTTGGCTTTCATCCAATGGACATTGCCGGACCCGGGAACTTCCACGCGAGTGAAGTTCAGGACAGTATCTCCGCGAGCGTCCAGGGCGGCATCAAACGGAACGCACGTGCCTGTGGCGGAAACGCAAGCGGGGTACAGGTTGGTAAGGGGCTTATCCACGCGCATAAAGTGACTGTCGCCCGAAACGGTGACGACTTCGCCGGCGAATTTCCCGGTTTCTTCGCGCAGAACGTTGACGAAATCCACGAAGCCCGAATGCGTGGCTCCGGTGCTGGTATCGAGGAACGTCTCAAACACGTTGGCCTGCATCAGTATCATGACGCCTAAGGATTTGTTGTCGCGAGCGGTTTGGAACGCCTTCCGCAGCCAGGCGATATTAGCGGCGTTGCGAGCCGTGTATTCCTTGTCATTGTCATAAAAGGGATTGGCGGCGCCCTGAGCCAACTTATACTCAAGGTTGTTGTTGCTGCCGGGTATATGTAACGTGACAAAGACTACGGGCCCCTTCACCAGCATCGCGTTCTCCCGGTACAACGAGTAGCCCGCGTCGTTGCTTTGGCGCTGCAGGGTGATGGGCTGCTTACCCAGGCTCAAGTTACTGGGGAACAGCGTACTGCGGACCAGCGCCAAGCGGCCGAGCGGATCAAAAGCCCCATTGTTGACACGCATACAATCGGTCCATTCGTTGTCGCCGACAGTGTAGATCAAAGGCTTGTTGAAGGTGTTGAACCAATTGAGAACCTTCGGGTAATGCGAATCATCACAGCGGGTGGAGCCGCTCTTGGTATCGCCGATATGGACCGTGAACTCGATGGACTGCTTGTTGATATCCGCGATCACGCTTTCATACTTGGGCTCAGCTGCCGCCCCGTAGGGCATGTCGCCAATCAGGGCGATATCGAACGAGCCCTGCGCGGCCAGCGTCAGCGGAAGGCCGAAGGCGAGGGCTAGCAAGGAACCAGTAAATGTTTTCATAGGTGGATCAGAAATTATTGCCTGCGGCGATAACGAGGCGATTACAGCGAGGTTTCGGTAAGAATAACTCTTGCTTGCGGGCCTGGACATGGCCCTTGCGGTGGGCGGGGGTCGTGAAGTACGCTTCTGGTAGGAATCGGCCTAGGCCAAGGAGGTTCAACCATGTCGAGCGAGAACCGCAACACAGTGATCCAGTTCTATGAGGCTTTAGCTCGCGCGGACCACGACGCCGTTCTGGCGATGCTCAACGACAATGTTGAATGCCGGGCGGCGGAGAAGTTCATTTACGCCGACCAGAATCCCTATGTGGGTCCGGCTGCTGTCTCCGGCTTGATGAAGCGCATTGCGGCCGACTGGTCCAAATTTGAAATGATCCCGGATGAGATACACGGCGCCGGCGATATGGTGATCGCCTGCGGCCGCTATATCGGAGTCTACAAAGCGAACGGTTTTAACCTTCTGGCGGAGTTCGTACACGTTTTCAAGTTCAAAGACGGCAAGATTATCTCGCAGCACAACTATACGGATACCGCGCAGTTCCGCGACGCATTGAATCAGGCCCCGGCGATGCAAATGCCAGGGAACCAAGTGCCTGCTGGTATCTAAAGTAGTCCGCAAGGCCGGTATTCGCTACACTAATAGCCGTGACCCTCGACGAACTCCAGCGCGAATACACCGTGCTCCGGCAGCAAGCTGACGCTGTGCGGAGCTATCTTTGACGCGCCCGCACGCAGAGCTCAGCTAGCCTCCACGGAAGAACAAATTAACGCGCCGGATTTCTGGGCAAGTCCCGAAAAAAGCCAGAAGGTGATGCAGGACCGTAAGCGCCTGGAAGAACAGGTGGCCCAGGATAGCAAGATCACGGCGCAGGTTTCCGACCTTGATACGCTGTTCGAATTGGGCCGCGAAGGCGAAAACGTAAGCGCGGATATTGAACGCAGCATGAAGGTTCTGACGGGCGAACTGGCGCAGCTGGAGACCGGGATGTTGCTATCCGGCGAGAACGACGCCGCCAGCGCCATCATTACTATCCATCCCGGCGCGGGCGGCACGGAGAGCCAGGACTGGGCAGAAATGCTGCTGCGCATGTATTACCGTTGGGCGGAGCGCAACAACTACCAGGTGGTCGAGACGGACCGGCTGGAAGGCGAAGGCGCGGGCATCAAGTCCGCCACTTTCGAAATGAACGGTCCGAACGCGTACGGCCTGCTGCAGAGCGAGGTGGGCGTCCACCGGCTGGTGCGGATTTCTCCGTTCGATTCCGCGGCGCGCCGTCACACTTCGTTTGCGTCTGTTTTCGTATATCCGCAGATCGACGACGAAATCAAGATCGATATCAAAGAAGGGGACTTGCGCATCGATACCTTCCGGGCTTCGGGCGCGGGCGGACAACACGTGAACCGCACGGATTCCGCGATCCGCATGACGCATTTGCCCACAGGCCTGGTGGTCCAGTGCCAGAATGAGCGCAGCCAGCATAAGAACCGGGCCAGCGCGATGAAGCAACTGCGCGCGAAGCTGTATGAGTACGAAATGGAAAAGAAGCGCGTCGAAGAACGCAAAGTGGAAGACTCCAAGCTGGAGATCAACTTCGGCAGCCAGATTCGTAGCTACGTGCTGGCGCCATACCGCATGATTAAGGATCATCGCACAAAGCTGGCGGTGGGCGACGTGGATCGCGTGCTGGACGGCGATCTGGATTCGCTGATCCACGCGTATCTGGTCTTCCGCAAGACCGGCAAGACAGCCACCAGCGGTTCCGGCAAAGATGACCTTGACGATTAGCGAGGCCGCGCGGCTGTTGCGCGCCGGCAACGTCGTCGCCTTTCCAACCGAGACAGTGTACGGCTTGGGCGCGAACGCGTTGGACGCGGCGGCGGTCGCCAAGGTGTACGCGCTGAAGGGACGTCCGTCCACCAGCCCGCTGATTGTTCACGTGGCTTCGATCGAGATGGCGCGCAGCATTGTGGCCGAGTGGCCGGACCGGGCGGAAGAATTGGCGCGGCGTTGGTGGCCGGGTCCGCTTACCATGGTGTTACCGAAGAAGGCGATCATCCCGGATATCGTGACCGCGGGATTGCAGACGGTGGGCGTGCGGATGCCGGCGCATCCGGTAGCGTTGGCTCTGATCAAAGAAGCGGAAGTTCCGTTGGCCGCGCCCAGCGCGAATCGCTACATGGGAATCTCTCCCACCACCGCCGCCCACGTGGAAGCGGCGTTTGGCGATCAGGTGCCGGTGTTGGACGGAGGCCCGTGCCAGGTGGGGATCGAATCCACTGTGGTTGCCGTGAATGGCAGCCAGTTACGTCTGCTGCGCCGCGGGATGATTTCGCTGGGGCAAGTCGAGGAAGCTCACGCCGAAGCAGGAAGCGCCCATGCCGCACCGGGAATGCATCACCGGCATTACAGCCCCAAGACGCCGCTACGGATTGTGAAACATCCCAATGAGTTGCCGGATGAAGACGGAGCCTACGTTTGGCACTCCCTTCCGGCGCTGGCGAAGCGCTTCGTGCAACTGCCTGCAAATCCGGAAAAATACGCCGCCCAGCTTTATGCCACGCTGCATACTCTGGACGCGGAAGGCTGGCCGTGGATCGCAGTGGAGGCTCCGCCTGAAGGCGAAGAATGGGCGGCCATCCGGGATCGGCTGCAGCGCGCGCAAGGAAAGGTAAAATAACCGAGTGCTTGAACCGGTGAACAGCGGCGCATCACTGATCAAAGAAGTGGATCAGACGTTATCCGTCACGCCGACGCTGTGGTGGCTGGGGCACGCGGGATTCATCATCCGCTTTGCCAATATCACGTTTTATGTGGACCCGTGCCTATCCGATCCTCCCGGCAAGACGCGACGAATCGCGGCTCCGCTGAAGGCGGCGGAGATCCGGAATGCGGACATGATTTTCGCGACGCACGCGCATGCGGGGCATCTGGACGCGCCCTCCATCGTCGAGATGTTCGTGGGTTCACGCGCGGCAAAGTTGGTGTTGCCGAAAAGTGCCGCGGATGGGGCGAATGCGGCGGGCATTCCATTCAATCGGATGTCCACAACAGATGCCGGACTGCGCATCGAATATTTCAAGGAGAACCTGTACGGGCGGGTATACGCGGTGCCTTCGGCGCATCACGATCTAGGCTGGACCGCGGCTGGCGGGAATCCATATCTGGGCTATCTGATTCGTTTCGGGCGCTGGACGATCTACCACGCAGGCGATTGCGCTCCCTACCCGGAATTGGCATCGCGATTGAGACCGTACAACGTGAATGTCGCTGTACTGCCGATCGGCGGCAATAATTTTTCCGCCAGCGAGGCCGCGCAGTTAGCAATCGATATCGAAGCAAAATGGCTGATTCCGATGCATTACGGGACATTTTCCGAGGATTGTGAGAGCGATTTTGTCGCGCACATGCTGGGACACCGGCCGGAACTGCGTTTCCGCGTGTTTCAGGTTGGCGAAAAATGGACCGTTCCGGAAGACTAAGCCGCTAGTCTTCTTCGTACCACGCACGCCATTGCGGTTGGGTCTCTTTGAATAGGCGGATCAGGATCATCCCCGCGATGAATCCGCCGATGTGCGCGAACCACGCCACTCCTCCGCCGGTGTAATCGACTTCGCTGATGGATCCCAGTCCGCTGAAGAATTGGATTACGAACCAGTAGATCAGGAAGTACGGCGCCGGAACGGAAACCCGCATCACAAAGATGAACCAGAAAATGGTGTCGATATCGGTGCGCGGGAACTTGACCAGGAAGGCCCCCATGACGCCGGCGATAGCTCCACTGGCGCCGATGGTAGGCACGCGCGAATACGGATTTGCGAGCACGTGAATGATGGCCGCGGCTACTCCGCACAACATATAGAATCCGAGGAAACGGCCGCTGCCGATGCGGTCCTCAAGATTGCGGCCGAAGGCCCACAGGAAGAACATATTGCCGATCAAGTGCAGCCAGCCTCCATGCAGGAACATGGACGTGACCAGTGAGGGCAGGTTTTGATTGATGGTGTCGGGAACGATTCCGGCGCTGAAGACAAACTGGCTGAGCGCTCCGCGCCCGAGGGAAAGCTGGTAGAGAAACACCAGCACGTTGACGGCGATTAAGCCGATGACAACGGGCGTACGGGAATGGATTCGCTCACTGGAGCGCAGAGGGATCATGCGCGGCCGGCTTCCACCCAAACACGCCGCTGGGCTCGCGCCCTGAGGGCATTCGCTTCGGCAGCCGTGGCGATGCCACCGCGCGCGCCGAGCTTCGTGCAGTTCAATGCCGCCATCGCACAGGAAAACTCGAGCGCATCGGAAAGAGACATGGCTCTAAGCACAGAATAACAAAACGCCCCATGAAAGACGTCTCCCGCACCGGTTGTATCCACGCAATCCACCACGAATCCGGGGGCGTAGATGTATTTTCCATCCGCGCGCGCGAGAACTCCCTCAGCACCTAGAGTCATGGCGGCCACTTTCATTCCGTGTTCCCGCTGAATGATTTCCAGAGCGCGGTAAGGGTCGCGTTCGCCGGTCCAGCGTGCCGGAAACTCCGAACTTGCCACCAGATAGTCCACCAGCGGCAGCACACGATCGAAGCCGGGGTAGATGGTATCGACGTCGACACTCACGGGTATCGAATGCTGGCGGGCAATGCGGGCGGCTTGCTCGACGGCTGGCGTATCGTGCCCATCGATATGCAGCATACGGGCGCAGGAGATCCTTTCCGCAGTGATGCGGCCGGGATCTAGAGTAAGGCAATCCGGGCGGCTCCAGAAGACGGTCCGTTCGCCGGTTGCTTGGTCGATCACGATGTAGGCGCTTTGGTTCGCGCATCCGCGGCGGATCTCCACGTCCTCCAGATTCATTCCGGTTTCCCGAAGGCTGGCCATCTGGATATCGCCGTGATGGTCGTCGCCGACCGATCCGATATATTTCGTGTTCAGTCCTAACTTCTGCCCCTGTAGCAAGCGCGCTGGCTACTTGGCCGCCAGGGCTGGTCACCTCTTGAGTGATGCGGACCTTGCCGCCGTAAGCGGGAAACTTCGGCACCAGCAGCAGAGTATCGGTGGCGTTGAGACCCACGCCCACCAGATCGAAGATCGGTTGCAATCAGATGCCCCGCAGCAATCCGCCGTCCACCTGCAGAGTCGCACCCGTGATGTAGGACGCGGCGTCGGAGAACAAAAACACAGCGGCCGCTGCAAACTCGTCCGGATTCCCGTAGCGTGCCATGGCAATCTGGGAGGCACTTTTCTTGCGCTGTTCATCTACTGAAATGGCGGCTTTTTTGGCGTTGATTTGGTCCAACTCCTCCACCCGATCGGTATGAATGCGTCCGGGGATCAAATGGTTCACGCGAATGTTCATGGGAGCGAGTTCCTGGGAAAGAACCTTCGAGAGAGCTGGGACCGAGGTCCGCATCACCGTGGACAGGGCGAGATTGCCGATGGGTTCTTTGACGGCGGACGATGTGGGCAACACGATCGCTCCTCCGCCACGCTCCAGCATGGAGGGCACAGCGAGCCGCACCAACCGCACGGCGCTCAACAGTAGCAGTTCAAATGTTTTCTGCCAGGCCGCGTCGTCGAAGCCCATCGCGGGTCCTGCGGCGGGTCCACCGGAATTCGTATAGAGCAAGTCCAGACCGCCAAAGCGATCGATTGTCGCGCGGTGCCAGGCCGCCAACGCGTCCGCCGAGCACACATCGGCGGCTGTGGCGAGAACTTCGCCACCAGTCTCAGCGCGGATCTTCTCCGCGGCTGCCTGCACGGCTTCGACATTGCGCGACGACATCGAAACCTTGACGCCTTCCTGCGCCAATCCTCGCGCCACGGCGAAACCCAAGCCGCGGCTGGCGCCCGCGACCATCGCGATTTTGTTGGTTAATCCAAGATTCATGGTGAAACTTCGATTCTACCGTCCTAACATGGTTAATTGGCACGTTCTCTCTCAGAACTTACACGAATCTTCTTTCGCGTCGGCAACACTACCTTCGGCGGCGGCTACATCACCATTGGAATGCTGCGGCGCGAATTGGTGGAAGTGCGGGAGTGGTTGCCGCTGGACAAATTCGACCTCGCCTTCGCGCTGGCTCGCGTGACTCCCGGTACCAATCTCCTGGCGTTCTGCGCGGCCGTCGGATGGCTGCTGCGCGGGATCGCAGGCGCAGTTGCGGGCGTCATGGCGGTGACGGTACCTTCCGCGGCCGTCGCGGTATTCTTCATCTACTTTTTCGAAGCATCGCAGAACAACCGTATCGCGATGGCGGCCATCGGCGGGACGGTCGCCGCCGTCGCAGGCATGATGTGGTCCACAATCTGGACATTGCTGAAACCGCACGTGGGCGGCAACATACGGAACCTGCAAGTGCTACTCATCGCCGGCGGAGCGTTTGTGGCCTCCTGGAAGTTCGGCGTAACTCCGCTGCCCATCATCGCCGCCGGAACATTTCTAGGCTGGGCTTGGCAAGATCCAGGCAGCGGCAGGAAGCAGGCAGGCAAGCCGTGAATTTCTTCCTGCTCTACTTTTTACTACTGAAGGCCAGCCTCACTTCGTTTAGCGGGCTGGGATCGTTACCCATGATTCGCCAGGATTTCGTTGTCACGCGCCAGGCTCTGACAGACCACCAGTTGAACACAGCCGTGGTAGCCGGACGCACGGGCCCGGGACCCTATGGCCTGTATCTGGTGTGCGTCGGATATTTGGCCGGTGGCATTCCCGGGGCAGTCGCGGGTCTGCTGGCGTTGGTCACTCCCGCGTTCCTGGTAATCCCCTTGATGCTCTGGTTGGGCAAGCGTGCCGATCACCCTCGCGTCCGCGACGCCATCCGAGGTTTGCTACTGGCGGCAGCCGGCCTCTTGCTATCCGCGGCGATGCCGCTCACGCAAGATGCCATAACCGGTGTCTTTTCGATCGCAGTCATCCTGGTAAGCTTCGCGCTGCTTACGTTCACGAAGATCGATTCAGCCTGGCTGATGGCGGGAGCCGCGGTGGCGGGGTTGGCGACCTTACTGTTCCGCTAAGTGCGCGCTCACAGCTGCCCACACGTCTTCGTTCACGGCTTGGCGGTCGCGCGCTCCATCGATTGTGCGGATGCGCCGCGGTTCGTCAGTGGCCAGTTGGCGGTAGGCATCGCGCACCACACGATGAAAGGCGATCGGCTGTTCTTCCATGCGCGTCTGCTCGGCTCGCGCTAGCCCGATCGCCGGGTCGATGTCGATCAGCAGGGTCATGTGCGGCACCAGACCCCGGCAGGCGATGCGATCGATGTCGTAGACGACGTCCGCTCCCAGGCCGCGCGCCATACCCTGGTAGGCTAACGTCGAATCCGTAAAGCGATCGCTCAAAACAATTTTGCCCGCTGCCAGAGCCGGTAAGATCACCTCGTCAACATTCTGCGCGCGGCTGGCGAACATGAGCAGGAGTTCGGCTGTAGGACGCAAGGACGTATTGGCAGGATCCAACAAGATGGTCCGGATCTGAACGCCGATCTTAGTGCCGCCGGGTTCCTGTGTTTCAACGACGTCGTGACCAGCGGCCCGCAGCCTGGTTGCTAATAGCCGGAGTTGCGTCGTCTTACCGCTGCCCTCGGGACCTTCAAAGGTGATCAAGCAGCCTCTAGTCATACACAAAGTGCAGGAGCTTCTTTAAATCTTCCCAGGCCTCTTTTTTTGCATCCTGGTTATACGGCCGCAGCAAGTAGGACGGATGATAGGTGACCATCAGCGGGATACCATTCCACTTCTGCCAGCGGCCGCGCATCTTCGTCACGCCTTCTTTGGTACCCAGCAACGCCTTCGCCGCCGTGGCTCCCAGGGCACAGATCGCCTTCGGGCGAATCGTCATCAATTGGCGAAATAGAAACTGCCCGCAGATCTCCATCTCGTCGGGCTGTGGTGCCCGATTCTCCGGGGGCCGGCACTTCACTACATTGCAGATGTAGACGTCCTGACGCTTGACAGGGATGCCTTCCTTAGACGCGGTGCCCTCGATCATTTGCGTCAGCAGTTGTCCAGCGCGGCCCACAAACGGAAAACCCTGAGCATCTTCATCCGCGCCAGGACCTTCGCCGACAAAAACCAAGGGAGCTTGCTCGTTTCCCGAACCAAACACGATCTTGTTGCGCGCTTCGCACAACCGGCAGCGCCGGCAGTCGGCTCCAATATCAGCTTGAATTTGAGCAAGCGTGTCTCCCGGAGGAGCTAGGGGTGGCAGGGCTTCAGTTTTCATGGCGGGAGGACTAACGATTTTCTCGACAATGGGTTGGGTGGTGTGTACCAATGCTGGCGCGGGTGCGAGGGCCGCGGCTCGTGGAGAGCGGCGATACACGTCCGTCACCCCCAAGTCTTCATAAAACTGTAAATAGGCGCGGACCTGATCTCGATTCATGAGTAGGCTAGCGAGCCGCGTGCAGAGTGAGCCGCAATTTCACGATTTCTTCGATGATGCGTTGGGCGATGTCGGTCTTGGAAGCTCGCGGAATCACAACGTTGGGGCCAGAGCGAGTGACCAAGGTCACTTCGTTCTCATCGGATTCAAATCCGGTGCCCTCGTTGGATACCAGATTGGCGACAATCATGTCGCAGTTTTTGGTCTCCAGCTTACGGCGCGCCTCGGCGGTCAGGTTCTCGGTCTCCGCCGCGAACCCCACCAACATGCGATCGCCCTTCTTGCGCCCGGCCTCGGCTAGAATATCCGGCGTCGGATCCAATTCCAGAGAAAGCCGCGTGGCGGTCTTCTTCACCTTATGTTTCGGTACTTCGGCGCGGTGGTAGTCGGCCACAGCGGCGGATTTGATAATAATGTCGGATTCTTCAAGACGGTCCATCACCGCTTTCCGCATCTCTAGCGCCGTGCGGACCCGCACTACTTCGACACCGCTGGGTTCGGGAATATTCACGGGGCCGGAGATCAGAATCACGCGTGCGCCCTGCGCTTTTGCGGCCGCCGCCATGGCGTAGCCCATCTTTCCACTGGAGCGGTTGGTCACGTAGCGAACAGGATCCAACGGCTCCTGTGTGGGACCGGCCGTGATCAACACGGTCTCCCCTTCCAGATCGCGATGGACGGGTGGCGTTTTCCTGGCCGGTTGTAAGGCGTCGAGAACAGCGGCGGCAATGCGTTCCGGCTCCGCTAGCCTGCCGGGACCGACCATCCCGCACGCCAACAGGCCTTCTCCCGGTTCCACGATGACGTGGCCTCGATGGCGGAGCGTGTGGACATTCGCCTGCGTGGCCGGATGGTTCCACATGTTCGTATTCATCGCCGGAGCTAAAACTACCGGTCCGTTGAATGCCAGGTATGTAGTGGTGAGAAAGTCATCTGCCAGCCCGTGAGCGAACTTGGCGAGGAGATCGGCGGTGGCAGGCGCCACCACCAGAACGCTGATTTCCTGTGCCACCCGGATGTGTTCAATCGCGCTGGCCAGGGTGTCTTCGGAACTGGCGGCGCTGAAGAGGCCGGTGATCACTTTGCGGCCCGTAAGCGCGGCAAAGGTTAGGGGACGAACAAATTCTTCCGCCGCGCGCGTCATCAGCACCTCGACGGTGCATCCGCGCTCCATCAAGGCACGGGCGAGCTCCGCCGCCTTGTAGGCAGCGATTCCACCACCCACTCCCAAAGCGACGCGATTCGGTGCAGCGCCGGGTTCAGACATACGGGTGTTTAGACTTCTTCGGGGAGAATATCGCGATGCAACATCGGGTCGTCGTATTGCACCAATCCGCGGCGGACCTCTTCGATAGCCATCACCGTGGGCTTCTTCGACGTGGACGGCAGAAAGCTGCGGGCGCCGCTCTGTAGCTGGCGTGCGCGCTTGGCGGCCACGATGATGAAGCGGTAGACGCTCGCTTCCGGATCGTCCGGAATGACGTTCTGCGAGTTCGGTCTAAGATTCGTTTCGGCCATAGTCTTTAAAGGTCTCCAGTATCGGACGAATTTGCTGCTCCATCCAATGACGCCGGCTGCGGTTGGCGCTGACGATGGAAACCAGGTTATCCACCGACGCCTGTACTTCCCGATTCACCAGCACGTAATCATACAACGAATAATTCCGGATCTCTTCGGCTGCTTCCAGCAAACGCCGTTGAATCACCGGTTCGGAATCCTGCGAGCGCGCTCTGAGCCTCTGCTCCAGGACCTGCCGGCTCGGGGGGAGAATAAAAATCGAAACCGCACCCGCAATCCGCTCTTTTAATTGTCGCGCACCCTTGACGTCTATGTCGAGGATTAAATCCACCCCTTCGGCCGAGGCTCGATCCAGCTCACTGCGGTGGGTTCCGTAATAGTTGCCGAAGACGTCCGCCGATTCCAGGAATTCGTCGCGCTCAATGCGTGCCTCAAACTGTTCCCGGGAGATGAAATAGTATTCCTTGCCCTCGCGCTCGTTGCCGCGCGGAGCCCGTGTGGTGTAGGAAACCGAGAACCGCAACCCCGGTACGCGCTGCATGAGCTGCCCCACCAACGTCGATTTCCCGGACCCCGATGGGGCCGAAATAATAAAGACGCTGGTCATTCTAAATTCAGCGACTGTTCCCGAATCTTCTCGATGGCGGCCTTCGCGCCTAGCGCCAAATCCGTGATTTTCAGGCCGATTTCCCCGATTCCACCGGTTTTTGAGAGGATCGTATTGGCCTCACGATTCATCTCCTGCAGCAGGAAGTCGAGCTTCTTGCCCACCTCGCCGCCGCTTTCGAGCAGTATTCCCAACTGGCCGGAGTGAATCCGAAGCCGCGCTATTTCTTCACCTACGTCACTACGATCAGCCAAGATGGCCGCTTCCTGGGCCAGACGCTGAGGCTCAATTTGAACGGTGGCCAGCAATTCCCTTAGCCGCTCATTGAGGCGCGCCTGAAACGTCGCGACCGCACCCCCGCGAAGCTTATCGATGGCCTCCGCCGCTGCCGCCACCTGCCGATTGTGTCCCTGCATCTCCGTGGCGATCTCGGCTCCCTCGCGGGCCCGGAAGGTATTCAGCTCCTCCAATGCGGCGTTCATGGCCTGCATGAGCACAGCTTCCATCTCCGGAGGTGGCTCGGCTATGCCACCGTCGTCAAACATTCCGGGCAAGCGGAGTGCGGCGTTCAAGTCCGGCTGGGAATCCAGTTTGTGGGCCGCCGCGGCTTCGCGAAAGGCGGCGATGTATTGCTCCAGCAGCTTATGATTCACCGCCGTGCCGCCATCCTCTCGCGCCAGGTCTGGCAGCATGATACGAACATCGACATGCCCGCGCGATACGCGAGCCTTGATGGCCGTGCGGATTGCGTTTTCAAAGGCGTCCGCCGCGGCGGGTGCGTGCAGATGAATATCCAGACCGCGATGATTGACGGTCTTCAGGCTGACCACTACTTCGCCTTCGCCCAAAGGGCGCCTGGCGCGGGCGAATCCAGTCATGCTGCGAAGGGGATTAGGCATGGGTGTGCGTTTCTAGGAACCTTGGGGTGCTTCGAGAAATTGTAACTCGTATAGGCGGCGATAGATTCCTCCCCTTTCGAGGAGTTCTTCGTGCCGGCCCATTTCCGCAATGCGTCCGCGATCCAAAACCACGATTCTGTCGGCCCGGCGGACGGTGGACAAGCGGTGCGCAATCACGATTACCGTGCGGTGTTCCATCAGCCGCTGTAGCGCTTGTTGTACCAGCACTTCGGATTCGGTATCCAGATGGGACGTCGCTTCATCCAGGATTAGAATCGGCGCATCTTTCAACAGCGCGCGCGCGATGGCCAGGCGTTGCCGTTGGCCTCCACTTAGTTTGGTTCCCCGTTCGCCGATCACGGTGTCGTAGCCCTGCGGCATACGTTCAATAAACTCTTCCGCGAGAGCGTCGCGGGCGGCTTGGCGAACCTGGTCCGGGGTGGCGTGCAGCTTGCCGTAACCAATGTTGGCGGCCACGGAATCGTTGAATAGAAACGTATCCTGCGCCACAATGCTGATCTTGTCGCGCAAGGACGCCATCTTCAACTCACGGACATCGTGTCCATCCACACGAATGGACCCGGAGGCGACGTCGTAAAAGCGCGGCACCAGATTGGCGAACGTGGTTTTACCGGCTCCGCTGGATCCCACCAGAGCGACAACTTGGCCCGCATTCACTTCGATGGACACACCATCCAGCACCAACGCTTCCGAGGCCGGATAGCGAAAACGCACGTCGTCGAAGACGATGGATTGCGAGAAACGGCTCAACTTCAGGGCGTTCGGAGCGTCCTTGATCTGCTGGACGCGATCCAGATATTCGAAGACTTTCTGGGAAGCTCCCAAAGCCTGCTGGAAGATATTGTGGATGCCGGTGAGGCGTTTGACGGGTTCGTAGAGCATTAGCAACGCAATCACAAAGCTGGTGAACTCGCCCGTGGTCATGGAGCCGGCCTTGATCTGCTCCCGCGCGTAGGTGAGCAGGCCAACAATGGTAAGCGCGCCGAAGAATTCGATCACTGGGGACGCCACTGCCTGCTGGGCAACATAGCGAAGATTACTGGCGCGCAGGCGTTCGGCGCGATCACGGAATCGATTGGCCTCAATCTCCTCTGCGCCGAAGGACTTGACCACTTGATGGCCGCTCAAGGTTTCCTGGAGCGTCTGATTCAGCTCCGCCGCGTCGTCCTGCGCACGCCGCGTGGTTCCGCGCAGGCGCTTGCCCAGCCGCATCGTCGGCACCAGTACAAAGGGCAATACCGTGAGGCTGACCAAAGCCAGTTTCCAGTCCGTCTGGATTACTACGGCCAGCAAGCCCATGGCGGTAAAACTCTGCCGTAGAAGGTCGGCCAGAATGTGCGATAGAGCTACTTGGATCTTCTCCAGGTCGTTCATGATGCTGCTCATCACGCGGGCTGTGGAATTGGCTTCAAAGAAATGCGCATCCTGATGCACGACGCGTTCGAAGACTTCCTGGCGAAGATCCGTGACCGCGGAATAGCCCACATAGTTCACTAGATAATTCGCGCAGTAATCGAAGATACCTTTCAACAGGAAGATGGTGAGGATGCCAATGGCCACCATGGTCCACACGTTGCTGATACCTGGAGGCATGAAGCTATTGAGGTAGACCTCGTGATTCCATATCGGGATCGTGAACAGCCGTACCGGAGCCTCGGCCGATTGCGGGTTAAGTACGCGGTCGAACACGGGACCGATCAGCAGCGCGGTCAGCGCCTGGGCCGCTCCCACGAAGGCCATTAGAACCACCGATGCCACCAAATGTCCGCTATAGGGACGGGAATAATTCAGCAGCCGGCGGAGTTCCGTCACGCCTTCACCCTTAGTAATTCCGCCGCCGCATTCACTTGGGCGACGGTAATTTCCAACATTCCGGCGGGCGCGGTTAGCACCTGAGATTCGGTACGCCAGGGAGCCCACGTCACCGGGTCGGAAGGTCCGAATAACACCACGACCGGAACGCCGAACGCCGCGGCCATATGCGCGGGACCGCTGTCATTGCCAAGGAACAATTGCGCGCCCGCGATCAAGCTCTTGGCTTCTTGCAAGGAACCGCTCACGCGAAATTCGGAGAAGAGCGCCGTGTTATCCGCCGGGCCGGCGAGGATCACGGGTTCCATGCCGCTTTGGCGTAGCTGTCGCGCGACTTCGATGAACCTTTGCTCCGGCCACGCCTTATCGGGAGCGGACGCGAATGGATGCAGCACGGCATAGCTACCGCCCGGCGCGGTTGCAAGTGGCTCGGCGAACAACTTGGCGCGCGGGATTTCGGTGCGCGGCACCCCCATCCAGAACATCGCCGAGGCCAGATGCTCCGCCGTGTGGACCCGCCGTTCCGCGCCCAGAGTTCTCTGTGCGCGCGGAATCCGCTGGTTATAAAGAAAGCTGTAAACGTGGTGCGCGAACCCGGCCTTGATGGTGGCGCCTGAAAACGTTGTCAGCCACATGCTGCGGGTCCCGCCGTGAAAATTGAGCGCAAGCTGTGGACGAAAACCCCGCAGCACAGCCGGTTCCGGCGGCAGTAATTTCGCAATATCGGGATTTCCCTCGAATACGTCGCGGAACCGGTCTTCCACCACAACTGCGATTTCCAGGTCCGGGCGGTGGGCCTTGAGCAGTGCCAGGGCCGGCGTGGTGAGCACGCAGTCGCCCAGGGAGCGCAAACGGATCACGGCAACCCGTGAACCTTTCGGCAGCCGCTCTAAAAGCTGGCCCATGGTATTTTGATACGGCTACGCCTCGATGCGCGCCTCATCCGGCAGCATCACGGGAATGTCATCCCGTACGGGGTACACGCGCTTGCATTCGACGCACTTCAGTCCGCTTCCATCCGCCTTCAAGTCCAGGTTGGCCTTACACAGCGGACAGACGAGGATTTCGAGTAGGTCTTTACTGATTGCCATCGGTATCCGTTAGTGTAGCGGACTCAACAGACGCCCCACAATCTGATCTTGCGTAACCTTGGTGACTACGATTTCATGAGGCAGAGTGTCGGCTCCAATGTAGAGAAAGATCGGAATCCTAATGTCCTGATCTTTCTTTTCGATCTTGTGCCCATCCACCGTGATCTCAATGTTGTAGCGCTGCTTGCTGGTGTCGGTCCCCTTGAGAACCAGTGAGATGTCACCCACCTTGGTGGGCTCCGGCCGCTTGAATAGCGTAAACTCCACCAGATCGCGAGCTACCTGGGCGGCCAACAGCCCCGTCAAACACGCAAGTAAAGCAAGCGAAGCGAGAATAGGTTTCATGAGCGGGTTATCCGGTTTTACCACACCCGGCAAGCCGGTCCGCGAACCATCGGCTGATTGGCGCGGCAGGCGAACGCTTTCTGGAACTCCGCCATGTTGCTGACCACTCCGTTGACGCGGAATTGGGCGGGCGCATGCGGGTCCGTTTGCACGCGCAAACGAGCTGATTCTTCGGTGATATTTTGGCACCACACCTGAGCCCAACCGAGAAAAAGTCGCTGTTCCGCCGTGAATCCATCGATTTTCGGGGGCTCCTTGCCGGCGAGCGTATCCAGCAACGCCATATGGGCAATCTTCAGACCGCCGTTGTCCGCGGTGTTTTCACCCAGAGTTAGTTTGCCGTTCAGGTTCACCCCAGGCAACGGAGCGAAACCGGAATACTCATTCACCAGGCAGTCGGCGCGCTGCTCGAAAGCTTTGGCATCCGCGTCGGTCCACCAATCGCGCAGGTTTCCGTCGCCGTCAAATTGACGGCCTTCGTCGTCGAAGCCATGCGTCAATTCGTGACCGATCACGGCTCCGATGCCCCCGAAATTGATGGCGTCGTCGGCAGCGTTGTCGTAGAAAGGCGCCTGCAGGATACCGGCCGGGAAGTTGATGTCGTTGGTTTGGGCATCGTAGTAGGCGTTCACCGTAGGCTGGCTCATGCTCCACTCGGTCTTGTCGACTGGCTGGCCGATCTTCGCCAAATCCCGGGCCACCTCAAATTGACTGGCCCGCGACACGTTTCCGTAGGCATCATCGCGGGCGATCCGGACACTTGCATAATCCAGCCATTTGGACTTATTGCCGACTTTGTTGGTGATTTTGTGGAGCTTCTCGATAGCTTTTTCCTTGGTTTCCGGAGTCATCCAGTCCAGAGACTTAATATCTCGCTCCATCGCTTGCTCCAGTGCGGCCACCATCTGTTGCGTGCGCTTCGCGCCCTCTTCGCCCAGCGTTTTCTCGATGAACTTCTGGCCCAGGGCATCGGGAAGTTGCCCGTCGGTCATGTCCACGCATTCCTTCCATCGCGCGCGCATCTCCTTGGAGCCTTTTAGGGTTTTGTCAAAGAAGTTGAAGGATTCCTGGCGAATCGGGGCCGACAACAGAGGACTGTAATCGTGCACCAGCACCCAGGACAGGTAGGTCTTGATCGAATCCAGCGATTGCGACTCGAGAGTTTTGCCGAACGCCTCCGCGAAGGCAGGCACCATGACGTTCAGGCTGGCAATCTGAGGGGTCCCGAGACCCGCGAAGAACGCTTCCCAGTCGAACGCGGGCGCCAGAGCCTTCAGCTGATCGACAGTAAGCTTATGGTAGGTTTTCTCCGGATCCCGCCGGGTGACGCGGTCCATCGAACCTTCGGCCAAGGCGGTTTCGAGCTCCATTACGACTGCGGCGCTGCGCTGCGCAACAGCCGCTTCCTGACCTAAGAGCAGGAACATTTTCCGCAGGTGATCCACATATTGCTGGCGGATTTCCGCCGACTTTGCATCCGTCTGGAGGTAGTAATCGCGATCCGGAAGTCCCAATCCGCCCTGATCCAATCCGGCGATCATCTGGGTGGAGTCTTTGGCATCCTGCAGGGCAAAGAATTCGAAAAACGGTTTCGCTCCCATGCGAAACATCGTGACCATCAGCGCATTCAATTCCTTCTTGTCGCTCACTACCGCGATGCGGTTCAAGTCACGCTGCAAGGAGTCCATGGCGCGGACGCTGGTCACGGGCTGATTCATGCAGGCGGCGTAGTAATCGCCAATTTTCTGCTCCAGGAGGGTTCGCCCGGGACGATCGGCGGAAGCAGACTCCAGCAGGTTCTGCAATACGGCGCGGTTGCGCTCCTGCAGAGCATCGAAGCGGCCGTAACGCGCCATGTCACCGGGGATCGGGTTGGAAGCCATCCATCCGCCGCACGCGAATTGATAGAAATTTCCGCACGGGTCAACCGCGCGGTTCAGGGACAGAATATCGAAACCAGTAGACTGGGCGAGTGCGGCGCCAGCGGCAATGAGGAACAGAGAGAATGCTCGCATAACTCCATGTTACTGCGCAGTGTTACTGCGCGATGTTACTGCACAGTGTTACTGCGCGATGTTACTACGCTCCGGCTTACCGCCCTTCAAGCGCTCTGCGCCGCCGCAGTCGAAGACACTTCCGCGTTGGCCGGCTTGCCCTGCGCACCCAAGCCCAGTTTCTGACGCAGTGCCGTGTCCAGCTTCTGCCGTACGGCCGGATTCTCGATGAGAAATGCACGCGCGGTCTCGCGGCCTTGCCCCAATCGATCCCCCGCATAGCTGTACCAGGAACCGGATTTTTCAACTAGCCCCTGCTCGGCGCCCAAGTCGAGTAGATCCCCTTCCTTGGAAATTCCCAAACCGTAAAGAATATCGACTTCGGCTTCCCGGAACGGCGCCGCGACCTTGTTTTTGACTACTTTCACTTTGGTGCGGTTGCCGACGATGGCATCGCCATCCTTGATCGCCGACATGCGGCGAACTTCAACCCGGACCGACGAGAAGAACTTCAGTGCGCGGCCACCGGTAGTAGTCTCAGGATTCCCAAAGACCACACCAATCTTTTCGCGAACCTGATTGATAAAGATCATGCACGCGTTGGCCTTGGAAACAGCCCCTGTCAACTTACGCATGGCCTGGGACATCAGCCGGGCGTGCAGTCCCATGAAGCTATCCCCCATTTCGCCTTCCAGTTCGGCCTTCGGGACCAGTGCCGCGACCGAATCCACCACTACCAGGTCAATCACCCCCGAGGAAATCAAGGCGGCTGTAATTTCAAGAGCCTGCTCCCCGTAGTCCGGCTGCGACACGATCAGGTTGTCGACATCCACACCCAGTTTGCGGGCATAGGTGGGATCCAGGGCGTGCTCCGCATCGACGAAAGCGGCCACACCGCCGGCCGCCTGGGCCTCCGCAATCACCTGCAAGGATAAAGTCGTCTTACCGGAGGATTCAGGCCCGAATATCTCGATTACCCGCCCACGTGGAAATCCCCCCACGCCCAGCGCCGCATCAATCGAAATAGACCCGCTGGATATCACGGTCACAGGCAGCGCATTGCGCGACCCCAGCCGCAGCACGGAACCTTTTCCGAACTGCTTTTCCATCTGCGTCAATGCCTGCAGGACCAAGCGGTCTTTTTCAGCGGTCGCCATCGCGGTGCACCTCGCCACATTGGTGCGCGACAAGGGCGAAAATTCTCACCGCGAGGATGCTATCGCCGCACTCTTTACGATCCTATAGTTGAAATCAGTGCTCCCGTACTGGCCGAACAGTCGCAGCCAAAGCGGCATCAGCTGTTCGGTTGCGCGGGCGTAGGTAATATCGCCCAGGTCATGGATGGTCCGCCAGCCAAACTCCCGCAGCAGGCCGGCGACCTGCTGCTTGGCTGCCGTGCCGTTGCCTGCGATGAATAAATCGTGTTCGCCCGGCACCCTGGAGGGGTCCACCATAACCTGGCAGTTACAGGTGTTGAGCGCCTTTACCACCTTTAGCGCCGGAAACTCCCGCTGGAGGGTCTCGCCGAGCGAGTCGGTGTTACAGATGGAAAGTGTTGGAGGCATTCCATGGGAGAAATCCAAGGGATTGCTCACGTCGATTAGAAGCTTTCCCACCAGGTCCTGAGGAGACACGGAACGCAAGGCGTCAACAGAAGTGGCTCCAGCTGTGCAACTGATCAGTGTTTCGCCGAACGCCGCAGCCTCCTGAAACGTTGTAACGCGGATCGATTCGATTCCTGCATTCTCCTTGTCTCTTTTCGGGTCCTTTTCCGGCGAGCGAGTTCCAATCACCACATCATGTCCCAGTGATGATAGCTTCCCGGCAAGCGCTTTCCCCACCATTCCCGAGCCCAATATTCCGTATTTCATGGGTCCATCGTAGGGGCGAATTCGGGAGAGATCAAGTACGCACTAAAAAGTGACTACTATGAGAAAAGAAAGTATGAAAGCGACTCGAACCTCCTACAATTGCCCGGTGGAAGCGGCTATCGACGTGATGGGCGGAAAGTGGAAACCGCTCATTCTGTGGTGGCTCCACCGCAACGGCGCGCAGCGCTTTGGCGAGCTCAGAAGACTGATGCCGGGGGTTACAGAAAAGATGTTGACGCAGCACCTCCGGGAGATGGAGCGGGACGGCATCGTAGCCCGCCGAGTGTACGCAGTGGTGCCGCCGAAAGTAGAATACTCCTTGACCGAGTATGGACGAACACTCAAGCGCGCCCTCACGGCGATCTGCGAATGGGGCCGCCTGCACATGGAACGGATCCACGCCGTGCAGAAAGTCCCCGTCCCGCTGCTGCGCAAGCGGGCGTAGGCTGCGGCCGCCGGGTGGATTATCGGCTCGGAACGAGCTAATTGCGGGCTTCGACCAATTGTGCGCCGGGCGGCGTGGTGTAGCGGAACAAGCTATCCGACAGCGGAATATTGCGCTTTTCGCTCTCCAAGACGTATTGCATCGTGGAACCATCCTGCCCTAAAACCGACACTCGGAGAATCGAAGCATCCGGCGCGACCAGCATGGTGATTTCCTTAAAAAGCAGGTTTTCGTTCTTGGGGAAAAGCCTGATGACGGTATTCTCCCCTTCACGCGAAGCTTCCCGGCGTTTGAAGTCTTTCTCGAAATTCAGGTCTCCCAACAGAAACGAGAGCGGTATCCGCATGTCGTCGGTTTCCTTGATGGGGATGCGCTCGACGGTCTTCTTCTCCTTGTCGTAGTCGTACGCAACCTTGTCGCCGGAAAGGAAGAAGTTCCCCGCCGGATCGGTATAATCCCAACGCGACTGGTGGTTTTTCTTGTTCAAATACACGACGCCGCGCTCGGGTGTGTGGGTCCGTCCATGGTCTTTGAAGGTGGTCGTGAAGTTGGCCTGAAGAGTCTTCGTGGAGTTATATCGTTTTTCGACGTTGCTTAAGATTGCGGTGGTGTCGGGCGCTTGGGCGGCCAGGGTACGCAGAACCACGGCGGCCAGAAGCGTAGAGCGGATTAAAGTACCCATCTGACCTCAGTGTACCGCCCCAACGGGCGTCCACTAGTACCTTCCCCTAAAGTTTACTAGCCCCTCCACCGATGGCTTTTTATGGACTTCGCAGCCGCCGCTTTCAGCAGCATCGTCAGCATTACGGCCTTTGTATTGTTCGCGGCCGGCGTGTTGAAACTCTTCCAGATCCACACTTCCTTAGGGGAAATTAGGGAATTATTGCAAGGCATTCGCGCCCAAGGCGGCGTTGGATCAGCCGTGCCAAGGGTAGCCAACATCCCATCCAGTTACGCCCCTTCGCGGGCGCCCGAACCGATTCAAGCCGGCCTCGACACCCGCTCCGGAGAAGAAATGCTGCGGGCGCTCGACGCCCAAATGCACATGGAAGAAGCGACCGCGCTGAATCCTGAGATTGTCGAACGCAATTAAACCGAGTGCATGGCCGCGCTTACTGGGCGCGATCCCACCGGGATCACGGTGACCAAAGGCGCTGATTTGTTGCGATTAGGCTGAATGGAATCGATATTCAGCACCGCCACATTTCCGGATTCACGATTCAGAACCAGAGCAAACTGCTCATCTGGAGTGATGGCCACCTGCCCCGGATCGCTGCCTACCTGGACCACCGCCAGTAGGCGGTGGCTTCCCACATGCAGCACGCTTACGTCGCCCGAAGATGGGTTAGTGATGAACAGTAGCTCCGACGACGCTGTCATAACGCCGGGCGCGTGACCGGTCAGCACGGTCTCGGCAACTTCGGGAATGTCGTAAGGGTACAAGATCACTACGGCATCCATACCGGCGCCTGTTACGAACAATTGGCCGTCATCACGGTTAGAGCAGAGATTCTCAGGCCGCACGGCAATGGGCAATTGCGCCACCAAGTGAGGATTGCCCACGCGATAGATCGACACCTGGCGCTGATCCAGGTCCCCGGCAATGAGACGTTCGCCGTTACGCAGGAATTTCACGGGTCCGAAGTTTCCGCGCGCTAATGGCTCGCTGGCGCTACGGGCCGGTAGGTTGATCAGTCGCAGCGTAGTGGCGGAACTAACCGCGGCCGTCCTGCCATCCACGGTGAGCGCGAAATCGACGGGTTGCTCCGGTAGACGCATCCGCCACGCAACACTGAGATTCTCAAGGGCGACGGCGGTGAGCGACGGAGTCTCACGCGAAATCACATACAGCGTTTTTTCGTCGTCCGACAGAAGCATGAAATCAGCCTGCGGAGCCACCACCACCTTGCGGGCGAACTTCAGTGTGTCGGTCCGTATTTCATGCACCGTCCCATTGGCCGGCGTCAGCGCGTAGACTGCGGGGGCTCGCGCGGAGACCACCTGCGCGGGAGCGCCATCCAGGGCAATGTGCTTGGAGACGGCCATCACCTCCAAATCGACAGCCGCGATGGCTCCGCCCTCCTGGTTAGCGATAAATGCGTAACCGCGAAACGGGGCTTCGGCGCGGCGGCAGGCAGTGGCAGCCAGGGGCAGGGCCAGGACAACTCGGCGGGAAAGCATTCGTACTTTCTATGATCGCGCAGCGCGCCAGCGCTCGTCTGAGAACACGCTAGGCTGAAAGGGTGCCCGATACGGAAAAGTTGTATGACGCGCTGCTAATTGTGTCCTTTGGAGGTCCAGAGAAACGCGAGGATGTTCTGCCTTTTCTGGAGAACGTCCTGCGCGGACGCAACGTCCCGCGCGAGCGCATGCTCGAAGTAGCAGAGCATTATTACCACTTCGACGGCCGCAGCCCGATCAACGATCAGAATCGCGCGCTCATGGCCGCCTTGCAGCCGGTAGTAAAACTGCCTATCTACTGGGGCAATCGCAATTGGCATCCCATGCTGGCCGACACGCTGCTGCAAATGAAAGCCGATGGAGTGAAGCGGGCAGTAGCGTTTGTGACGTCGGCGTTCGGCTCCTATTCCGGGTGCCGTCAGTATATCGAGGACATCCAGAAGGCTCGTGCGGCGATTGGCGAAGGGGCGCCGGAGATCGTCAAAATTCGACCGTTTTCGGGGAATCCCAAGTTTCTGGAAGCCATGACCGAACGCGTTCGCGCGGCGCTGCGGGAACTTCCCAACGGGCAGTTGGTCTTCACGGCGCACAGCGTTCCCTTATCCATGGCTCAAGCCAGCCCCTACGTCGCAGAATTGGAACAGGCATGTCGCGCGGTGGCCTCCGCGGTCGGCAGGGCGGATTGGAAGCTGGCGTACCAAAGCCGCAGCGGTCCGCCCACACAGCCGTGGCTGGAGCCGGATGTCGGTGATTACCTGCGTGAGATTCGGAAAGACGCGGTAATCGTGCCGATCGGATTCCTGTCAGATCACATGGAGGTGCTCTACGATCTGGACACGGAGGCGCGCGCGATCGCGGCGGAACTAGGCATACGCATGGTCCGCGCAGGTACCGTGGGAACGCATCCGGCGATGATAGAAATGATCGCCGAGCTGGTCACACAGGACCACTCCGCTTGTTCTGCGGGTTGTTGTCCCGCGCCGCAGCGGCCGCCGGCGAGGCCCACTTCCTAGGTCACTTCTTTGTAAACGTCCCGCTTGGAGAGCCCGCGTTCCCGCGCGACTTGCTTGATAGCATCCATGCGAGGGACTCCGCGCGCTTCCAGGGCCTGTACGGCTTCTTCGATCGGCGTATCGGGCACCACTGGCGTTCCCTTCCCGATCAAAAGGGTGATCTCGCCCTTCACCGAGGACCTGGCCGCAAGTTGCGCGCGAACCTCGGAGGCGTTCCCGCGGAGAAACTCTTCGTGCAGCTTGGTCAGTTCGCGCCCGACAACCACGTGCCGAACTCCATAGACCGCATCGATATCCTCCAAAGTTTCGAGAATACGATGGGGGGCTTCGTAGAACACCAGCGTGCAAGCTTCCTCGCGCACGGCCTCCAGCGCTTTACGCCGCTGCCCGGACTTGGGTGGCAGGAACCCGCAGAAGCGGAATTCGTCGGTGGCTAAACCAGACGCCGCCAGCGCAGCCAGTGCCGCCGAGGCTCCCGGTATGGGAACGACCGGAACGTTTGCGGCTATAGCCGCCTGCACCAATCGATACCCTGGATCGGAAAGCAAGGGCGTGCCCGCATCCGTTACCAGCGCGATGGTTGCGCCAGCCAGTATGCGCTCGGCCAGCTCTCCTGCACGCGCGGTTTCGTTGTGCTCGTGATAGCTGATGGTGGCGGTGGTAATGCCGAAATGATCCAGCAGTTTCCTTGTCTGGCGGGTATCTTCACACGCGATCAAGGTGGCCTCGCGCAGCACGCGCAGGGCCCGCAAAGTAATGTCTTCCAGGTTCCCGATGGGCGTGGAAACCACGTAAAGTGTGCCGGTTGTCATGAAACGGGGTACGATAAAACTTACCTGAATGCAGCCAAATACACAAGAAGCATCGGGGTACTTTGTTTGGGAGGTGCCGGGAAAACCGGTCGTCGTCCACCTCCATTTAGACGTAATTGACCGCCTGTCGGCCGAAGTCATGCGCGGATTCGGCGCGGTTCCCAAGCGCGGCGCGGAGGTTGGCGGACTGCTGCTTGGCACTGTCGAAGTCGGCGAATTTATCACCGTCAAGGTAGAGGACTTCGAACAAATCCCCTGCAAATACCAGCGCGGACCGTCATTCCTGTTATCCGAAGAGGAGCGCGCAGACTTTCAGCAGGCCGTAGCAAAATGGCAACCTGACGCCTCCAGGCCCGTGTATTGCGTAGGTTACTTTCGCAGCCATACGCGGGATGGCTTGGCGCTGGCGCCGGAAGATTTGGAATTAATGGAGCAGCATTTCGCGGATCCCAAGGACATCGCGCTGCTGATCAAGCCGTTTGCGACCAAAGTGAGCGTGGCCGGGGTTTTCGCGCGTGAGGGGGGCGCGTTTCCAACCGAAACGCCCAAAGAGTTTCCTTTCCGGCGCCGCGAACTTACCGGCGAGGAGGCTCCTCCACGCCGCTCCATGCAGGAACGCCGCCCGCGCGTGAGGGACTCACGAAGAACTGATCGTGCCGCGGAAGACGCGTCCGACACGGGAGACTACGGGTCGCAAAATCAGCCATCACCCAGCCAGTACATGGCCGCGAATCAAGACGTCGACGTGCTGTCGCCGCCTCCGCGGCGCCGGGGTTGGATGTTTCCGATCTCGTTCCTTTTCCTGGTTCTGGGTGTGGCGCTGGGATTCCAGGCAGCTCTGAGCTTCGCCCCGGAATTAAAGCGGCGGCAAGGGGCTGAGGCGTTCGCACTGAATCTGGCAGCGGGGCGCAATGGCGATAGCCTCACCGTGCGCTGGGATCGCAATTCGCCAGCCGTGGAAGCTGCGCAGGTCGGCGTGCTGGAGATCGCCGATGGCAGCTATTCGAACAAAGTGACACTGGACTCAGCCCACCTGCATGAAGGCACTGTGGTTTACCAGAACTCTTCGAACACGGTTACCTTCCGCCTGGTGGTGACCTTGGGGCCGAACCTCAACGTCACTGAAACCGTGGATTGGCACCAGTAGCGCCTTACCCGTCTTTGGCGCGCTTCTTCTTGGCCATTCGAGAGACGATCGCCAACTGCTCCAGGTATTGTTTCAAAGGGCGCGCCGGCGTCCCCCACAACACTTGTCCTCCACGCACAATTTTGGACGTCAGTACACCCGAGCCAGAGCCAAGCACGGCTCGCGATTCGATGCGCGCTTTGTCGCCAATTCCGACCTGGCCGCCAATCACTACGTAGTCTTCGACGATGACTCCGCCCGAGAGCCCTGTCTGCGCCGCGATCACCACATGGCGGCCAATGCGGCAGTTGTGCGCGATGTGGACCATGTTGTCGAGCTTGGCGCCGTCGCCAATCGAAGTGACTCCCAGCGCCGCCCGATCGATACAGCAATTCGCGCCGATTTCAACGGAATCGCCGATCTCCACGCGCCCCACCTGTGGAAACTTCTCATACACCCCGTGGGTGAGCACAAACCCAAAGCCGTCCGCTCCAATCACGCAGCCTGAATGCAGGATTGCGTGTGCCCCAATGGACACGCCAGCGTAGATGGTCACCCGCGGGTGGATAAGGGAACCTTCTCCGATATATACGCCGTCCCCAATTACCGAGCCCGCCCCGACGGACACATGATCCGCAAGATGAACGCCAGCGCCAATAGCAACCAGCGGACCGATGTGGACGCCCTTGCCGGTAACGACGCCGGGCCCCAGGACTGCGGTGGGGTGAATTCCGGGGGGCGGAACCGGCTGCGGATGCAGCTTCAGAATGACGCGAGCCGCGGCAGCCCGGGGGTCCGGGGTACGGATCAAGGTGCGCACGCTCGGATTCGGAAAATCGAGAGGAACCAGCAGACAGCCAGCCACGGAATCCGCCGCTAGCGCGGCCGCCTTGCCGCGGCTGACGAAGGAAACATCCCCAGCGCCGGCGTCTTCGAGCGGAGCCACACGGCGGACGTCGAGCTCCGAATCACCTTCCCAAGGGGCGTCGAGGAAGGCTGCTAAGTCTTTGATACGCACGGGTTCGTTGACGGTAACTACCCAGCGTACGGCATTCGGCCCGGGAAAGAAATAGGCGTTCGTCCTAACCGCGCGATGCATGCGGACGCGGGGTACGAAGAACGCCTAATCCCTGGTTTGGAGGACAAGTAACGGCTTTGGTTAATTAGTAGGCGCTGGGAAAAATTCTCTCAATTTTTTTGGGGCGGCGCTGTGGGAAAAGCTTGGCCCGCCGGTTACGCCTCGAACAGTTCTACCTGGACCCTGTCAACGGTGGTCAGCGTACCGCCGGCGGCGGTGAACTCCGTCACGAATGCGGCAGCATCTGTTTCGTTCAGACTGCGTACCGCATCCATAACCACCTCGACGCGGAGCCCGTGCCGCAACAGCCCCAGGGTGGCGTTTTTCACGCAGATCTCGGTGACCACACCATAAACCACGGCGCGATCCGCGTTGAGCTCCTGTAACAGCCCCGGCAGATCCGGATTAGAAAAGCAGTCCGTTGTCTGCTTCTCCAGAATGATCTGCCGCCCTTCGTGCAACAACGTCGCGCCGGGCTTGCGCTGACCCGGAGTTCCCACAATGCAGTGGGGCGGGTACTGCGCGAACTCAGGATCGTTCGGCGCATGCGCGTCCATCGTGGACACCACCGGAATTCCCTGCGACGCTGCGTACCGGTTCAATGTTGCGACGTTCTCAACAATCGCTTCCGCCCCGGGAACGTAGAGGGCTCCCCCGGGAAATAGAAAATCCGCCTGCGTGTCGATATCGAAGAACACCGTGCTCATGTTGCACTGCTCCGCACCTGTTGATCCAGCGCCTCTAATGACGGACTAATTTCAACTGGCCAGGCATCCTTGCCTTCGAACAGACTGAGCACGCCGGGCGGCAATTTCGCGAGCCACGCCGCCGCATGCTCGCGGGAAACCTGAATCGAAGGCAGCGGTTCACACAACGCTCCCCGCAGAATCACCGGCCGCTGTAGTGCCGTACAATCCGGCGAACCGCCGATGCCGCAGCTGGGACATTCCGTGGCCAGAGCGAGCAGGTCGTGATCGGCATAGCGGAACACTTGCTTGGCTCCTGGCAACGTGCGTTTGTCGGTGCTCGATTTGAAGGGATAGCGGCGTCCCGCGGCGTCTTCAATCTCCACCAGCTTGTAGACCACGCCCAGCGAAGGCGCATCCGCCGAGGTGGAAAGCTCGGTCCCCACGCCGAACACGTCAATGGGCGCTTGCGACGCCAAAAGCTCGTGGATCTTATACTCGTTGAGGTCCCCGGTGGCCATGATCTTGGCTTCGCGCAACCCCGCCTCGTCCAAAATGCGGCGCACCGCCGGAGCTAATTCGCCGAGATTGCCGCTATCCAAACGAACACCCCATAGAGGACGCCCCAACTGCGCCGCCCGCCGCGCACCTTCCAGCGTATCGAAGGTATCGATTAAATAAATCGTGCTCTCGCCCAGCAACTGCTGCAAGCGAGCGAACGCCTCCGCTTCCTGCGGGAATGACATTACCCAACTATGCGCGGCCGTGCCGAACACCGGAACCCCGTAGCGAAATCCAGTCTCAGTATTGCTGGTGCCCGTGCACCCTCCAATAAAGGCCGCGCGCGCCCCCAGTATCCCCGCTTCTGGAGAATGCGCCCGGCGCGTGCCAAATTCCACCACGCCCCGTCCCAAAGCCGCACGCACCACCCGAGCGGCTTTCGTCGCGATCATGGACTGAAACCCAATGGTGGACAGCAGGAAAGTTTCCACGATCTGGGCTTCGATGAGCGAGGAGCGAAGAGTTAAGAAGGGCTCGCCTCCGAAGAGGGGCGTACCTTCGGGCACGGCAAACAGGTCTCCGGTGAAGCGTAGGGCCGCCAGCATCTGAAAAAACTCGCCAGGCGTGTGCGCGAATTGCGGGAGCCCTCGAAGATATTCGATTTCTTCCGGCGTGAAACGCAAGGTCAGCAAATACTCGACAGCTTGCTGCAGCCCGGCCGCCACGATGTACTTGCGGCGCGGCGGAAGATGGCGGACATACAACTCAAACGTCGCCCGGTCTTTGGATTTCCCCGCGGCGAAGTATCCCGCCGCCATCGTCAGTTCGTATAAATCGGTGGTGAGACCGTGGCGCACAGGCTCACTTGGCCTTGGCTTTTTCGGCAGCCTTGCCTTTTCCCGCGGCAGCTGGCGGAGCAGCTTCCTGTACGCCCGCCGCGGCATCGCGTAATCCGCCGATAGTGGACCCGCTGATGCGATACACCGACGGCTCCCCTTCGCGGCGGGCCAGGAAGTCGTCGCGTTGCGGGGCAATCGAAACTTTCTCCGTACGCACCCCCGCTTTAGAGACGACGGAGATCTCGATCTCCGGCATCTTCATCGCAGCCGTATCCAGGCTGGTTGCGGACAAATCGCGCAGCTTATCGATCAGATTCTGCACGCTCACCGAGTCCATGGTTCGCCCATTGGAGATCCAGTCCGTGCCGTTCTTTTCGAAAGGCTTCAACTCGCTCTTGCTCTTGTACTCCACTTTGCTGACTTCGTCGAACGCGAAATCGAAGAGCTTCTTGTTCTCGAAGTCCTCCAGCGTTTTCGTCACGCCCTTGCCAACATCCGAGTTGACCTTGAACAGGCCGGGGACCGTGCTCGATTTGGCAAAGTAGTTCATGCCGGCTTGGCGCACCTCCAGCGTTAAGACGCCTTCCGCTCCCGTTACTTTCGCCGTCGCCACCGGCTTGCCCGAGTTGAATCCTGTGGCTGCATCCTTGTCGTCGATCGCAACATCCATCTCAGCATCGTGCAGTAGGCGGACCAACTCCTCCACCTGCGATGCGTCCGCGCGCAACGGGCGCGGCTTCAGCATCTGCCATAACGACTCGCCCGAGCGCCCAAACTCTAACGGAGGCTTCCCCGCCACATTCAATTCCACCCGCGTGAGTTTATCCGCAGCGAAGCCCAGCAGATGCTTCTCCCGCAAATCGCGCGCCCGCTTGTCGAACACGGCCTTCGAAAAAGGAGACATGGAGTACAGCCGCGCACTGCCGTCGACCGACGCGTAGGTCCCGCTCTTATCCGGAGTTTCATCCCCGATGCGCAGGCGATGAACTTTTCCGTCCTTCATCGTCACCTGCACGGCAAGCAGGGGAGGTTCCAATCCATACCCCGCTAGGTCCTTTGCATTCTCGTCCACGATATGGTCGGACGTCAGATTCGCGATTCCAGTCGCGACGGAGTGGATGGAAGGCTGGTCCGCCGGGAGTGCCGAGGGAGCCGTGATACTCCACTTACCGCCGTCGTCTTTAACCACGACGGTTGCCGGCTCACCGCGATGCTCCAACTCCATGCGCGTGATATCGGCTTCCGTCAGGGTCAGAATTTTCGGCGCGGCTTTGGGGTCCGGCTGGCCTTCTTTTGCCGCTTCCTGCTTGTTCGACCACCAAATAGCGCCGCCCAATCCCGCAAGAACCAGGGAGGCAATCAGTAAACGCGCGGTGCTCATAGAATCTACCTCCGCCGCCACCACACGCTGATGCCAGCCAGCATCATCAGCACAGGCAAACCAATCACACTGCCCCAGAACAACACGGTCATCTGGCGTGCGTTCATATTCAGCCGCCGATCCTCAGGATCTTTCGGGCGAATCGCGATCAAGTCCTCATCCGAGCTCAGCCAGTTGAGCATATTCATATACAGGTCGCGGTTGCCACCCAGGCCCAAACCCGAGTTGCCGATCCATGCTGAGGTCCCTACCACGACAAACCGCCCCTTCGCGCCGTCTTTGAGCGTACCTGCCATGGCCAAGGTCCGGGGACCCTGCGGACCCACGGAGCCCCCAACCTCAGGCTTAGTCAAGTCTTCTTTTGACACTGCGCTGGGACCGGTTTTGACCAAGGGCGCTGTTTCCGCGCTGCCGGCACTCGCCGCGTCCATGGACCGCGACAATGGAAACACGGTCGCCAGTCCTTGGGTCTTCAAGGCGCGCACAACGGGATGGTCACCGTATTCGCCCGCCACTGGATACTGCGCTCCCAAGCCCACTTGTTCCCCACGCGCGTCCAGGACAACGTCCTTGTGGAGGCTGATGCCCCAAGTCTCCAGAACTTTGGTTAAAGTATTGTTGTCGTCCACCTGGGAGCCAAATTTCAGCGGCGGGTCCAACATGATCAGAGCGTGCCCACCAGCTTCCACATAGCCCTTAATGGCGTCCGCCGTGGGCTGTAAGTAGTCCCGCTTGGGTCCGCCGACTACCAGCACGGTACATTCCTTGGGGATCGACGGCACCGGGATTAAGCTGGCCGTTTGAGTCTTGTAATTGTTCTTCTCGGTGTACGCCTTCACTCCGGCGTAGCCTTCCGCGCCGGAATCCCCGGTTGCGTTGTCCCCATAGCCCGCGGTGAAGCAGACCAAACGATCGCCGCCCTTCAGCGCACGCACCATCGCTCCGGTGACTTCTTCTTCCGTCAGGCTCTTGGCTTGCTCGGTCTTGTTTCCGACCTTGACGGTGATATCGCCACGCTTGGAAATCCCCGCGGCGATAGCCTGCGTCTTGTTCTTGTCGATATCGTTGTACTCGACCTTGATCTTGGAGGAAAGATTTTGATAGCGGTCGAGCAGGTCCTTTGCGCCGTTGAAAGAATCGGGGCGATCCCAGAAAGAAATCGTCAGATCGTCCTTCAGGTCTTTTGCGATCTTGGCTGTCTGATCGGAGAGTGTGAAGCGCTTGTTGGAAGTAGTATCGAAGCTCTTGTTGTAACGGTTGGCCAGGAAGTTGATGGCCCCCAGAATTGCGATCGCGATGATCGTGTAGAGCGCTGCTTGCGCGAAGGTCGTGAGGCGTTTCGGTTGCGTAGCCATTATGCCCTCCACCGCATGGATTCCATCGATCGAGCCGTTAGGAATAGCCCCAGCACAATCATGGAAATGTAATAGATGACGTCTTTCGAATCAATCACGCCCTTTGAGAAAGACTCGAAGTGCGAGACGACGGAAAGATAGCTGATCACCTTGTTGAGCGCGGACGCCTCGAACGAGGAAACCCAATCCAGTACCCACAGCAACAAGCAAACACAGAATCCGGCAACCCCGGCTACGATTTGATTCTTGGTGGTACTGGAAATGAAGGTCCCCACTGCCAGTAACGCGCCGCCTTGCAGCAGCAACCCGAGATAACCAACGGCCAGCGGACGCCAATCCGGTGTACCGTACGCGTAGAGAGTCAGCATATTTACAGCGGATAACCCCAACAGGCATGCATATAACGTAAGGGCCCCCAGCCATTTGCCGATGATGATTTCGAAGTCGTGCAACGGCGACGTGACTAACAGTTCGATTGTGCCGGTGCGCTTTTCCTCGGCGAAAATGCGCATGGTCATCATGGGAATCAGAAACAGGCACACCACACTAATGTTCGAGAGGACGTTGCGCACCACCCATTCATCCACGTTCATCGGTTGGGATTGCCCCTGCATCGCCGCTTCCAGACTGCGGTTCACAAAAAACACCACAGCCGCGTAGAAGAAGTAGCCCGTGACTAACGCGAAGAATCCCATCACGCCGTAGGCAATCGGGGACCGGAAGTAGCTGTTCAACTCTTTCTTGCAAATTGTAATGATGTTCATAGAGCCGCTCCCGGGGCTTCCGCCGCGTCCGCGGATACTTCCGTTTTGTCGCCCGTCAATTCCAGGAAAATCTCTTCCAGACTCATGCTCATCCCATGCAGTTCGTTCAACTGCCAGCCAGATTCGACAATCGCCCGCGCCAATTCCGGCCGGACGTTCTGAGCTTTGTCGCCCTCAATCGTCAGCCGCAGCATTCCGTGGGCGGGTCCGCCGGCAGGCTCCTTCAGCGTAACTTTGCTAACCCCCGCGATGCGCTCCAGCCTCTCGCGGATCACGCTTTCGTCGCCGCCCATCACTTCCAGCGCCACGATCTCCGCGCCGCGCAGACCGCGCGTCAGGTTTTCCACCGTATCGGTAGCCACCAGCTTGCCTTTGGCGATGATCACCACGCGCTCGCAGATTTGCTCCACTTCAGGCAGAATGTGCGTCGAAAGAATGATCGTATGCTCCCCGGCCAGTTCCTTGATCAGATCGCGAGTTTCCATGATCTGGTGCGGATCCAGGCCGGCGGTAGGTTCGTCCAGGATCAGGACGTCGGGATTGTGAATGATCGCCTGCGCCAAGCCAACGCGTTGCCGGTAGCCCTTCGACAACTTGCCGATCTCCTTGTTGCGAACATCCGCCACGGCGCAGCGCTCCATCACCTGGTTAATCCGCTGTTGACGGCCGGCTTTGGGGATATTCTTGATGCGGGCCACGAAATCCAGGTATTCGGCGACTTCCATTTCCGGATAAACCGGCGGAGTCTCCGGCAAATATCCGATTCGCCGCTTCACTTCCATGGGATTCTGCTGGACATCGAATCCCGCCACTTCCGCCGAACCCTCGGTGGGCGGCATAAAGCACGTCAACATGCGCATCGTGGTCGTTTTTCCGGCGCCATTGGGACCTAGAAACCCCACGATCTGGCCCTTGGTGACCTCAAAAGAAATGTGGTCCACCGCGACATGGCGAGCGTATCGCTTGGTAAGCCCTTCGACTTTAATCATAAATGTAAGACTCTACTCAGGACGAGTGAAGATGGTTTTCGTAACCCTAAACCATACATATGATAGTGGTAGTAGCGCCTCGGTGTCAACGATATGTGAATATGGCATAATTATGACATGAGGACGACCATCGAATTCCCGGACGAACTCATGGCCCGAGCCAAAGTACGCGCCGCACAGGAAGGTATCACGATGAAGCAGCTGTTCGCATCGGCCATCGAGCAGCGTTTGGCGCCGTCTGAGAAGAAAAAAGTCCGTCGACCACCACCATTGATCACTGGTGGGCCAGTAAGAGACGCCACACGAGAGGAAATCGCGGAGGCCATGTTCCCGATTCAACACGTCATTGACGAAATCGAACGTAGTCGACGTTAACGTATGGCTTGCGCTGATGTCGGATCAGCACAAAGAGCACAAGCAGTGCCTGCGTTGGTATGACGGTTTGGGACCTGGCGAAGGCGGGCTGTGCCGAGTTGTACAAGTGTCCGTCATCCGGTTAATGTGCACCCGCGCGGTGATGGGTTCCGGGGTGCTTCCGGCCGGCGTGGCGTGGCTCCGGATTGAGGAGCTATTGGAGGATGAGCGCGTGGAGTTTCTCGCGGAGCCACTTGGGCTCGACGCAGTGTGGCCGGCGCTTTTGCGCCATGTGGAGCCGACGCCGAACTTGATTCCGGATTCCTACCTCGCTGCATTTGCCATTGCGGGTGGGCACAAACTGATCACACACGATCGCGGCTTCCTGGAATTCCGCGGCCTGGAAGTAGAAATCTTGGGCCAATAGGGCGCTATTATGACGTACATGAAATTCGCCGCCCTTTTCCTTCTGCTATCGCTTCCCCTGTCGGCACAGGATAAAGGCGCTACTGCCTTCGCAAGCTGGTGGAAGCAGTTCCAGTCCGCCGTGGCTCGCAAAGATGCCGCCAGCATAACCAAAGGCGCGCGCTTCCCCATGCAGTGGGAAAACGGCAAAACCCGTGACGTAAAAACCGCCGCGGATCTCGCCGCTCGTTTCGATTTCTACTTCACACCGGAGATCAAGAACGTCGTCGCCAAGCGTACTCCAGCCGAAGCAGGCCGCGAGTCCCGCACCATCACCTGGAAGGCGCGTGGCAATGAGTACTCGCTGTACTTCAAGACGCAAGGCGGAACTTGGGTATTCGACGGCCTGTCAGCAGGGCCTCCGTAGGCTATTCGTCGCGATGCACCGTGTCCGGCGTAAAGCCCGGCACACACACCGCGATGTATTCCGCGCCCTCCGGGGTGCTGTAGCGGACCCATTCCCCTTTTCGAGTCACGATCGCCTGGCCCGCTCGGACCTCCGTCACGCCGGCCTCGTGCTCCACGCGCATCATGCCTTTCAGGACTAGCGTGAACTCGTCAAAGTCCGGACGCTGGCCGGGCTCCGACCATCCGGCCGGACTGCGCATGTGCGCGATGCTGGTTTGCGATTCACCGTTGTTCACGCGGCCAATGTATTCGTCGATGATCTTGTTACCGGGGACCGGAATTTGGTGCGGCTGTGTGATCAATTGGGGCATTGCCCCAGTATACGAAGGCTGGCATAGGAGCAATCCGGCACTCCGGTTATCCGAGTGGGATATATACACGGACTGCTTGGCTGACGAAGATGAAGTGAAGAGTATTAATGTATTTAAGATTCCCACCGAGCGCTCGACACCTCATCCCGATTTATCTAGCCTTTTTGGCCATGGTCGGCCAGGCCGCCACCTCCTCCCCGGAACTGACAGCAGGCAGTGTACTCCCCCCGATTTTTGTTCCGAATGCCGGACAAGCTGAGGACGCTGTACGATTCATCGTGGAGACGCCGGACGTACGCGCGGCCTTCACGACGGACTCCGCCATATTCCACATTCACGGTGCCCGGCTACGGATGCAGTTCGCAGGCGCTAGCGCCACCACTGTGAGCGGCCTCGACGAACTTCCAGGCCGTGCGAATTTCTTGATCGGTCGCGATCCGCACGAATGGCACACCGGGCTGCCCACTTATCGGGGCGTGATCTATCGCGAGTTGTATCCCGGCATAGACGCCACATACGGCGGCTCAGGGCAACATCTGAAGAGCGAGTTCCTGGTGGCTCCGCATGCTGATCCGACGCGCATCCGGATGCGCTATCCGGACGCTCAGAATATGGGTATCGAACCAGACGGTTCGCTGCACGTGACGGCCGGGGACGTGGAATTTCGGGAGGCCGCTCCCGTGGTCTATCAAATCACCCTGGAGGGCGTTCGTGTATCCGTCGAGGCAAGGTACCTAATCGGCAGGGGCCAAAGTGTGACGTTTGCACTAGGCCCTTATGATCCTGCGATCTCATTGGTCATCGATCCCGTGATCACGTACTCGACGTACTTGGGTGGGTCGGGGACTGGCGCCGTAACGGCAGTGGCTCGCGATGGAATCGGGAATCTATACGCGGCGGGCTGGACAGAGTCGATGGATTTTCCCATTGCCGGAGCCGCGCAAGCCATCAATCGCGGCGGCGTGGACGCGTTTGTTGTGAAGCTCAGCGCCGATGGCAGCAGTTTGCTCTATGCGACCTACATCGGCGGCTTGGGAGATGATCGCGCGGCGGGTATTGCCGTGGACTCACTCGGCCAGGCCTACGTAGCCGGAGCCACGGGCTCGTCCGATTTCCCCATGCTGGCGGCGGCGCGCAGCACATTCGCGGGCGGTAAGGAAGGCTTCGCGTTGAAGTTGAACGCCGTCGGAAGCGGGCCCGTGTATAGCACCTATGTGGGCGGCTCGGGTTACGATTTGGCTACGGCTATCGCCGTGGACGCATCGGGAAACGCATACGTCGCTGGTGATACGTATTCGGCCGATTACGGCGTAGTAAACCCCGTGCAAGCCTCGCTTGGCGGTAACATGGACGGTTTTCTGACCAAGCTGGATCTGAACGGGGCGCGAGTCTTCAGTACCTTCCTCGGGGGTTCGCTGGACGACCATGTGGGTGGGATCGCGGTGGACGGAACCGGCAACGCGGTCCTCGCGGGGGGAACATTTTCCACCAATTTTCCGGTAATTGCGGCGATCCAAGGGCTTAACGCGGGCGGACAAGATGTGTTTGTCACCAAGCTCGAGACCACGGCGCCAGCCCAGATCATTTACAGCACGTACCTGGGCAGCACTGGCGGCAACCCTGCGGCTCCTGAACAGGCCAATGCAATCGCACTCGATAGCAGCGGTAATGCCTACGTAACAGGAGTAGTCAGCTCGGCCGGTTTTCCTGTCACTCCCGGCACTTTTCAGGCTAGCTTCGCCGGGTCCCGCGACGTATTTGTCACGAAGCTGAATGCCGCGGGCTCGGCTCGCCTGTACAGCACGTACCTGGGCTGGACCGGATTCGATTGGGCCAACGGCATCGGCGTGGATGCTGCCGGAAACGCCTACATCGCCGGTTATACATCCTCGGTCAGCTTCGCCAATGTCGGCGGCGTACAAAGTGGGTTCAAAGGACTGTATGATGCTTTCCTGTCGAAACTGAACCCTACAGGCAATGGCTTGAGTTTCTCTACCTTGTATGGAGGCACAGGCTCAGACCAGGCGAACGCCATTGCAGTGGACGCAAACGGTAACATGTTCGCAGGTGGCCAGACCAATTCGTTCGACTTCCCAGTGCTTGGCGCCGTGCAAAATTCCAATCATGGAGGAGCCACCGGTTGGCTGGCCCGCATTGGCGTCACCCCTGTGCCCACTCAACTGCCGTCGGCGGATTCCGCGAGCATAGTGTACGGAAGTGGCGGCGCGGCGACAGTCACCGCGCGTTTCTCGCATCCCGCCGGAGCCACGGCCCTGACCTCAGTTGCCGTACTGCTCAGCCGCACTACCTCCATCGATTTCGCCTGCTACATTACTTACAATCCCGTCGCCAATACATTCACGCTCGCGAATAACGTGGCGGCCTCCGGGGGCGGAACCGTTACGCCGGGAAGTGGCAGCGCCGCTAACGACCAGTGCCAATTGCTTGGCGCCGGCTCCAGCCGCACGCTCTCCGGAACTAATCTGACATTGACGCTATCCCTGGTGCTGGACATCGGCTTCCCCGGCAACAATACGGTGTATCTGTATGCGGCGGACGCCAACGTCAACACAGGCTGGGTCGCGAAATCCGGAGTTTCACAAGTTTCGGCCGATTCCGTGTCTCCCAACTCGGGCACGGGCGCGTCCGACATATTTACTTTCGTTTTCTCCGACACGCAGAACGCGTCCAACGTTCTGGGCATGGCCATGCTATTCAACAGCTCAGTCACTTTTACGGACGCCTGTTCGCTGGTATATGACCGCAACGCGGGGACAATCTCGTTGCGCTACGATAACGGCGCCGGGGCCACGCCCAAGCCGCTAAATAACAATGCGACCGTGCAGAACAGCGCTTGTGCCGTAGGTGTCGTTACTCTGACCACGTCGGGAACGTCCAATATCCTGACCGTCCCGCTGGCCTTCAAAGGTCAGTTCACCGGACCAAAGAACATCTACATGTATGCAACTGGCGCCACAGGCAATACTGGCTGGGTCCAACGAGGCACCTACAATGTGCTGGCCGGCGGCGTTCCCGTCGCCAATTCCGTATTGCCGGCGTCAGGTTCCGGATCGGGTCCTCAACTATTCTCGTTCAACATTTCCGATAATGGCGGGTCCAGCTTCTTGGTCGGCGCCGCGATGCTGATCACGTCGCCTGTGGGCTTCAACCAGAATAACTCCTGCAACGTTGTCTACGACCGCAACGCCAATCGCCTTTCCTTGTCCGCGAATACCATCGCCAACGGATCGGCGGGCCTTACGATTGGCTCCTTCGGCAGCGTTTCCAATAGCTATTGCACTCTATATGGCAGCGGAAGTACCGTCAGCATAGGCTCGACGTCCTTGGTGATTACTCTGAATTTGAGCTTTTCCACAGCCTTCCCCGGCGCAAAGAAGACCTACTTGTATGCCTCCGAAGTCGGCTACAACTCGGGTTGGGTACAGGTGGGCACCTGGACGGTTCCCGACACTTTGCCTACCGTCCTTTCCATTTCACCATCTTCCGGAACCGGCACCCAACAGAGCTTCGTCGCAAGCGTGTCGACAGCCGCGTCTCCTACCAATCTAACGAAGCTCTCTTTCCTGGTCACCGCGCAGAACCTGGCGAACGCGTGCTACGTCGAGTACAATCGCTCTGCCGGCGTGATCGGGCTCTACAGTGACGATGGACTGATGGTCGCGACGAAGCCACTCGGTTCCTCCCTGACCATGGAGAACAGCCAATGCGCGGTTGGGTTCAGTAGCGTCACCGTCTCCGGGGGCACCGTGTCGCTAACGGTTCTCCTGGTCTTCAAGACGCCCCAATTCAGCGGAAGCAAAGGAACCTACGCCATGGGCGAAAATGCGGTGGGTTCAACCGGATTCTATCCCAAGGGAAATTGGATCGTCCCTTAGTTCCGCCATTTTATCGGGCGTCCGGCCTGGGCGGTTGTTACGATGAAGCATGTCCGTTTGGGAAGATCGCAAAGACGCCCTGGAAGAACATGAATTTCGCATGGGCGTGGAACGCGGACGCCTGGCCGTGGCGCTGGACCTGCTAACGGACGCTCTGGTGCTCACCGGACAACACGGCGTCTATTGCCAGAGCGCTCGCCAGCCTGGCAAACCCGCCATGGACATTCAACTGATCGACAAGTGTCTGACCGACGCCAAGGAATTACTATCCAGCGTGATGGCAGAACTCAAACAGCGCCGCCGCCTCGCCCGCATTCAGACAGATGAGCAATCTCAAGCCTAAGCAACGAAGCGCGCGCGAACAGTTCGACCTCCAGGCCGGGCACTACAACGCCGATTGGAATCGCTGGAGCGAGACGTCCCTGACGTGGCTGTTGGAACACTCACGCTGCAGCCCTCAAGATCGAGTACTGGACGTTGCCACCGGTACCGGATTCACAGCCCTGGCCTTCGCTCCGCACGTCCAGGAAGTGGTCGGCATCGATCTTTCCCCAGGCATGTTGGAACAAGCGCGCGCTCGCGCCGCATCCGCCGGCATCGCCAACGTGACGTGGGAAGTGGGCGCGGCTGAGGCCCTTCCGTACCCAACGGCCTCGTTCGATATCGTCACCTGCCGCGTTGCCCCGCATCATTTCCTGTCCATCGAAACATTCGCCGCCGAAGCATGGCGGGTCCTGCGACCTTCAGGCCGGCTGCTGATCGCCGACACCTCGGTACCCGACGATTCGCCTGAAGCCGGCGACTGGCAAAACCACGTGGAGTTCCTCCGCGATAGTTCGCATATTCGTAATTATTCGCCGGGCGAATGGCGGAAGGTCCTGATGAACCCAGGTTTCCTGATCGAAGAGATCGCCCGTTGCGACGAGGCGCAATCGATGAACGTCCTCGATTGGATGGAAAAGAGTGGTTGTACGGGCGAGGCAGCCGTCGAGGTCCGGAGCCTTTTCGCGACAGCGCCGGCCTCCGCTCGCCGCGAGTTTTCCATCGAACCCATGCCGGACGGCAATGCTCACCTCAACCTGCCGGACGGCCACGTTCGGTTCAACCTGCCGGACGGCAACGTTCGGTTCAAATGGATGCGCGTCGTGATCGCCGCCCGCAAGCCGGTCTAATCTTCCAAAATCACCATCGCCATCGCCTGCGTGGCGGTATGTGTGATCGACAGCGAAATGTTGCGAACCTTCAACTGCGCCGCGATCTCCGCCGCGCGCCGTTGCAATTGCAGCGTGGGACGGCCGGAGGGCAGATTCACCACCTCCAGATCGTGCCACGACAAGCCGCCGCGCCAGCCCGTGCCCAGCGCTTTCATACCAGCTTCTTTCGCCGCAAAACGCGCCGCATAACGCTCATAACGATTGGCTTTCTTTTCCGCGTAAGCCGCTTCCCGCTCCGTAAACACACGCTGAATAAAGCGGCCGCCATGCGCCGAGCCAATCGCTTTCGCGATCCGGTCCACCTCACATAGGTCAACTCCCGAGCCCACGATCACCTGCTGCTCCAAGCGGGCTGCACAAGCAAACCTTGCACGACCAAGTAATGATCCATGCTAACTATAGTAATTCCCGCATGCATATCCCCGACGGATTCCTGACCCCGCCCGTTTGGCTGACGCTGGACGTCATCAGCGTACCCGTGGTCGCGTGGGTAGCGCGGCGGCGGCCCGCCGTCGTATCAGACCTCGACCGTCGAGTGCCTCTTATGGGCGTAATGGGAGCCTTCGTTTTCGCGGCGCAGATGATCAACTTCCCGGTCGGCCTGGGCGCCAGCGGTCACCTTCTCGGCGGGACCTTGTTGGCCTTGATGCTTGGCCCAGGAGCCGCGGCTATCGTCCTGACCGCGGTGCTCATCTTGCAAGCGCTCCTGTTTCAAGACGGAGGAGTCTTGGCGCTGGGGGCCAACATCTTCAACATGGCGTTGGCCGGAGTCCTGTTGGGCTACCTACCCTCCCGCCTGTTCGGGCGAAATATGGTGACTATCTTCCTCGGGGGAATGCTCAGCGTTCTGATCAGCGGGGTTCTCGCGTTAGCCGAATTGCAAACCTCTGGTGTCGCGATTACTGGCCATCCCGCTCAAGTTGCGCTGCTTCTTTTTGCACTTACCGGTATCGTCGAAGGCGCTATCACCGTAGTCGTGATCCGTTCGATTGAGCGATTGAATCACACAGCGCTGCGGTCCACTTCAGCTACATCCCTGCATGCTCGACTAGCTGTAATAGGGGCCGCGGCAGTGCTTGCGCTATGTGGCGCGTGGCTGGCGTCAGGGGCGCCCGATAGCCTGCAGCTTTTGGCTTCGAACGTGGGCCTGGATGCCGAGCCCGTGTGGACACATTCACCGTTGGCGAACTACGAGGTCAGTTCGCTGGGTCCGGAATGGGCTCGCAGGCCCGCTGCCGGCTTGCTGGGCTTGGCATTCGTCTACACGATGTTCTCGCTCGGCGGAAAGAAGCGGTAACCGTGCATCACCGCGTAATTGATCAGTGGAGCCGTGGCGTCAGTCCGTTGCATGCCCTGAGCGCCGGTGTAAAACTAGCCGCCCTGCTAGGTATCCTGATCGCCATCTCCGCGGCGCCAACCTATCCAACGATCATAACGGCCTCCGGGCTTCTAACGATCGCCGCTATGGTATCGGGCCTGCCGTTTACTGGACTGCTCAGCCGCGCAGCGTTTGTGTTGCCATTCACCGCAATCTTTGCGTTGCTCACATGGTGGTCCGGAGACCCGGAGCGCGCCTTGCTGCTGGTCGCCAAGAGCTTCCTGTCGGGCTTCGCAGCGGTCTTGTTCGCGGCCACTACACCGCTCGCGGCCTGGACCAACACACTCCGCCGCTGTCGTTTTCCCTCGACCCTGGTCACCGTCATTGAATTCCTATACCGCTACCTGTTCGTAGTCGCGCAACAGGCCGAAACCATGCGCTGGGCAGCACGCGGGCGCGGTGGATTTCGTTTCGACGCGGCCGGCGGAGCCGTCGGAGCCCTCTTTGCGCGCAGTTGGCAGAGAGCCGATGGCATCCATCGAGCCATGCTAGCGCGTGGATTCCAAGGCACTCCGAAGTGACCCGCGTCGTCGACGTCCGAGGGCTACGCTACCGCTATGCCGATGGAACCCAAGCCCTGAACGGCATTGACTTCCACCTCGACGCAGGCGAATGCGTCGCGCTGTTCGGCGCCAACGGCTCCGGTAAAACCACCTTCGTCCTGCATCTCAACGGATTGCTGGAAGGCGAAGGCCACATCGAAGTGTGCGGCCTGCCGCTCAGCCGCGCGACCGCTGATCAAATCCGCGCCAAGGTAGGTCTGGTCTTTCAAGACTCCGATGACCAGCTGTTCATGCCTACCGTGCTTGAGGACGTGGCGTTCGGTCCGCGCAATCTCGGCCTCGCCCCCCCGGAAACTGAAACCCGAGCCCGCTTGGCCCTGGAGCAAGTCGGCATGACTCACGCAATCCAAAAAGCTCCCTATCACTTGAGTGCCGGCGAAAAACGCCGCGTCGCCATCGCGGGCGTCCTTGCCATGCAACCCGAAATTCTAATCCTGGACGAACCCACCACGTCTCTCGATCCGCCCGCGCAACGCGACCTCGCTGAATTGCTCGCCAATTTGCCGCAAGCCAAGTTACTCGTGACGCACGATACACAGTTCGCGGAGGCCCTGGCTACGCGCGCCGTATTCTTCGAACGTGGCCGCGTGGCCGGAGAAGGCTCGGTGGACGATATTATTCACCGCTTCCACTGGCAGGCCCACTCTCCACGATCAGTGTCACTGGACCGTCGTTCAGCGAAGTGACCTCCATGTGCGCCTGAAAGACACCGGTCTCCACACGCAAGCCGGTACGCCTCACTGCAGCCACAAAATGTTCGTACAAAGTGCGCGCGTCTTCGGGAGCCGCAGCCGCATCAAAACTCGGCCGCCGTCCCTTGCGGCAGTCGCCGTATAGGGTGAATTGGGACACTGCCAGTATGGCGCCACCGGCATCGGCAACACTGCGATTCATCTTGCCCGCCTCGTCGGCGAAGATCCGCAGTTGCGAAATCTTGGCGGCCAGGAAATCGGCATCCGCCGTGGAATCGCCTTTCGCGACGCCCAACAAAACCAATAGCCCTCGCGCAATCTCACCGGTAACTTTTCCATCCACTTCCACCTTTGCGTGGGTGACTCTCTGCACGACCGCTCGCATAAAAGGAGTCTAGCCGATTTCCGGAATCCGTCGTTTACTCCGCATCTCTAGGGCAAACACCTGATCGCCAGTACCGTGCGTCCGCTCGATAATAGTACTCGAGTCCCTATGATTTTCTCGAAAGTACGGCGGCAAAACGCTCTTCCCGGCGGCTATTTTCACCTGGAGGAAGAGAAAACCAAGACGCGCGTCGCGGGCTTCGGCCACGGCGATAATATTCGTCTGAAGGATGAATACGGCAACGTTTGGTTGGGCTCAGCTATGCGTAATCCGGATAACTCTGTGGTCTATCGCTTTCGTAACGGCAAGGGCAAGTCATTGACCGGCATCGCCGACGGGGAAGCAGTCACTCTGCGTGATGAGCGCGGAAGCACCTGGAAGGGATTTGTAGGATAAGCACCGGGTTCGCAAGTTAATACCGTACTGATTCCAGAAACAATCCCGACGCCGGAGCGGTCCACGCCGCGATATCCAGCCGCGCATTCTTCTTGCCCTGCAGCAGCGCTTCAAATTCCTCGACCGACACTTCGCCTAGCCCCACCTTTACCAGCGTCCCCGCCAACCGCCGGACCATCTTCCACAGAAAGTGGGAAGCCTCAATGCGGAAGACGATCAGGTGATCGTCCAATGCGACCTCCGCTGATTCCACCACCACGATCGTAGAATCGTCCGGCTTGGATTTATCGAGTGCCCGAAAGGCGGTGAAATCGTGCCGCCCCGGAATCAGCGCCGCGGCCTGCTGCATGTGCGCCAGGTTCAAAGGCTCCTTCACCCACCACACAAACTTTTTTGACAACGCGGCCTTGCGTGTGGAGATCTGATAAAAGTACGCGCGCGACACCGCACTGTGCCGGGCATGGAACCGTGGAGGAGCTTCTTCGCACTCCACAATCGCCACGCTGGATGGCAGCCGTTCGTTCAACTCGCGCAGGATTCCTGCAGCTGTCAGCTTCGTCGGCGCCCTCGAGACTTTTATGTGCGCCACCTGCCCCACGGCATGCACGCCTGCGTCCGTGCGACCGGCTCCCTGCACTTCGACCTCCTCGGCAAATACTTCGCGAGCCGCCTGCTTCAGCTCACCTTGCACACTGCGGGCGTTGATCTGATCCTGCCAGCCGGAATATTTCGAGCCGTCGTACTCGATCGTAAGTTTATAAGTGCGCATCCAATTCTAGCTTCGCACCCGCGCCAAGAAATAGATCCCGGCCAGCGCGAAAACAGCATCCGGAGACCACGCCGCCATCGCGGGCGGCAATTGATTCAAGTTCCCAACTTGTTCGAACAATTGCGAAACGGAGGAATACGCAATGAAGATGATAAAACTTACCCCGACCCCGGCCATCGCTCCCCGAGTCCCTGTGCTGAATGCGAACGGCACGCTGACCAGCGCGAGAATGAAGGCAAATAGAGGAACTGAAAACTTCTTGAAGAATTGCACTTGCAAACGCGTCGTGGGAAGGCCGCTCTGCTGCAATTCCGCGATATAGACTTCCAGCTCTTTGTAATTCATTTGCTCAGACTGAATCACTTCTTTGATGAAGTAGTCGGGCTTCTCCTCGATCTCCCCGAACACCCTCGTCTTACCCGCGAAGTCATCCAGCGCCCCGATGCTCTTCCCCTTCATGTCGCGGCTCCAGCCATTCTGGAATACCCACGCGTCAATCGCTGGCTCCCAACGCGCACTGGCCGCGAAGATGTGGCGCTTCAGGAGATACGTCGCGGGATCGATCTCAAATACGTTCACCCCCCCCATCACGTTTTCGTTCGGATCGTAGTAGCGATAATAAAACACGCGATCACCCTGGCCGTAAATCCACTTGCGGCCGGGATCAAAGTAGGTCTGCGCGGGCCGCCCTTGAATTTCCGCACGCAATTGATTCTGCTTGCGGTCGGCATTCGGGACAACGAAGTGGTTGAACGCAAACAGCCCCGCGCTCAAAAGCAAGCTGGTCAGAAAAATAGGCGCCGCCAGGCGATACACGCTTACGCCGCAGGCCTTATAGGCAGTGATTTCGTTGTCCTTCGAAAGAACCCCTAACACTACCAGGCAGCTGGTCAACACGCTGACCGGCGTCAACTGATACACCCAACGCGGAGTGAGGAAGAACAAATAGGAGAACACTTTCTCCATCGGAATCCGGTTCTTGATCATGTCGCTGAGCAGTTCGAAAAATGTGAAGACGTCCAGCAGCAGGATAAAGCTGACCAGCCATAACGCGAAATAGAAAAGGAAGCGAGACGTAAGATGCGAATCGATCACTTGCGGCAGCAGGACCCAGCGGCGCAGCCTGAGGCGGGGCTTTCTCGCTGGCAGACTCGAAACCGGCGCGCTGGCGGTAACCTCGGCGTTTCTTCGAAACAAAGACCAGACCACCCCCAGGTAGTCGCGGCTTCCAGGCCGCTCCAACCGCAGCATCAGGATTACGCCCAGCAACAGAAACGCGATGTTAGGCAGCCATACCGCGAGTTCCGCCGATATGGTGGCTTGGCGCGCAAGGTTGATCATGCCGATGAATCCCACGTAATACAGGAACGCCAACGCCACAGTTAACACTGCCGCCGGCGATCGCCCGCGCCGGCGCGAACCCAAGCCTAGCGGGATCCCGGCGAGAGCCAACACCATGCTCGCGAAAGGCAATGCCATGCGCTGATTAAACTCGATGCGCGCCTCCATGTTCTGCGCCGCATCGGCAGAAGCGTTTTGGTAGGCAGCCTTGTACAACGGTCCGGTGTCCTGATCCTTGCTCGATTGCGAGCCGCGATTCTCCACCGGCCGCTGCACCTCCAGCGCGGTATCGCTTGTCGGCGAAGTTTGCACCTGGTATTCCTTGACGTCTTTGCTGGCTTCGTAGGTGATGGCGTTACGAAGAGAGAGTTGGAACCGGCTATTCGCTAGATCAGGCTGGGCAATCGCTTCAGAGGCCAACGTAATGGCCGGAATATCGCCCCGTTCCGGCGACGGCTTCACGTCGGCCAGAAAGACTCTCTTCCACAAGACTACTGCACCTTCGCCCGTCTCCCGCACGTAAAGAACCTTACCGGGAAAGCGCTCCTCAAACGACAGCGGCTGGATCTCCGCACTCAGCCGGTTGTCTTCCAGTTGATGGCGCATCCGCAGAACTTCGCGGATGGACCAAGGTGTCCACCACATGGAAGCGCAGGCCGCCACGCCCATCCCTACAAACGCCATCAGGAGAACTGCCGGGATCACGCGCCGCCCGGGCACGCCCGCCGCCCGCATCGCCGTGATCTCGCCATCCGCCGATTTGCGGCTCAGGGCAAGCAATACGCCCACCAACACGCCCAACGGAATTGTGTAGGGCAGGGATTGCGGCAATACCAACAGGAACATCCGTGCCACTGTTTTCGCTGGCCCGGGGTACTTCACGACAATTTCGAAAATGGGTCTGGCCTGGAATAGGAACAGTACGGAAGTGAACAGCACGCACCCCAACACCGCGCTAGTGAAGATTTCGCGGAATAGTGTGCGGCTCAGTAAGCGCATAAAGGAGTAAGAGGCGCTGATAAACGCGGACGAAGGCAGATAATAACTGGCAAATTTATTCCGGCCCTATCCGCGTTCATCTGCGGCTCATAATGTTCGTCTACGGCGCCGTGATCGGCGGCGGCGGAACCGTGGGAGGCTTGGGCAACTGATCGCGGGGCGTCTCAAATTCCAGTTCCTCAAATAGCAGCCCCGGCGAAACGACCGAGGTCGCTGCCAGGTACCCGCCACTGCCCAGATAAGCTAGCGCCCCCGCTGTATTCACAAACTCGAATACGGCCGTCTCCTGCGATGCCGCCAACACATCCCGCAGCGATCGAGCCGTCACTCCGTGGAACCGCAGCCCGCGCACCAATTCTTCGCGCCCATCCGGATATACGCGATACGCCAAAAGCGGAGGACTCAACGGCCGCGCCGCGCCACCCGACTGTTGATTAGCCTGCGCCACCGCCTGCAGTTCACCAATCGAGCCGCTATAGGGATAGTCCAGCTTCTTGATCATCATGCCGTACGGCCGCCCCAGCGAACCGATCATGTTGATCAGCTGCCGCTTCAGGTCTGTCATCGGCATACTCTCATTCGACTTCACAAAAAGATTGCCAATCGCCGCCGAGCGGGCACCGTAGTTGCCCGGCAAGCGGGCATGCCCGTTCGAGGCAGGAAACGCCTTGGTCGGGGTCCGGGTGGTGAGAAAACTCTTCAGTACGCCTTTTTCGACGATGTTCACCGGCTTCGGAGCAACACCTTCCAGATCAAACTCGTAAAAGCCGACGAGTTCCTTGCCGTTTAGAGTGCGCTGCGTGGAGTCGTCCACGATGTCGAAAAAGTCCGGCATGATGCGCGTGCCCACGCGAGCTTCCAGTTCGCTGGGGGTTACGTTCGCGGCGCGACCCGGATCGCTCAGCGGCCGGCGCGGAATGCGCAGGTTGTCGCCCAGCAATTGCGACAGCAACTGCGCCGCCGCACGCGGCTCAAATAATACTGGACCGGTATACGCCTCCCCCTGCGGGGCTTTCGTCAGCGCGCGTACATTGTCCGCCACGTCCTTATACTGCCGCAATACCTCGGCGTCGGATGGAAATGTCTCCGCGCTCAACGACTGGATCGAGACCGCGTCATGCAACAGCATGCCGTCCGCAGCCTGGGTCTCCGCTTTTCCAATCGCCCACGCCAATCCGTCTTCGTAGCGGATCATCGTGCCTTCCGAAGTCAGCATGGTAGTCGGCCCATTCAGTACCTGCAGGTCGGTGCCGGAACTCAGGACCTCTGGATAACCCTTAAACACAGCGGACCAGCGGTTCGCACGCGTGGTCCATGCCTGTTGGTCGATCTTACGAATCTCTAACTTGGGAATCCGTACCACCGGCTCCACTTTAGAGAAGTCGGGCAAGGGATTCGCGTCCGCCGCGGCACTGTTCTGTGAGGCGCGCTTGCGTGAAATCGATTCCAGCGCCGTCTTGAATGCGCGGTCCGTCGCCAGCCAAATGTTATCCCGCAACGTCAGGTAATTATTGTCCAGAGGCCAATCGCCATCCATGCGCGTACCCGAATAGGCGCCGCTGAACACGTGTCCCGTGTTGTCCGACTCGTAGGTCCCCACGCGCAATTCGATCGCGGGAGCGCGGTACGGCGAGTGACTCACGTTCACTTCAGCGCCCAGCACCGACCCCACGTGCAACGAGTCTGCATCGGAAACCGTGTAACTCGCAAAATAGGGTATGGCGTCCTTGCCGCCCACCACGCCCAACTGAGGAATCCGTGCCATTTCGTCACGCATCGCCCGCAACAGGATTTCATCAGCCGGCAGCGCAGGAACGGGCTTGCCACCCGGAAATATGGGCGTCTGGGACGCCAGAAACATCGAAGAAACCGCCAAACCGCCCGCTAGTAAACTCGCCCGAAGGAACAAACGCTTCACTGTCCCGCTCCTTCCGCGGGACGCGTCAGGTAGGGAGGCCGATCCTGGGAGCGTTCCTTGCGTTGCACTTCGATTTCAGAAACCAGCAGTGCGGGCGAGATCGCGGAAACCGGCACATTGCCGGACTCCGCGCCGCAGATCCCGTTGAACACCTCACTCTTGTCGCCCGTCGCCGTGATCTTGGAAAAGCTCGCCAGCGGAGTGCCCACAATGTCGACGCCCCGAATCATCTCGTCTGGCCGCCCATCCGGATAGACCTTAAAGACCACCAACGGGACCACAGTGAACGCCTGCAATCCGGCGCGGCCGGTAGTGGTGTAGCCGCTGCTGACCTGATCGAAGTACAGCCCGTAGGGTTTATTTTGGCGCTTCACTTCATCGATCAGCATCTGGCGCAGCTGGGCGTCGGTAACTTGCTTGGAAGACTCCACAATCAGGTTGGACTGGCGAGAAACGATTTCGTTACCTGGAGAACGCCGTCCATGTCCGTTTGAACTCGGAAATCCATCCACCGGCGACCGCGACATCAGGAACGTCTTCAGGATTCCGTTCTCGACAACGGTAACCTTGCGTGCCCGCACCCCCTCGTCGTCGTATTGATAGTAGCCGTTCAGCGTAACGTCACCGAACGTCTTGCGGGTAGGATCGAAGATCACGCTGAGGAAGTCCGGCAGCACGGCTGTATTCACTGCCTTGGTGAAGGTCTGACCTTCCGCTTCGTCCTTCTGGCGGTGGCCTTCAATGCGATGACCAAAAATCTCGTGGAACAGCACACCGGAAGCCCGCCCGGAGAGGATCGCCGGACCCACGTAGGGATCCGCCAGCGGCGAGGCCAGCAAACTCGTCAGATTCGCACCCGCCTTCTTCACCGCGGCTAGAATTTGTTCATCCGTGGGAAGCTTGGCCGGATCGTCGGTTTCAAAGCTCTCGAGCGTCTGCAAGTCCATTCCATCGGACGCTTTACCACGCGCGAAAATGATCAGCCGTGTAAACGGCCGGCCGTGCAATAATCGCGTCCCTTCCGTCGAAACCAGAGTATCGGTCTGCTGACGGCTTTCTAACTGGACACTTGAATTCAGCGCACCTGGATACTGCGAAAACGCCGTGGAGAGTTTACGCATCCGCGCCGCCCACGCCTGCGCATCAAAACGGATCTGAGGAGGATCGTTGGCGTAGACCTGGGCTTCTTCCTTCGAAAAATCGTCCGACGTATCCAAAGCGGCGGTACGCAGTTTCTCATCCGCCTGTAAACGGATAAATCGTTGCGAAGCGGCCCGGTAAACGCGATCCGTAGCCAGCCAGACAGCACGCTTAATCGAATCCGAGTCGTCGCTCAACGCCACCGGCGTCGCGCTGGTGAAGCGCGGTCTCTGGCCGCCGCTCAGATGATAGTTATCGAACGCCGGCGTGCCCACGCGAATCGTCACGTCCAGATAACGGGCGTGGTTATGGGTCTGCGAATCAATGGACCCTTGACTGGCAATGATCACGTCAGATTCGTTTTCACTGACGCTGTAGGACATGAAGTAGGGAGCCGGCTGCCCGTTCTGCTTCAGGTAAGTGTAGTTGCGGTCCAGTTCGTCGGACAGTACCTTGACCAAAGAACTTTGAGCGGAAGCGCAGCTCGAAACGAGCGCAAAAGCGATTAATAGTGTTCGCACGTCACCATCACTATATCACCGCCCACCGCATTAAAACGGATAAGCATCTCACGCGTTCCGGCGTCGGGTTTCTGGGGAAGTCCCAGTACACATGATCGGATTACACGTTGCGAGGCTTGCGCGCGTCATACTCTATGAAGGCTAGACCCCTGCTCCGGCCGATTTTCGTATATTATTGATTTAAAATATAGTTATGGCCGCAAGCGACCGCATCATCCCCAAAGACGCCGTGCAACAGACGGAGCACGCGCGGGCGCTTGCCAAGCGGTACTATCACGAATTTGTCGATTTGCGCGAAACCCGCATCGACCATGAGCTGTTCACGTCCATTCCAGTGGACCTGATGTTTCGCTATAACTTCGTCCCAATCCAGGGCTCAAATGGGACCTTGGAAATTGCGCTGGCCGACCCGCGCAACCTCAGCTTGATCGATGAGTTGAGCGTGCTGCTGGGAAAGAAACTCCGCGTCAAGGTCGCCACACTCTCGCAGATTTCCGACCTGCTCAAGAAAACCGAGCAGTCGCAGCGCGTTTTGGACGAGGTCACGGAAGGCTTCACGCTCGACGTGGTCGGCGACGAAGAGAATCCCGACGAAACGTTATCCATTGACCGGCTGGCGGCGGGGGATTCCGACATCGCGCCAGTGATCAAGCTGGTGGACACCACGATCTTCAACGCCCTGGAACGGCGCGCCAGTGACGTCCACATCGAAACGCGGGACCAGGAAGTGGCCATCAAGTACCGCATCGACGGCGTCTTGCACTACGCCATGCCGCCCATCGCCAAAGACTGGCATTCGACGATCATCTCGCGCATCAAGATCATGAGTGAGCTGGATATCGCCGAGCGCCGCATTCCGCAGGACGGGCGCTTCCGCGTGCGCTATAAGAACCGTCTGATCGATTTCCGCGTTTCCATCATGCCGACGGTATTCGGCGAAGACGCCGTTTTGCGCGTGCTGGATAAAGAATCCATGAGCGAGAAGTTTTCCAGCTTGTCGCTGGATGTCGTCGGATTTTCCGGCTCCGATTTAGTGAAGTTCCGTCGTTACATCAAAGAACCGTACGGGATGGTGCTGGTGACGGGTCCCACGGGTTCCGGCAAAACCACCACGCTGTATGCCGGCCTGAACGAAATTAAGAACGACGAAGACAAGATCATCACCATCGAAGATCCCGTGGAATACCAGTTGCGGGGGATCACGCAGATTCCGGTGAATGAGAAGAAGGGCCTGACGTTCGCCCGCGGCTTGCGCTCGATTTTGCGCCACGATCCGGACAAGATCATGGTGGGAGAAATCCGCGATCAGGAAACCGCGCAGATTGCCATCAACGCGGCGCTTACCGGTCACCTGGTGTTCACCACGGTCCACGCCAACAACGTGTTTGACGTATTGGGCCGCTTCACCAACATGGGTGTGGAGCCGTACAACTTCGTCAGCGCCCTGAATTGCATCCTGGCACAGAGGTTGGTCCGCCAAATCTGCCCGCACTGCAAAGCACCCGTATCCTATCCAGACGAGTATCTGATCGAAAGCGGCATGGATCTGTCGACTTGGCGCGATGTGACGTTTTACGAAGGGCCGGGATGTTTCGAGTGCGGCGGTACGGGCTTCCGCGGCCGTAGTGCGATTACCGAATTGCTGGACTTAACGGAGCCCATTCGCGAACTGATTCTGGACAAGCGGCCGGCTTCGGAAATTCGCAGAAAGGCCCGCGAAGAGGGCATGACTTCCCTGCGGGAATCCGCGATGGAGAAAGCTCGCGAGGGCAGTACCACGCTGAAAGAGATCAACAAGGTGACGTTCATTGAAGGTTAGAATTCAAGTTTCGCCTTGGCATAAGATGCTGCGTTTGGCTCGCGACCCGGCGCCGAATCACGTGTTTGAATTGTCCGAAGCCGGTATCGCTTATTCGGCTGGCGGGCAGCAAGGGTTCGCTGAATTCCAACCGGGCACATTAGTCGTTTCGCCTCTGGAGGACAATATTCTTTCCGCCGAAGCAGCATCCGCCGCCGTACAACGCATCGCTCCCGTGAACGGCTCCGGCAAGAAGCGGCGGCCGGCTACTGTGATTCTGCCGGATTATGCCACGCGCGTCAGCCTGCTGGACTTCGACTCTCTACCCCCGGCTCCGGAAGAACAACTCGCGCTGGTGCGCTTTCGCGTGAAAAAGACCATTCCTTTCGATATCGAGTCGGCTGCCGTCAGCTACTGGATTCAACCGGGTGGCGGCGGTAAAAAGAAAACCGATGTGGTCGCCGTCACGGTTTCCTTTGAAATTCTAGCCCGTTATGAAGCGCTCTTTCGCGGCGCTGGCTTTCACCCGGGCGACGTAACTACGTCCTCACTCGCGGCGTTGGAATTGTATCGGGAAAACGGAGTCGTGGTGATCGCGAAGCTGACGGGAAACGTGCTGACGGTCATCGCACTGGCGGACGGACATTTGAAGCTATTCCGCTGCCTGACGCTGGATGAGATCAACGATGAAGAACTGCGCGGCGTGCTGCAGCCGACCTTCGCCTACATTGAGGACGAACTGGGCGTTCGAGTCAGTAAGCTGGTGGTATGTGGCCTTTCGCGCGCACCCGAAGGCATGGATATCCCAGTGGAGCCATTGCGCAGCCGCTTGGGTGCCGTGAACGGATACAACGCTGGCCTGCTGGGGTACTTGGAGGCGGTTCACTAAAGGCCCATGCGCGTACCCATTAATCTTTCGACAGAACCTTTTCGCCATGACCGGGCGAAGGTTGTCGTAACCACTCTCTGCAGCGTGGCGCTGCTGTTGCTGCTTGGCGTGCAAGCCTATCTAATCCTGGGGGAGCGCGGAAGCGCGACGGACAATCGCGACGCTGTGGCTCAACTGGAAAATCAATTGCGCACACTGACTGCCGAGCAGAATCGCATCGACGGAACTCTACGCCAGCCGATGAACGCGGAAGTGTTGCAGCAGAGCGTGCTGCTGAACGCACTGGTGCAGCGCAAAGCGATCAGTTGGACTCGCTTGTTCGCGGATATCGGAGAAGTGTTGCCCAATTCCGTACGCCTGATTCAGGTACGCCTGCCGCAGGTCAATAATCGCAATCAAGTGACCCTGGATATGGAAGTGGGCACCCAGCAGCCGGCGGCGGCTATCGAATTCACGACGCGTCTGCAGAACTCGCCGCTGTTTGGACCCGCGACGCTGCTGCGTTCCGATCCCCCTACGCAAACCGAGCCTTTGTATCGCTACCGCTTAACGGTGAGTTATGCCCAGAAACTCTAAGAGCAAGGGAGCAACACCGAATCGGGGGTCGCAACGCGACGCCGCGCAGATCGCGCGGATCGTCCTGGGAGTGCTGGTGCTGTTGAATCTGGTCGCGGCCTGGTTCGTGATGTATCCCCCGGGTGGCTCGACGGAACAAGACCTTGTAAAGCTGCAATCCCAAGTTTCTCAAGCGAAGGTCCGGCTGGAGCAGACGAAGGGGCACGCCGTGGCAGTCGAAAAAGGACGCGGCGATGCGAATGAATTCCTAAATCGCTATTTTGTGGAGCTGCGCACTGTGCCGACCACTCTGTTGACCGAGCTCAACCAGATCGCGCAACGGGCCGGCATCAAAGACCGTGGCTTCGTACCGTCGCGCGAGGTGATCGAAGGCTCCGAGGTCTTGGGCATGGTGACCATCAGCTGGAACTTCGAGGGCACCTATCGGAATCTCCTCAGCTTCGTGCATGAAATCGACCGCTCGTCCAGTCTCTTGATCATTGATTCACTAAACGCGGCGCCGCAGGCGGGGACCAACATCCTGACGGTGTCGATGAAGCTGCAAGCCTTCGTGCGCGATGACGGATCGGAAGCCGTGCCGAAACAAGCCAATGTCTCTACCGTCGCGGAGGCCACGCGATGAAAAAGTGGATTCCCACGGGCTTGGGCGCGGAGCCGAAGAAGCTCATGCTTTTGGCCGCATTGTTAGTCAGCGTGCCGTTAGTGTATTACGTGAGCAATGGTTCCGGCGGTTCCACGGCTACGGCGCCGGTGACGGCTGTGGCTCCGGGACCGCTGCCTGCAGCGGGAACCCGCCCGGTGACGCCCCGCCCCGCACCTAAGCCGGCCGCAGGACGCAACACCGAAGACTTCAAGCCTTCACTTAAATTGCCGGAAGATTTCGACTTGAGCAAGGTGGACCCCACGCTACGGACCGACCTTCTGACCAAGGTGCGGGAAGTGGGCGAGGCGGGTGCGTCGCGCAGTTTGTTCGAATTCTACACGCCGCCGCCTCCGCCGCCCCCGGTCAAGCCTATTAATCCCACGCCTCCGCCGGTAATTTCCACGGGGCCCGCCAAACCCGCGGAGCCGGTAAAATTAGCACCGCCACCTCCGCCGCCCATTCCGTTGAAGTATTTTGGTTATGTGGGGACGCCGCGCGGCGGCAGTCGGCTGCTGGCGCTGTTTGTGGACGGAGAGGATACCTTCGCCGTGGCCGAAAATGACATGATCCGAAACCGCTACCGCGTGGTGCGCGCCGGACTTACCTCGGCCGAAGTGGAAGATACGGTAGCCAAGAACACGCAGACGTTACGAATTGTCGAACGCTACGAAGACAAAGCCCCATGACACGCACCCCCCCATCGCCGCGCCGGAAACAGCAACAGGGAGGCTTCATCCTGCTGGTGATTTTTCTCATGGCCGGCATGGTGGCGCTGATGCTGTTCCAGCAATTGCCACGCGTGGCTTTTGAAAGCGAGCGCGAAAAGGAGCAGTTGCTGATTGACCGCGGCGAGCAATACGTCCGCGCCATCCAGCTGTATCAAACCGACAATCAGGGACGCTGGCCCCAGAGCCTCGATGATCTGGAGCGCAGCAACAACAAGCGCTACCTGCGGCGGCGTTATGCGGACCCGTATACGGGCAAGACCGAATGGCGTCTGGTCCACACCAATGGGAATCAGCTGACGGATTCGCTGGTGCAAGCGCCTCCCACCACCGACGGCAAGACGAACGCAACAAATGCGTCCAATGGACAACCACAGCCCGAGCAGATAAACGCGGCTGTCGCGGAGCGGCCCAGCGATCGGACGCTGCCGGGCGCACTGAGCTTTCAGGGGGGCACGGCGCCTGCGCCTCCACAAACAAATGTCGTTGGGTTCCCCAACGGGCAAGCCGGAACCTCGAACGGTTTCGGGTTGCCCGGGGCTTTGCCGCTGGGCCTGCCGCAGCCCGGCATTGTTCCGAATAACGGACAAATTCCCGGACAGAATCCGGCCACGCCCGGAACCTTTCAACCGCAGTTTCCTGGGCAGCAATTTCCGGGACAGACGCCTGGGCCAAGTGTGCAAGCAACTGCCCAACCCGGATTTCAGCCGCAATTTCCCGGACAGCAGTTTCCGGGACAGGCTACTCCCACGGGGTTGCAGCAGCCAACCAACATTCCCGCGGGATTCCAGCTCGGTCCCAACGGCCAGCTGATTCCGGCGCCGATTGGGGGCACGCCGTTACCTGGGAACCTAAACTCGGCCACAACTCCAGGCTTGCCACCGGGTACCGCGCCAGGTAACGCCGGCCTTTCGGCGATTCAACAGATTCTCACCACGCCACGCGCTCCGCCGGCAGGGCTCAATGTGGCGCAAAATAATTCGACTGGCGGTGGAATCGCCGGGGTTGCCAGCACGCACACCGGTCCCAGCATCAAGGTTTACAAAGAGCGTCAGAAGTATGAGGAGTGGGAGTTCATCTACACTCCCACCGCTGGTGCAGGCGGTGCCGGTGGCGGCGTGGGGGGCGCTCCCGGCGGTCCAGGTGGACCTGGCGGCCCCGGCGGTCCAGGTGGACCCGGCAGCCCTGGTGGACCGGGTGGCCCTGGTGGACCGGGTGTCCCCGGTGGTCCTGGCCGGACGGGAGGCCCAGGCACCCCAGGCGCACCTGGAGGGCCCGGCGGATTGCCTACTGGATTTACGCCATTTGGCGGCGGCACACCCCAAGGACGAGGCCGCTAGCCTCGAACAGTCCGTCCCAAAAACGGACACCTCCGCATCAACATCCCCCTATTTTGCAATATGATAGAACGGTGGGCGAATTGCCCTACCTCCCAGCCGTGAGCTATCGCTTGTGAGCAAACCAGCATGACCAATCCAGGCCGTGTCCTTATTGCCGACGACCAAGGCGACGTTCTCGAAGCCCTGCGCCTGCTGCTGAAGGGCGAGGGGTTTCACATCGAATCCGCCAATTCCCCGGCCGGCATCGCGGCGGCGCTCGAAAGCAGCGAATTCGATGTGGTTCTCATGGATCTGAACTACACGCGCGACACCACCAGCGGGCAGGAAGGGCTGGATCTTCTGGCCCGCATCCAAGCCAGTGACCCGACGCTCGCCATCGTTGTCATGACGGCTTGGGGCACCGTGGAACTGGCGGTGGAGGCCATGCGGCGGGGGGCTCGCGACTTCGTGCAGAAGCCCTGGGAGAACGCCCGCCTATTGAGCATTCTGCGGACACAGATAGAGCTGAGCACGGCCTTGAAGCGCGGCCAGCGGCTGGAGGCGGAGAATCGCCTGCTGCGGTCCGATGGCGGACCCACCCTGATCGCGGAGTCGGCGGCCATGCAGCCGGTGCTGGAATTGATCTCGCGCGTCGGACCTTCGGACGCGAACGTGTTGATCACGGGCGAACCTGGATCGGGCAAGGAAGTAGTAGCGCGCAAACTGCACGCGGTCTCGGCGCGGGCGGGGCGTCCGATGGTCACCGTCAATGCGGGCGGGCTGGCGGAAGGCGTGTTTGAAAGCGAATTGTTCGGTCACGTACGCGGCGCGTTTACGGATGCCAAGACGGACCGAGTGGGCCGCTTTGAATTGGCCGACGGCGGCACATTGTTTCTGGACGAAATCGCCAACGTGCCGATGAACCTGCAATCGAAACTGCTGCGCGTGCTGGAAATCGGCGAGATGGAGCGCGTGGGGTCGTCGAAAACAAAAAAAGTGGACGCGCGCGTGATTTCGGCCACCAACGCGAGGTTGCCCGAAGAGGTGGCCGCCGGACGGTTTCGAGAAGACCTGTTGTTCCGTCTGAACACCATCGAGATCCATTTGCCTCCTTTGCGCGAGCGGCGAGCGGACATCGCGGCGCTGGCCACGCACTTCCTCAACACACACGCCCAGCGGTACCGCAAGCGGCTGCAGGGTTTCGATCAAGCCGCCATGCAGGCATTGTTGGATAATCCATGGCAAGGTAACGTGCGCGAACTGAATCACGTAGTGGAGCGCGCGGTATTAATGGCCCAGGATTCCATGATTCGCCCTGCGGATCTGGCATTGCGTTCCGCCGCCGCTACCGCGACGCGCTTGGACGACATGAGCCTGGAAGAAGTGGAAGCGTTCCTGATCAAGAAAGCTTTGGCCCGTCACAACGGCAATGTGAGCCACGCGGCGAATGCGCTCGGCCTCAGCCGCAGCGCGTTGTACCGGCGCTTGCAGCGTTACGGCTTGTAAACCTGGGGAAATGTGAGCTTCTGGAAAAAGCTTCGGCCGGTGCATGAACGGCGCATGCAAATGCTGGCGCTGGCAGCCGGCGCTCCAGGGGTTGCGGCTGCGCTGTATTTCGTGTGGAGCGGTGACTCGGGCGCGCGAGTGCAGTGGACCTTAACCGCGCTGATCTCCGGCGTATGGTGGTTCTGCGCGGCCAGGGTTCGGGAACGCGTGGCTTCACCGCTACGCACAATCGCCAATCTGCTGGAGGCCATGCGCGAGGGCGATTATTCGATTCGCGGCCGCGGCTCCTTATTGGCGGAGGACGATCACGAGGATGCGTTGGGCGACGTCATGCAGCAGGCCAACGCCATGGGCGCGACGCTGCGGGCGCAGCGCTTGGGAGCGCTGGAGGCCACGGCTCTGCTGCGAAAAGTGATGGAAGAAATCGACGTCGCGGTGTTTGCGTTCGATGGCGGGCAGCGGCTGCGGTTAGTGAATCGCGCGGGAGAAAGGTTACTCGGCAAGCCCGCCGAACGCATGCTGGCAGCCGATGCCGCGACATTGGACCTGGCGGATTTCCTGGAAGGCGAACCGAATCGCACGGTGCAGCGGACCTTCTCGGCCGGCGCCGGGCGCTGGGCGATCACGCGGTCTCTGTTTCGGGAAGGCGGACTGCCGCATCAGTTGCTGGTTGTCAGCGATCTGACCCGGGCGCTGCGCGAAGAGGAACTCAAGGCTTGGCAGCGCCTGGTCCGCGTGCTGGGGCACGAGTTCAATAACTCGCTCGCACCGATCAAATCCATTGCCGGGACCTTGGAAACCTTGATCGCGCGCGATCCGCTTCCCGGTGATTGGCGCGACGACACGCGCCGCGGCCTGTCCATCATCGCCTCGCGCAGCGACGGACTCTCCCGATTCCTGGGAGCCTACACACTATTGGCCAAGCTGCCTCCACCGCAGCCCGCGCCCATGAGCGTCGGCGATTGGGTGCGGCAAACGGCCGTGCTGGAAACGCGGGTTGCTCCGGCGGTCAAACCGGGACCCGAAGTAATGATCCAAGGCGATAGAGTGCAACTGGAGCAAGTCCTGATCAACCTGCTGCGCAACGCCGCGGACGCAGCGCTCGAAACCGGGGGCAAAGTTTTCGTGTCCTGGGAAAAACGCGGCGATTACGCGGAGATCTGCGTCGCGGACGAAGGTCCGGGTCTGGCGAATACGGCCAATCTATTTGTGCCGTTCTTCACCACCAAGCCGGGAGGAAGCGGGATTGGCCTGGTATTAAGCCGGCAAGTGGCGGAGGCGCACCACGGCTCATTGGAATTACGCAATCGCGCAACGGGTACCGGCTGTGAGGCGCGGCTGATCCTGCCCGCGCTATAGCTACTTTCTCAGTGCCAGCTGCCAGTTGAGCACTACTTTGATGGGATTCACGGAATTCTGTCCGCTGGTAACGGCCATTAAGATTCTCCCGTCGGGCGAAACATCATAAGCGCCGCCGTCATAACCAGTGAACAACTTCACCGGATCGCCTACCTGAACTGCGGGGGAGGTGGTCACCTTGACCGCCATAAGGTTCGCGCCGCCGGGGGTAAAGAAGACCTCCTTGCCGTCACGCGCCCAACGTGGATTCGTGCCGCCGCCTTTTGAGATCTGCCACTTTCCCGCCCCATCCGGAAAGCTGCGCATGTAAATTTCCTGGGTACCGCTTTCGTCCGATCCGTAGATCACGTATCGGCCGTCAGGCGAAAAGCGGCCCTGCTGTTCGTCAGCGTCCGACGTAAGAAACGGCGTCGCCTTGTGCTCCGCTTCGCCCATCGATAGTACCCACAGATCGTTTTTTGTCTTGCTATTCGTCGACCGGAATAGGATGAAACGTCCATCACGGGACCAGTCCGTGGCTGCCTTCTCCTCGGGCGACTTATAAAGCAGTTCCTCCGTCGCCGCCCCGTTGGCTGGTTTCCAGAAGAGATTCGGGCCGCCTTCCCGTTCCGAGACGAATGCGATCCGCGTGCCGTCCGGAGACCAGATCGGCGTGGCGTCAGCCGCCCGATTAAACGTGAGACGCGTAGGCAGCTTGCGCGCGAGATCGATCGTATAAATGTCAACGTTGCCTTGGTCGTCCCGGCGGCTCGCAGCGGCTAACTTTCCATCGGAAGAAAACACAACGTTAGCCCATGCGGCAGGTCCAGTCACAGGCTCAGAAGCTTTACCGGTTCGGTCAAACCAAGTGAGCTGGCGTAGATCCACGATACCGGTTTCGCGAACGATCAGCGTGTGGTCCGACGCAAACGCGTTCACGAACCGGTTGGTCGACATGTTGCCCACCGGATCGGCCACCAGCGTGGCTTCTCCCGCCAGGGCCAACTTGCTGGGATCGAACCGTTGCGCCATCAGCGCGCGTTCGCGCCGGAACAAAATGTACCCGGCTCCGCCATCCGCCGCTGGTGCGTATAGCGCGCTGGATTCGGTTGCCACCAGCCGTGTTGACGTTGGCGCATCCGGTTTGTCGTCCAGGCTACCCGCGTACTCACCGCTGTTTTCTGGGCTCAGCCCATCCCGATGGTATATGAAATGCTTCCCATCGGGGAGGAAGACGGGCATGCTGTGCGCGGACTCCTTGCTGGAATCGGCCTTGGTGACCACCTGCGGCACGCCGCCGTTGCTGGAGACTTTCTTCAACCCGTCGGGGCCACCGAACAAGATGGTGCCGTCCGTATTCCATGTCCCGCTGCCAAAGTTAGTGGGGGCGTCGCAGAGAATTTGCGAAGGTCCACCCGCCGCCTCCACTTTGCGCAGTTTGCCTTCCAGCTGATACGCAATCCAGCGGCTATCGGGCGACCAGAAGGGAACTGGGTTGCTAATGGTATTCGCAAGCGGCTTCGCCTCCAACGAATCGAGTGGGCGCACCCATAGGCGAACCTGTCCATCTTCGCCACGAGCAGTGAAAGCTACTTTTTTGCCATCGGGAGCAAGGGCCATCCAGTTCGTGAAGACAGTTTTGGGTGGGGCGCTGATTTCGAAGCTGACGATTTCAGGAGTAAGGGGCGGCGTCCGCCACGGAGCCCATACCGCTATACCCGCCAGCGCCAGACTGGCTGCTGCCAGTATCGGCCACAGCTTCGACGGTGGCGGAACCGGCACGGTCGCGGCAACTTCGGGCGCGATGTCCTCAACCAGCAGCAGCCGCATGTCGCCGATGGATTGCAGGCGCTTCGAGGGGTCCTTTTCCAGGCACGCTTCCAGCAGGCGGCGGACACGGCGCGGTGCGGCGCTCAGATCGGGCTTGTCCTTCACCACGCTGGCTAGTGTTTCAGTAAGATCCTCACCTCTGAAGGGGCGCTGGCCGTGGAGCATTTCGTACAGCACTACGCCAAAGGCCCAAATATCAGCACGCGCGTCGACGGTTTTGCCGCGAGCTTGCTCCGGTGCCATATAAGCGGCGGTGCCCAGGATCATGCCGACCTCGGTCATCCCCATCGTCAACGTGGGAGAGTTATCGCTGGACGCCGGCGCAGAGGGATGGCCAATTTTCGCCAGGCCGAAATCGAGCACCTTGACGCGGCCTTCGGGCGTAATCTTGATGTTCCCCGGCTTGAGGTCACGATGCGTGATGCGTTTTTCGTGAGCGTCCTGTAATGCGGCAGCGATCTGTTCGGCGATGGGAATCGCTTCGTCCAGTGGAATCGCGCCCGCTTGAATGCGCTCCCCGAGCGTGGCGCCTTCGACCAGTTCCATCACGATGTAGTTCGGCCCTACATCGTAAATCTGGCAGATATTCGGGTGGTTCAGCGCGGCAATGGCGCGAGCTTCGCGCTCGAAGCGTTCGCTGAAACGTTGCGCGGACGTTTTGATCGCTACGTCGCGCTGCAAACGTGAATCACGGGCGCGATACACCTCGCCCATGCCGCCCTTGCCTAGGATTCCGATGATCTCGTAAGGGCCTACTTGGCTTCCGATTTCAAGCGCCATTGTCTGGCGATTATATCGCGTCTAAAGCTAGTACAACCGGACGCCGCGGGGACCCGGCTCGTTGGACATATGCACGGTGTCCACGAAACGGACCTGGCGGGCGGCATAAGTCATCGCCATCGTGTGGGTGCGGCAGCCCTGGCCGAAGAAGCGCACGCCGTTCAGCAGCGCGCCGGCGGTGACTCCCGTGGCCGCAAAAATGATCTCTTTGCCCGGAGCCAAATCCTTCGCGGAATAAATGCGCTTGGGGTCCTTGATCCCCATGCGCTCCACGCGTTCTTCCAACTGCTTGGTGTTGACCACCAGGCGGGCCACCATTTCTCCAGACAAGCAACGCAGGGCGGCGGCCGTCAGCACGCCTTCGGGAGCACCACCCGTGCCGAACACCGCATGCACAGCGGCTCCGCGCACGGCGGCGGCGATACCCGCGGACAAGTCGCCATCCGTGATCAGACGAATACGGGCGCCCGCGCTGCGAATCTCGGCCATCAAGTCCTGATGCCGGGGCCGGTCCAGCACCATGATCACCAGGTCCGTTACGCGGCGATCCAAACAGCGCGCGATGGTCTTGAGGTTGTACTTTACCGGAGCTTCAATATCCAATGCGTCGCGGCACGCCGGACCCGCGATGATCTTGTCCATGTAGCAATCCGGCGCATGCAACAACCCGTTCGGCTCCGCGGCTGCCAGCACACAGATGGAATTCGGCGCGCCGGTGGCGCATAGATTCGTGCCTTCCAGTGGATCGACGGCGATGTCGACACGCGGGAACTGGACGCCTTCGGGGGCCTTCGCGCCCACCGCTTCACCGATGTAGAGCATCGGGGCTTCGTCGCGCTCGCCTTCGCCGATGACGATATTGCCCGCCATGCGAATGCCTTCGAAGGTTTTGCGCATGGCCTGCACAGCAGCCTGATCGGAACCTTCGGGATCACCTTGGCCCATTGTCCGGGCGGACGCAATAGCCGCGCTCTCCACGACATGGATAAAATCGCCGAGCAGATCCTTCTCAATATTCGGGGCGCCAACCGCGGCGGAAGCAACTGTCATATATAGCCGAGTTTAGCAAAGGGTAGCATGCCGTCAGTGGCCGGGAGCCAGGGGCAGCTATTTACACCCGTTTATTTAATGGAACCTGGTTCGACGGTGTTGCCGTTGATCCCGGCGTAGTATTCCTTCACCGAGTCCACTTTTGCGCCGGCGAACTTGATGAACTTGATGACGCCGGGAGCTCTTCCGTAGATCCATTCCTCGTAATCCACGTCATCTTTGGTTTCTCGGACGTGACGAAGGGCTGGACCCAAGGACATCAAAACCTGCTCCCGATCCATACCAGGGATCACCTTCTGCGCCTTAATCGCTTCCTGAATGGGCGCGGGTAAGGATTCGATATACGTCTCGACGGCGGAGTGCTTGTCGAAATCGAGCGCCCCAGCCAGAATCTTTTTGACGCCCGCTGCATCGATAGTCCCGATAGAATCCGGGAAGTTTATCTGAATGCTTGTCCCGGCCGCCGAGTTCGTCTTAGGGCGGGAAAGGGGGGCCGTCTGGGCGCTGCCGCCGATTTGAACGTGGTCTAAAAAGGAGCCTTTTTTGCTGCCGTCGTTGAATTGCAGCGTGATCTTGTCGTCGTCGACGTCTACTTTGGTGATCTGCACCATGTCGCCCGGACGGGCCGCGGGGCCATTCTTGTAGTTGGCGTCCTTCCACGCCGCTTCATCCCAGGTGCCCAGCGAATCGAACGGCAAGGGCTTCTTGGACACGGGCAGAACGATCTTGGCTGTGGCCCACTCCGCCGTCAGTCCGCGCAGCAGTTCGCGACGCTGCTCCTGCGACAGCTTCTTTGTGTCCGCCGATACAGAAAGCGCCGCGACGAACATCACAAGCACGGTCGTAGCCGAAACCGAAAGAGAAAACCGATGCATAGGTCACCTCACGCGTCGCAACACTAAAAAGACTACTCCAGCCATTACAGTGGTCAGCACACCGCCCTCGGGTCCGTATTCGCCGCCACTCCAGAACTCCCCCGCCAGCCAACGCAGGTGAAGTCCTGTTGTCCCCATTGTAATCCCGCTGAGACCTGTTCCGAAGACCACCAGCGCGAGGTTCCATCCGAAGTGCAGTCCTATCGGGAGCCACAGAGCGGCGGTTCGCCAGTAGGCGTAACCCATCAGGCAGCCCCACATCGCCGTGTTCAGGGTCCCCAGCGCGGTGATACCCGCGTTATTGAGCAGGTGCGCCAATCCGAACAGCGCGCCAAACAGAAGGATCGGGAGCAGCGCCCCCCATTGCCGCGTCAGGTATTGGAAGGCGTCTCCGTGGAAGATCAATTCCTCGCCGATCACGCCCAGAAGGAGTATCGCCAGCAGCTTCAGCAGTGATCCCGCGCTCATCCACGGGCCGCCCTCCAGTACCGCCAGACCGCTGGCAGCGGCGCCCAAGACGATGCAAGCGACCGCTGCTCCTCCAACCCCCACGCCCAGCCAGAGCTGGCGGATCGAATGAGCTGTCCAGCCCAATCCGAAATCCGCCAGCCGGCCAGATGCGAACCACCGCGATGCCATTAGGTTGGCCACCCCACCCGCGACGAAGCTAGTCAGCACCGCCAACAATACGGGATCCTGCCCGGGAAACAGCGTGAAGAAAATCGGTACCGCGACGCGGACCAGGACCGTTACCACGGCGAACAGGCCCAGCCGAAGGAGGATATCGAAGCCGTCCTCAGTAGCGTTTGCCGGTGGCGGAGTGATTCCCGGTGTCAGGTTGGTCTTGAAGTTTTCCACAGGACACCTAGGAACACGAGGGCTACAGCCGCGGAAATGGCCGCCCCTTTCAGAGCGATGTCAGGCAGCCATCGGGACCAAAAGAAGAATAGCCCCAGCAGTCCTAATAAGATGAGCCGTGTGGCGATGCGCGCCACCGCCACCGAAACATAAATCGTTAAGAATGTTACGACTGCAACTACCGCTGCGGACAAGCCGAGGCCGAAAACCGCACACTCCGCCAGCGACACCGGATCGGGACCCACCACCACTATGTGTGTAGCGTAGACCGTGACCACCGCAGACACTAGCAAAGCTGCGCTGATCGCAAATCCGCGACCGACTGCCCAGCCCATCCGCCACAGCAACTCAGCGAAGCGAACGCCCTTGGGAACCAACACGGCGGCGGGGGCGGCGAAGACAACACCCAAACAAATGTAGGCGCCAAGAAACACTGGGTCCAGAATCGTGATCCCTTTCTGAAGAGGGAACCAGATGCCGAACGCCACAAAAACAACCAGTAAAGGGAACGCGGTGACCCACCATGGGCGCAAGTTGCCAGGGGTGGTTCCAGACTGGGAAGTAGCTGCCATGTTGCCGGTGTCGTCAGAACATGGTACCAATCGAGGGGTAGGACTAGAATACATATTGCAGCTGACTGCTCTTTCCTTAGAACAAAGTAGGGCGAATTTTCCTAAGGCGGAGAGCCTAATTGAACGCGATTCCAGGGCCGATAACAATAACAAGACGCTATGTTAGATCGCCGTATCGAAACCCGGATGTTGTGTGCCGACCTGGTGGATTTCCAATGGAAAGACTCCAATGGTCGCAAGAAGCGCGGTGTGGCCAATCTTGAGGACATATCGTTGTCCGGTGCGTGCCTGCAGGTGGATCGCCCGGTGCCCCTCGGGACCACGGTGAATATCAGCTACCCCACAGGTGAGTTGAAGGGTATTGTCAAATACTGCGTGTTCCGCGACATAGGATATTTCCTGGGCATCGAATTCGATGCCGGGGTTCGGTGGTCGCAAAACAGTTATCGTCCGCAGCACCTTCTCGATCCACGCCGTCTAATGGCCCGCACGATTGACCGGCTAGGCAGCCGTCTGGGTGCGGATCTGGGTGCGGATGATGAGACCCGCGCGGCGAGTTGACGCGCACGCCGGTCCTGGATCAGTCGTACTTGTCAATCGGTACTCTGGAGACTCCCCAGATGTGTATTGTCCGCGCTATGCTGTAGTTGGCACACGGACGTCCAATAGAAATATGGGTCGGAGATGAATTCAGCAACCAGTGAACAACCGCAGCAACTGGCCTCCGAAAAAGTGAGCCGGCCTATTCCCTGGGTTCCGGTAGCTTGGTTCGGCGGGCTGCTGCTTGCCGTCTACTTCCCTATCCTGGTAAAGCTCGTAAACCAGTGGAGCACTGACGAGGACGTAGGCCACGGCTTTTTCGTACCGATCGTGGCTGGCTACATCGTCTGGCAACGCCGCGAAACTCTCATGGCGCTTCCATGGAAACCGGCTTGGTGGGGCGTAGGCCTACTCGTCTGGAGCGGACTGCAAGCCTATATCGGCATGGCCGGAGCGGAACTGTTCCTGCAGCGCACCGCCTTTTTGATCGCCTTAGTGGGCCTCCTTTTGGTTTTAGGAGGAGTGGGCGTCATTCGAGCGCTCGCGTTTCCATTGTTGCTGCTGCCGTTCATGATTCCGATTCCGACGGTGATTTACAACCAGATCACCTTCCCTCTGCAGTTGTTCGCCAGTCAGGTGGCCGAGTATTGTCTGCTGCTGATCAATATTCCCGTGCTTCGCGACGGGAACATCCTGGAATTGGCGAGTCAGAAATTGTCCGTAGCCGAGGCCTGCAGCGGCATTCGCAGCCTGTTGACGCTTTCATTTTTGTCCTTGGTATACGCCTACGTCTTTGACCGCAAGGTGTGGATGCGCTGGGTTCTATTGATCTGCGTCATTCCCATCGCTTTGTTAGCCAACGCCGGGCGCGTTACGATCACTGGAATTCTGAGCGAAATCGATACCAAGCTGGCCACCGGCGTGTTCCATGAAATGGAAGGCTGGGTGATTTTCGTGATCGCCTTTGCCATGTTGGCGGCCACCCACTGGTTCATTAATTGGATCTATTCTATTCGCAACATGCCCGACGAACCTTCTGATCCCGACTCGCTGGACGATTCGTCCAGTCCGCAAACGTCGGCCAAGTCGAGCAAGGCCGAGGAGCCCGCCAATGTTTAAATTCCTTAGTTCCACGCCCGCCCGAATCGTGTCCATCCTCCTGATTATGCAGGGCGGCTTCCTGTACAGCTCGATTCGTACCGAATTCATTCCCCAAAGCCGTCCGCTCTCCGGCGTCCCCCGAACCCTGGGGGCTTGGCAGTTCGCCCAGGAAGGCGTTGTGGATAAAGAAACCATGGACGTCCTGCGGGCGGATGACGTCATGAACAGAAGCTATCGGAACGGCAATGTGGAGGCGAATCTCTTTGTGGCCGGGTTCCGCTCACAGCGCACCGGCAAGGCGCCCCACTCGCCCAAGAATTGCCTTCCCGGCTCCGGATGGATGGAACTTTCCTCGGGCGAGATCAGCATCCCTGTCGGCTTATCTCAGCCGATTACGGTGAATCGCTATGTGATCTCTCACGGCGACGACCGCAGTTTGGTGTTGTATTGGTACCAATCGCGCGATCGCGCGGTAGCCAGTGAGTACAAGGCTAAATTCTGGGTAGTGGCGGATGCGATCCGTTTCAATCGCACCGATACCGCTCTGGTTCGCGTGATCCTGCCCATCGTCAATCGGAATGAAGACGAAGCCGAAAAGCGCGCCACACAGTTCGTCCAGTCCTTCTACACCACACTTCTAGACTATTTGCCCCAGACCGCCTCTCCTCCGGAAACCGCCGCCGCCCCGGGCTTGTAGTTATCATGATCAAAGATTGAGGGTACCGGTAGCTTGACTCCGGAAGTGCGCCAAACCATCCGCCACGCCGGGGGGCTCGCTTTGCTGCGAGTCATCGCAACCGGCGGTGGCTTGCTGGCCACCATCCTCATTCCTCGCCTCATGGGCCCGTCGGGGTACGGCGAATTTTCCTTTATCCAGACGCTATCCCTATGGTTTTCCCTGTTGGGCGGCCTGGGCATCGTCTCTGTCGTAACGCGCTACGTGCCGGAATTGATGGAACGCGACGATCAGGCGGGCTTGCGTAAACTCGCGGGCGGATTGTTAGCGTTGCAGATCCTGGGTGGTGCCGGTAGCGCGCTCGCCTACTTCCTGCTGGCAAGAATTTGGCTCGCAAACGAGGATCTGGGAGCCGTCTCCCTGGTGGCCCTTGGAGTCGCGGTCCGCACAATCGCCAACCTACCGTTCGCGGTGCTGTTGGGACTGAACCGCGCGGCCCAGTGGGGCGTAGCGGAGATGCTGCGCGCCATCCTCTTCGCTCCCCTGGTTTTTCTTGGATTCCGCTTGGACGCGCTACGCGGCGCATGCGGCGGTATGCTGTTGACCGAAGTAATCGTGCTCGCCGTTGGATTCTGGTGGGGCCGCAGCTTCCTGTCGTGGTCGAATCTCCGTCTCGACTGGGGACAACTGCGCCCTTACCTGCGCTTTAGTTGGGCGTTCTTTGTCTCCACTTCGCTCATCCTGCTGTTTAACCGCGCCGGCGGACCGTTTATCCATTTGCTGTCAGGAGAATTCACGGAGGTTGGCTTCTACACCATCGCCTTCGGCGCCTACCTGACCGCCGCGGACGCATGGGGTCTGGTTCTAAGTTCTTTGGGTCCCCTTTTCTCATCCCTGCGCCTGCGGGAAGACACGGATACTCTCAAGCAGTGGGCGGAACGCCTGCTGACAGTATTCGGACTGATCAGCGTTGTAGCTTGCGCCACTTCGTACGTGTTCGCCGGCGCGCTGGTTCATCTGGCGCTGGGGCCGGGGTATGAAGCGGTGGCTCCATTAATAACGGTATTCAGTGTCGCTGGCGTATTGGCGGGTCCCAGTGGTCTAGCGCGCGTGTTGGCGGTGGTTTATGAGCAGACCCGCATTCCGATTGTCGCCGCTGTACTTCAACTAATCACCTTCGCAGTGTTCGGCGCGGCGCTTTTCCCGCTGGCAGCCGGCCGTGGGATCTCCGCCGCCGCCATTCTTGCCACCGCCGTGTTTGCCGGATACATCACATGGGGAATGCGCCAAAGCCTGCCGTATTCGGTGGAGCACTGGGCCAAGATCGTCGGCTTGGGCATCCTGTGTTCCCCGCTATTGTGGGCAGGGACGATCCATCCCGCGCTGCGCTGGTCGGGATTCACTGCGGTCTTTCTAGCAGCGGCGTTCTTTTTTCGCGTCGTTTTAATGAAGGATCTTAGCGCTTGCTGGAAGGCCGTCCGAGGATCCGCCAAGCTCTAGCCGATTCGCTTACGCGCGTCGCCGCAGATAGAACTGCCCGCAAGCAATCGCGTAGCCCAAAACGCTGCTGAGAAAGTACAGCAGGTGCAGTGGAATCGACCGCAACGCGAACCACCAACCGCCGCAGGACGCCAGGAATTTGTAGAATTTCGCGTTTAGAGTGATGACGATCCCTAGCAGAGCGGCCGCGCCCAGACTCGCGTAAATGGGCGCGAGCGGGACAAGTATCACCAGCAACAATGCCCCAGCCGTTGCAACCCCGCTGATGCGTTGGCTAGCCTTCAGGTTGAGATCCAGCGGCATATCGCCCGCTCCCAGAATTAACCGCGTCCAGGGGATGGCTCGCTGCATCACGTCGGTGCGCAACATATTGGCCAAGCTCCACGCTTTGCGATGTTGTACTTGCAGGCTCGGGTCTAGCCGGATTCTCTTGCCGTTGCGCTTGAGGCGAACCCCCAGCTCGATATCTTCGATCGAAGGTTCCGGAAATTGCAGCGCATCGAATCCCCCGGCTTGCTGGAACTCCACGCGCAGGATAGCTCCGCAGCCCGCCCAAAATGTGGACGCGTCTTGGCTGCCGTTGTGGTGCGTGTAGCAGTGCAACAGGTTCCGGAAACGAGACACCGTGGATTGCGCGTACGGATTCGCATCGTAAGATCCGATAAGCGCCGCCAGATAGGGAGCCTCCCGCATTTGTATCCGCATCTGCTGCAGTAACCCCTCGTGAGGCACAACATCCGCGTCCAGAAAGACCACCAGTTCCCCACTCGCGTGCCTCACTCCCATGTTGCGAGCTGCCGCGGGACCGCCTCGGATTTCCAGCGCCAACACTTGAATGCCGTGGCGTTTCGCAACCTGCCCCGTATCGTCCGTGGAGGCATCGTCCACCAAAAAGCATTCGTCGCCCGGAAGAAGTTGCGGCAGCAGCGCGCGGAACAGGTGATCCAAATGTTCTGCCGCGTTTCTGGCTGGAATGACAACGCTGATTTTCATGTGACGAGCTTCATTTACGGAACCGGCGGCGCCAGGACAGCCTTCAAACTCGCTTCGATCTGAGACGAGGAAATCTCGGGACCTTCCGCAACTCGGCGAAAAATGGAAAACCGTGGATCTCCGCCATCCGCATCGCGCCAATACTCGGGGTGCTCGGCTAAAGCTTGCAGTAATTGGGATTGATACGCGTACGGAGCAGGCGCGGAGCGGTCGACCACGATCAGATCGAACGGTAGCGAGCTTAACAGCGCTTGCACTTCCGCGGCGCTCGTTACCCGCAGGTTCTTTACTTTCCCCATCCATTCGATATCGGCGAACAACTTCGTTCCGCGCACGATGTAGCGCGCCGGGTGGGGTTCCCGCAGGGCCGTCTCGGAAATCAACGCGCCTTCAGCCACACTATCGCCGGAAATCAGAATCGTTCGCGCCGGCCCGAGTGGGCTCGCGACGATCCTCGCAGACAATTGCCGATACCCCAATGGCTCCTGGCGGCGCAGGAAGCTTACATTCCAAGCGATTGTGCCCACGGCAACCAACACCAGCACGGCCGAACTCGCACGAGCAGACAAATTCGGCAGCGGCCACGATGCAATCCAGCCCACACCCACCGCGGCCAGCAGCAGAAACGCCGGAGCCACTTCTACCAGGTGTCGCGGTTCCCACGCCCCCACCAGCATCGGAAACACGGTGGCGGTGACGCCTAAAGCTGCCGCGCTCACCATGAGATCGTCCACGGCTGACCCCATCACGCGGCGGTAAAGAAGGATCGTCAGTCCCGCCAGCGCCAGCACTGCGATTACCCAGCCGAATTCATCCGCCCAACCGAGCGGAAAGTTGAAGCGACTGGTAGCAAGCCCCAGTCCGCCGTAAGCGGCTACGCGCTCATGCATAGCGCCGGGCGCCAGCAAATACCACGGGCCACAAGTGACCACGACGATGAGTGCTGGGATCCAGAACCACACGCTGCGCAAGCGCTTCGGCGACCCTGCCAATGCCACGCTCAGCAAGGGGACTCCAGCCAGGACAGCGCCCGTGCCCTTGGTCAGAATTGCCGCGGCGCTAAGCAGGCCAAACGCGATGGCAGGCCAAGCGCGTCCGCTCTCCAGGAACCGGCTCCAGGAAAACATCGCCAGCAGAATCAGAACCGCGATCGGGATCTCCGTCATGATCATGCCGCCGAGCGGCGCTAATCCCGGCAAAGTTAGCAGCACCAAAATGCCCAACCATGCACTCAAAGATCCATACCGCGCGCGCAAGAACGGCCACAGTAGCGCTGCCAGAAGGCCGCCCTGCAACGCCATCATCACCAACAGGGAAGCGCGCGATGTGGGGAACACGCGCGTCCACACAGCTTGCTCCAGATAGAAGACTGGGGGCCAATGTCCCACCGCCACTTTGGGATAGTGTAGGTAGTAGTCAGCAGCGAATTCGATAGGCCCGCGACCCCACCCGGAACTAAAATAGTCCCGCATCATCAGTCCGGACACGATGTGCGCGGCTTCGTCCGGACTCCCACCCGTTTCGCTTTGATAGGCTCCCGAGCTCCACTGTATAGCGATTACGAGGCTGCTCAGCGCCGCCCATCGGAACACGTTCGCCCACAGTGGACGCATAAGTCGAATCAATCCCGGCGAGGCCGCGCTGCTTCGTCATCTCTTACCCGGCTCGGGATCAATGGCTGGGTCGCGTCCATTTGTCGAATCTCTTCCTCGGTCAGCCGGAAGCCGTCTTCATGATAATCGGTGTCGGCGTTCACTTCCCACAGATCAAACTGACCCTGACCGAGAATGTTGCGCGCCGCCAGCATACCAGTGAGCATGGAGTGATCCTGATTATTGTAGCGATGCATTCCGTTGCGTCCAACCAACTGCAAATTCGGAACCTGCTGCAGGAAGAGGCGGATTTGTTTCAAAGCCTCCTGATAGCCGTCGTCGTAGACCGGGTAGGCCTTCGGCGCGCGAACCACCGTACCATCGATCACTTTCGTCGGATCGATCAATCCCAGCTTGGCGATCTCCTGGCGCGCCAGTGCCACCAGGTCCTCATCGCTCGATGTCCACAGGGAGTCGCCTTCAAAACAAAAATATTCCAAGCCCAAACACGTAGTGGACGTGTCCGGCACCATCTGCGGACTCCAGTTGTTGAAGTTCTGGATGCGGCCCACTTTCACGTTGGGATCGTGGACATAGATCCAATTGTCTGGAAAAAGGTCCACGCCTTTGACAATCAGAGCGACGGTGAGGAAATCGCGGTAGCGGAATTGCTCGCCCGCGCGCAGCACCCAATCCGGCGGTGCGGGATCCAGCCTCTGAATCAGTTCCCGGATGGGCATCGTGCTGACGAAATGGTTCGCCGAAAAGCTGCGCCCCCCTGCCCATACACTGGTGACGCGGCCTGGTTCCCAGCAAATCCGCTCCGCTCCCATTCCAGTCAGGACTTTGGAACCTTGGGCCAGCACGCGATCGTGCGTTCGCGTCCACATCATGCCCGGCCCTTTGCTGGGGTAGTCGAACTCCTGGATCAGCGTCTTTGGGCCATCGCTGGAGGGCCCGGTAAATGCCTTCTTCAATACGGACATTACCGAGAGTCCACGAATTCTTTGCGCCGCCCAATCCGCGCTAATTTCGCGGCAGGAAATCCCCCAGACCTTTTCCGTGTAGGTCTTGAAGAATGTGCGGTACAGCCGATTCCCAAACCTGGCCACTAACCAGTCTTCCAGGTTCGTTTCGTTCCCGCCCGGGGTCAGGCGCGCCCGTAAATAGCTTATGGCACATAGGGCGGATTCCACGATCCCCAGTCCGCGCAACGCATTCATCGGTTCAACGGGGTATTGGAAAAACTTGGACTGGTAGTAGATTCGGGAAAGCCGGGAGCGCCGCAGAAAATCACTGCCCAATACTTCGCTCCACATTTGCTGTACCGATTTCACTTTCGTGAAAAAGCGGTGGCCGCCAATATCGAAGCAGTACCCTTTGTACACCTCGGTGCGGGCCAAACCCCCTACGCAGGAATCCTGCTCAAGGACCGTGCAGGTGGTTCCATGGCGGCCGAGTTCGTACGCCGTTGTCAGTCCCGCCGGACCAGCTCCTATGATCACCACCGGCGCGAAGGAGTCTTCGTCCTGTCCGCCCTCGGGGGTTGAAACTACATCGATCTCGCGTGAAGTCTCTAACATTCGCTAGCTGAGCCATGCATCGGGACGGCTCGCCCAGATAGCCGATTCGGATTGGAACAGGAGGTCGGGAACATGTTTTATGCCTGAAACTTATAGCGTACCATCGGCAGATTCGGGGTCGAATAACAGATGTAGACTCGCCTGCGGCAAATTCTCAGGCGGACTGGGATTATTTCCGGAATTCCGCCCGTTCCGGGTGAAGTACCGGTCTACACCCACCTTCGCCCCTCCTGCCTCCCTAACGGCGCCGGTCGCTTGATTCGTGTGGGCAAGCCCTATAGACTCTGAGGCATGCAACGCGCCTCGGCCGCCGCCATTCGGTTGATGCTGGGGGCCGTCCTCTTCGCCGGCACGCAAAACGCCCAAAACGGCTACCAGGATCGCTTCATTGCCGTCAATGGTCTGCGTCTGCATTATCTGGATTGGGGTTCACCCGGCAAGCCACCCTTCATCATGCTGCACGGCATCAGCCGCGTGGCCCACCAATTCGATCACATCGCCGCCCGCTTCAAAGATGACTACCACGTGATCGCCATCGATATGCGCGGCCATGGCGACTCGGCGTGGTCTCCAGAAGGGGCCTACTTAGTCGAGGACTATGTGAAGGATCTGGAAGCCTTCGTCGAACAACAGAACTTGCGCGGCTTGGTTCTACTGGGAAATTCCACCGGAGGCCGTGTCGTGCAAGTCTTCGCCGGCTTACATCCCGACCGAGTGGCTCGCCTGATCGTGGAAGACGTTGGTCCGGAGCGCCCCAATGACATCGCCGCGGCATTCCAGCGCCAGGTCCAACAGGAGGCCAACGGCTGGGCGTCTGAGGATGAGTTGCTGGTCTCGCTGCAACGAAGTAATGCGAAGACTCCCGAAAGTATTCTCCGCGGCTATGCCCATTTCGGGACCAAACAGCGTGACGACGGTCGCATCGTGTGGAAACGCGATCCCAATCTTGTGAAAGGTTTTATCGAAACCGAATTGTGGCGCTTCGTGCGGGAAATCAACTGCCCCACGATTTATGTGTTGGGCGGCGCCAGCCGGATCGTCCCGCCGGAAACCCAAACGAAGTTGAAGGAGACTTTACCGAACGTCGAGATCGTAACGATGCCCGCCCTGGGCCATTATCCGGATCAGGAAGCTACAGAGGATTTCCTGCGAATCGCACAGGCGTTTCTGGCGAAGAATCGTTAATATGAAATCTCCACACCATGCAACGGAAAAGCGTCGAAATCCCCGGCATTCATCACACCAACCCTATCCCATCCGCCTCCAGGATCGGGCCTTTCCTCGCCAGCGGCAGCATCTTCGGCAAAGACCCCGAGAATAACGGTGCATTCGCCGATGGTCCAGAGGCGCAGGCGGCCATCATGTTCGCCAACATCCGGCGGCTGATGGAGGCCGCGGGCGGGTCCACCGACAATGTACTGAAGCTCGAAGTGTGGGTGAAAGAGCCGGCCTATCGGGCCATCGTAAACCAGCAGTGGCTGGTGATGTTCCCCGATGAGCACGCACGCCCCGCTCGTCACACATTCATCACCGCCGACATCTCCCCCGGAGCACTCATGCAGTGCGCCGTGCTGGCAGTGCTGCCGGATTAGTCTACGCCGTTAATTCCGCCAGCATGCGCTGGGCGATTTCCTTGCCACGTTCACCAACTTCACCGATGGGGCCCACGCAACTGGGGCAACCGGTTTCACAGCGGCAGGAGGCCAGCAGTTTCGCAGCGCCTTCCAGTAACCGCGGGGTCAGCTTGAACAGCGCGGCGCTCTGGCCAATACCGCCGGGGTAATTATCGTAAAGATACAAATTCGGCTCGAATACCGCTACCGATCCTGCGATATCCTCCGTGATCGAAACGCCTAAGTCGCGCGGATCGCACATCACATGCAAAGCGCCGACGGTCCGCAGCAGCGCCGCTAACCCAACCAGCCCGTTTTGCCGTTCGGTCGGCGATAAATCCGCAAAGCGCGCTAGAAACGCTGAAGGGAAATGCAGCCAGAAGGCGGTGGTATGCATCTCCTGTTCCGGCATCGACAGATTCCCCGCTCCCACGTTTTCCATGCTGTAGAACTTTATCTTTTTGAATCCCACGATCTGGCGATTGAGCCGGACGTCTCCATACGCGGCTTTCGCGCCGTCCACTGCAGGCCCAATGGCCGAGCTGTGGAACTCCTCCAACTCCTTTACCTGCGTGTAGTCAATCGCATCTGTGAAATAGTCGGAATCCACGCGTCGCACGTAGGCTTTGCGGCCGTCGTAATCGAAGCGCTCCACCTGATATTGGCGCGCATCGTGAAGATAGATGGCCTTCTCATGCAACGTCGTCAGCGCGGCTGTGAACGCCACCTCCGCGATCACCTGATGGTCTCCGCTCACATCCACGACCACAAAATTGTCGCTGGAAATGGACCGCAGGCTGACGGCATCGGCCGGGTAGCTGTCGGATGTCCAGTGCCAGGTTTGGCCGGAGTGATGCAACAGCTTCTGTTCCTCCAGGAAGCGGCACAAGTCGGCGGTGTCGTGCGCGCCGAACGTTTCGCCATCCCGCACCGGCAACTCAAACGCAGCGCATTTCAGGTGGCTGAGCAGGATTTCCAGGTTGTCGGGATTGATATGCGCGTGTTCCGGCGGACGATCGAAAAAATATTCCGGGTGCTCAATGATGTATTGATCGATCGGCGCACTGGACGCCACCAGCACCGCCAGCGACGACGTCTGCCTTCGTCCCGCGCGGCCCGCGCGCTGCCAGGTGGATGCGATTGTACCTGGATAGCCCGCCATCACAACCGCGTCCAGCGAACCGATGTCGATGCCCAGTTCCAGTGCGTTCGTCGCCACCACCGCGCGGATATCGCCTTCGCGCAGCATGCGCTCGATCTCGCGGCGTTCTTTGGGAAGATAGCCGCCGCGGTAGCCGCGGACACCGGAATAGTCGTCCTTAAGATAGGTGAGCAAAATCTCCGTCGCCAGACGGGAGTTCGCAAACACTAAAGTCTGCTGGCCGCGTTCGATTAACTCGCGCGCGATCCTGCGCGTCTCATTCAAATAACTGCGGCGAATGCCTAGTTGGCGATTCACCACCGGGGGGTTGTAAAACACCACGAATTTCTCGCCCGAAGGAGCTCCGTTGCGCTCGACTAGTTCGAAGGATTCCCCCGTCAGCGCTTCCGCCAATTCCTTGGGATTCGCGATGGTCGCGGAGCAGCAAATGAATTTCGGATGCGATCCATAAAACTCGCACACCCGCTTCAGCCGGCGCAGCACGTTCGCCATGTGGCTGCCATAGACCCCGCGATAATAATGCAGTTCGTCGATTACGATGTACTGCAGATTCTCAAAAACCTTGGCCCACTTGGTGTGGTGCGGCAGCACGCCGGAGTGCAGCATGTCGGGATTCGTGAGCACCACGCTCGCCCTCTCCCGAATCGCGCGCCGAGCATCCTGCGGCGTGTCGCCATCGTAGGTAAACACGCGCAAGTCAGACCCGGCGGCATCAACGGCCGCTTGCAGCTCGTGCAACTGATCCTCGGCCAGCGCCTTGGTCGGAAACAGATACAGCGCGCGGGCATGTGGGTTTTCGAGCAGCCCGTTCATCACCGGCAGGTTGTAACACAGCGTCTTCCCGCTAGCCGTGGGCGTAACTACAACCACGTTCTTTCCAGCAGCGGCGTACTCGAAGGATTCAGCCTGATGCGAATAAAGCTGCCCGATGCCGCGCTTGATCAACGCCTGCGCCAAGGCGGGCTGCAGCGCGGCGGCGAAGTCGGCAAAGTCGCCCGCCCGAGCTTCCTGCTTACGAATCGCGCGCACCGGCGAATCCGGATTCGCCATCCATTCCTCAAAGCGAGCGATAGCTCCCGCGAGCCCGGATTGCCGAGCCAGGATGCGCTCCTGAGCCTGTTCGGGAAACGCCAGCGTAAGGTTCTTATTCGCCATGTCTTCGCCTACTATACCAAGACTAGCGCCCGCTCAACCCCCTAGTTACCCGACGGCCGCTCCACGTGATCGATGACGATTATCTCAACCGGACCCTCGGCCGCCACCAGTCGCAGCCCGAGTTGCTCTGGATGCCCGTAGTGTCACTCTGAGACGGCCCCGTGGACTCATGCACACCGGCTGTCACCACCACAGCCAGAGGCTTGGAGTAGCGGTCTAGTCGTCGTCGTTGGACCCGCTACTAACCTTCAACACCGCCAGGAACGCCTCCTGCGGAATCTCCACTCGACCCACGCGCTTCATCCTACGCTTGCCCTCTTTTTGCTTTTCGAGCAACTTGCGCTTGCGGCTGATATCGCCACCGTAGCACTTGGCCAGCACGTTCTTGCGGATGGCCGTAATATTCTGCCGGGCGACAATCTTGCCTCCGATGGCGGCTTGCAGAGCCACATCGAACTGCTGGCGCGGGATCAGCTTGCGCAATCGGTCGATCAAGGTCTTGCCGCGTTCATACGCAAAATCGGTATGCACGATCATCGATAACGCGTCCACGGGCTCCCCCGCGACCAGAACATCCAGTTTCACCATCTTCGAAATGCGGTGTCCCGCCAGGTGATAATCCAGCGAGGCATAGCCGCGCGAGGCGGACTTCAGCCGGTCGTAGAAATCCAGCACGATTTCGTTCAGCGGCATTTCATACAACAGCATCACGCGCGACCCGCCGATGTATTCGAACTTCTTTTGGTTGCCGCGCTTCTCTTCCAGCAATTTGAGAATCTCGCCGACATATTCTTCGCGGGTGATTACCGTCGCGTCGATGATCGGCTCTTCAATCTGTTTGATTTCGGACGGGTCCGGAAACTTGGACGGATTATCCACTTCCGCTTCCGTGCCGTCGTTCAACGTGATCTTGTAGCGCACGCCCGGAGCCGTCGTGATCAGATCGATGTTGAATTCACGCTCCAGCCGCTCCTGCACGATTTCCAGATGCAGCAGGCCCAGGAACCCGCAGCGGAATCCAAAGCCCAGCGCCACGGAGTTTTCGGGCTCGAAGCTGAAGGCACTGTCGTTCAGCCGCAGCTTTTCCAGCGCATCGCGCAACAGCCCGTGCTCGTGGGATTCCACCGGATAGAGTCCCGCGAACACCATCGATTTCAGAGGTTCGAACCCAGGCAGGGGCTCTAGCGCCAGGTTGGCGTGGTCCATGATCGTGTCGCCGATTTGTGCGTCCGACACCGTTTTGATGTTGGCGAAGAGGAATCCCACCTCGCCCGCCGCCAGCTCGTCACAAGGGATCGGCTTCGGAGATTGGTACCCCACGCCGTCCACCTCAAATTGTTTTCCGTTCGAACCCAGGCGGATCTTCTGCCCTTTGCGCAAGCGGCCGTCGATCACACGGGCGAGGATAATCACCCCACGATACGGATCGAACCAGGAATCGAAAATCAACGCTCGCAGGGGATCCTCGGGCGAGCCTTTGGGTGGCGGCACCAGGTGCACCACCGCTTCCAGCACGTCCTCGATACCCAGGCCCGTTTTGGCGCTGATCAGCAGAGCGGCGCTGGCGTCCAAGCCAATCAACTGCTCGATCTGCTCGCGAATGCGCTCAGGCTCGGCCGAAGGCAGGTCGATCTTGTTAATGACGGGAATGATTTCCAGATTGTGGCTCAGCGCCAGGTACGTGTTGGCGAGCGTTTGCGCCTCCACGCCTTGCGAGGCGTCCACTACCAGCAACGCGCCTTCGCAGGCTTGCAGACTGCGCGAGACTTCATAGGAAAAGTCCACGTGCCCCGGCGTGTCGATCAGGTTGAGCTGATACTCCAGGCCGTCTTTCGCGATATACGTCAGGCGCACCGCGTGGGCCTTAATGGTGATGCCGCGCTCGCGCTCCAGGTCCATCGAATCGAGCACCTGCGCCATCATTTCACGCTGGCTTAACGCGCCGGTGACTTCAAGCAGCCTATCGGCCAGGGTCGACTTCCCATGGTCAATGTGCGCAATGATACTGAAATTACGAATTCGCTGGGGGTCCATTGCTGTTTTGGCTGTTTCTGTTTGGCCGGGCGCGGTATGATGGAACCTCGATTATCTCACACGATGTCTAGTGAAACCCCTAATTGGAATTCGGATGCAGATGCCCACGGCCTGAAGTTTGCCATTGTAGTGGCGCGCTTTAACCACGGCATCACGGAAAAGCTGCTGCAAGGGGCCCGTTCCGCCCTTACTGGCGCAGGTGCCGCGGCTGTGGATGTATTCTATGTGCCCGGCGCATTTGAGCTTCCCTTCGCCGCCCAGAAGTTGGCCCTGGCCGACGACGCCGGACGGGAATCATTCCCTGTCCGCGCCGGTTACCACGCCATTGTGGCGCTGGGCGCGGTCATTCGCGGCGGCACGCCCCACTTCGATTATGTGGCCGGAGAATGCGCTCGTGGCCTGCAGGAAGTGATGCTCAAAACCGGTGTGCCGATCGCGTTCGGCGTGCTCACCACGGACACCCAGGAACAAGCCGAAGAACGCGCCGGCGGCTCTTTGGGAAACAAAGGCCATGACGCCGCGATGACCGCCGTGGAAATGGCGCGCTTCCCGGCAGCGGTCAAGAAATAGCATGCCCGCGCGCCACAAATCACGGCAAAGAGCTCTACAAGTGTTGTTCCTATGCGACCAGCGCAAACAGCCGGTGCAGGATGCCATCCAGTCCTTCTACGCGACGCTGGGCTCTGAAGAAGAAGATCCCCGCCCCACCGATCCCGACCAGTTCATGGAATCGCTGGTGCGCGGCACGTCCGCCAAGGCCGAAGCTTTGGACCAGAGAATTGTCGCCAATTCCGCCAACTGGCGGCTGGAGCGCATGGCCGTGGTCGACCGTAATATTCTGCGCATGGCCGTGTATGAGATGCAGGAATTGCAGACTCCTCCAGCAGTCGCCATTGACGAGGCACTGGAACTGGCACGCGAATTCTCGACCGACGAATCGGTCGCTTTTATCAATGGCGTTCTAGACGCGATCCGGCGCGATAAATCGTAAAATCGCCGTGAAACATCCTTTGTGCGTGGTTCTGGTGGCGCCGCGAAATCCCTTGAACATCGGAGCGGCGGCGCGCGCCATGAGCAACTTCGGCGTCAGCCAAATGCGCGTGGTCGACGCCTATGACGTCGCTTTCCGGGAGGCGAAATCGGCCGTGAATGCGTCCCACGTGCTCGAAGCCGCCCGCGAGTTTCCAACTGTCGCCGACGCCGTGGCGGATTGTACCTTGGTGGTGGGCACCACCTCCATCGGCCACCGCGTGTTGGAGCATCCACTAAGAAGACTGGAATCAGGCGGGAAGATCATCTCGCGTAAGCTGGCCAGCGCCCCCGTCGCCCTATTATTCGGATCGGAAAAGTTCGGCCTGTCGAATGAAGACATGGCGCACTGCCACTGGCTGATGCGCATCCCCACCCGCGAAGCGCATGAATCCATGAATCTAGGGCAGGCCGTCGCGGTGTGCCTTTACGAAATTCTGCGCAATCCGGCCGCGGCGAAAGCGAAACCGGAGAAGAAATTGTTGGCGCCCGCGGAAGACGTCGAGCGCGTGACGCAAATCCTGGCGGAGATTCTGCAACACTCCGGATATATCAAGGAGCGCACAGGCGAATCGATGCACCTCAAGCTGCGGCGAATGCTTCGGAGGATGGATCTGAATACGCATGATGCGAAGTTATGGCTCGGAATGCTGCGGCAGATTCAGTGGAAGTTGCTATCCTGAGTCTTCCTTATGACCAAGGTCACGTTGCATTACGATTTAAGCCGGCCCCTTGAAACTGACGACTTCCCGAACATTGCCTCCCTGCACAGCGTCTACGGAATCGTACGCGTGCTGCCGTCCACGGCGCTGGACAAGATCACGGTTGACTACGATGCCTCGCGGATGATGAAGAAGGACGTGGAGGCAACTCTTGCCCGCTTCGGTGTGCCCGTGAAAGCGCCGGTTCCCGCGTAGCGCGCCCTTCACGGAATCACCACCGCTCGTTCCACTACAACGTCGATGGTTGTGCCCGCCCGCAAGTCCACTTCCTTGCCTCGGTGTAGCCAACCGGCGGTGAAGCCAGCAACCATGCCGGCGAGGGATCCCACCGGGGCCGACAAATCCGAACCCCCAAGTCCATCCACCACTGCGCCTGCTAATCCGCCGGCCAAGCTGCCGCCGACGGTGTAGACCGCCACTAGCAGCGGATCTTTTACCGGGTCCCGCGGTTGGCGCTTGTGGAATCCGGGACCAGCGCTCAAGCTGACAGGGCGGCTGTCCGGTAGCGCGATCTCATCGAACCGCAGCTCCAATTCAGCAGTTCCGTAAATCCTTCCGCTGCGGCGCGCCCGGGTTACCACACCCCTGACGGCCGTGCCGATTGGCAAAACCAAGTCCGCCCCCGAGTAGGTCGGATAGACGGTGCGCAACCACACGCGGTCTCCGGGCTTCGCAGTTTTGGTGGAGACAGGCTGCTCCATCAGCAACAGCACGTGCGTGCCGGCGGGAATCTCGGCGGCCCCCAACGTGAGCGGCAACCACAACGCAAACGTGGCAAGTTTCATAGCTTCCAGAATAATGGCGCGGGCGCCCTATGGGCGGACAGATTAGGACACTTTCTGTTGTGTCACAAGCGTGAGAAACTCCCGCAGCTCTTCCAGAGAAGCCTCGGACAGCACGCGCAGCACACGGGAGGCGCATTTCTTGGGCAGCTTGCGGACCGTGACCGCATCCGCGATGACAAACGAGCACGAGGTTAAACCTCGGCTCCAGCCCTGTTCACGGGCATCGCGGAACTCCAGAGCTCCCGGATCCAATGCAGCGGCGCTGAGCAAGGTTCGGACACGGCGGAGAATTTCGGGCGAACAGGAGGCGACACCAATCAGCGCGTCCGCCGGGGGGCGCACCTGACCCATCAGGTGTTCGGGCACCGAGCGTACCCGCAGAAGGTGATAGGGGACTCCCACGGGCAAAGCCGCCCGCAAGGCGTCCGCACGGCTCATTAAGGAGGCTACAGCGGCTCCAGCGAGGGCCGCGGGGGGCAAGCGATGACCGAGCACGACGCCCGCAACTGGCAGCGAGCAGTGCCCCTGTAGCTCGGCTACCAGAATCCGGCAAAGTTCGGGCTCCGGTTCCGCCACAACCAGCCGCCGAACAGGTTCTGCGCTCAGCACGCGGTTGACGCTGGCTCCTACCTCGCTGGCCGAAAAACCGCGAGCCCGAGCTTCTTTGAGAAACGCGCCGACGAACTGCTCTAACTCCGAGCCCACTACCGGGGGCTCCGCCCGCAGATCGCGCACGTAAATGCCGCTTCCCTTCCGAAAATCGAGCCATTCCCGTCCCGCCAAGTCGCGATACGCCGCGCTAACGGTGTTGGAATGGACGTCATATCGGCGGGCCAGCTCCCGGACACTAGGCAATTTTTCGCCCGGCCCCAAGTCCCCACTCAGCACCCCCAGCGTGATTTGGGTAACCAGCTGTTCCCGCAGGCTGGCGGCGGAATTGCGGGACAACCACAAGCGCATCATGATGGCACCGCTAGGAATGTTAGCATCAACATTGACGGGGACTCCGATTGCTCGACTTTCTTAAGCCTCCCATACAGGCGTTTCAAGACTTTGTCGTGCTCAGTAGCCGCGCGATTACGAATATCGTCCGCAGGCCTCACTACTATTCCGATATCGTCCAGCAGATGGACATTATCGGCGTGGGCTCGCTGCCAATCTGCAGCCTGGTGGGCCTGTTCAGCGGCATCGTGATGGCGCTGCAAATGGCGCGCGCCTTGACCCAGTACGGCGCGGAAAGCCGCGTGGGCGAGATCGTCTCCATCACGCTGGTGCGTGAAATGGGCCCCGTGTTGACCGCCTTGCTGGTCGCTGGCCGCAACGCCAGCGGCATGGCCAGCGAACTGGGCTCCATGAAAGTGACTGAGCAGATCGACGCCATGCGCGCCTTGGGCACGGATCCCACTCAGAAACTGATCACCCCCCGGCTGATCGCTTCCGCCACGATGCTGCCGTTGTTGACCATCATCGCTGACTTCATCGGGTTGATCGGTGGATTCTTCATCGCCAATATCCAACTGGGCATCACTTCGTCGGAATACTGGACCTCTGCATGGCAGGCCCTGGAATACAACGATATCGCGCAGGGCGTGCTCAAACCGTTTACCTTCGCGATTATCATCGCGTTAGTAGGCTGTTTTTACGGCATGCGGACCACCGGCGGAACCCAGGGCGTAGGCCTTGCCACTACGCGCGCCGTGGTTTTCTCCTCCGTCTGGATTATCGTTTTGAACGCCTTGATCACACAGGTATTCGTTAGTCTTTTCCAATGAGCGTCGCCCCCCTGGTTGAGTTCGATGACGTCAGTTTGCACTTTGGAAGCACGCCCGCGTTGGACCATGTTTCTTTTAAAATGGGTCCCGGCGAAACCAGGGTTGTTTTCGGCGCGGCCGGCAGCGGAAAGACGGTTCTATTGAAAGTGGCCGTCGGGCTGCAAAAACCAGACTCCGGGCGAGTGCTGTTGTTCGGTGAAGACATCACCCGCATGTCCGAACATAAACTATTCGACCTGCGGGCGCGCGTCGGAATTCTGTTCCAGGAAGGCGCGCTCTTCGACTCGTTGACGATTGAGGATAACGTCGCCTACCCTCTGGAAAACCAACGCGCCCTCAGGGTTCCCAAGACCAAAGAATCACGCAGCATCGAGGAACGAGTACGGGAAACTCTGCGCTTCGTGGAACTGGAGGACACGATGACAAAGGTCCCCAGCGAGTTGTCCGGCGGCATGCGGCGGCGCGTGGGAATCGCGCGGGCCGTAGTGACTCAGCCAGAGTTAGTCCTCTACGATTCGCCCACCGCCGGCCTGGATCCCATCACGGCGCACACCATCATCACTTTAATTCTGAAGGAGCGCGATATGCGGAATACAGCCGCCATCATGGTCACGCACCGCTACCAGGACGGGCAATTGATGGCAAACTTTCGCTACAATCCCAACAGTGGCGATATCGAACGTGCACCGCGCGGCAGCGAGGAAACCGTGGACACCAAATTCCTGATCATGCAAGAAGGCCGGCTGGTGTTTCAAGGTTCCGAAGCCGAGTTCCTGGCGAACCAGGACCCGTATGTGCGTAAATTCGCGAAGCCGGGGGCATCCTAAAACATGGCGTCGAAGGGTAAAATCGCCTGGGCCCAACTCAAGATTGGCCTGATTGCCGCCGCGGCTCTCTCCGCGCTGGCCGTCTTTATTATTCTCAAAACCGGAACCAACCCTCTGTTCCGGGACACCTCCGATGTCTACGCATTCTTCGACGATTCATTCGCCATGACTGAGGGTGCGACACCCGTACGGCTGAACGGCATCCTGGTGGGCAAGGTGAAAAAAGTCGAGCTCTCCGGACTGCAGACCGTGAACCGCGCGGTGCGCGTCACCCTCAGCATCAACACCGAATCGCTGGGACAGATCCCCGTGGACTCCATGGCCAAACTGGCCCAACAGAACCTTCTGGGCGGACGCTTCATCAACATCCGGCGCGGCAAAGCCCCGCAAACGATCCGGGAAGGGGGCGAAGTTCTTACCGAAAGCACGGCCGACATCGATGACATGTTGGAACAAGGCAAAACCACCCTGGCAGCCTTGCAGACAATCCTGACGCGCGTGGAAGGCCTGGTCATTGAGATCGAAGACGGCAAAGGCACCATCGGCAAATTCCTGCGCGATGAAACCTTGTACAACAATCTGGTAAATGCCACCGACGAAATGGACAAGCTGGTGGTGGCGTTCAACAATCCCAACAGCACCTTGGGGCACCTGATTCACGAGGACGACCTGTACGCCGATATCCGCGGCACGATGAGCCGTGTAAACCGCCTGTTTGACGATCTTGAGGACGGCAAGGGCACCTTGGGCAAGCTGCTCAAGGACGACGCTTTGCATGACGATGTGCGCGCCACCATTGCGGATTTGCGCCAAACGCTCCACCTGATTAACGAGGGCGACGGTACTATCGGCAAGCTGATGAATTCCGATGTGCTGCACAAGCGGCTGGAAGAAACCATGTCGCGCCTGGATTCGCTGCTCGACAAGGTCAACAGCGGCGAAGGTACTCTGGGCCAGTTGCTGCTGAATCCGTCTCTTTACGAAAGTATGGACGGCACCATGCGCGAGGTGCAAGGCCTGATGAAGGACTTCCGCGCGAATCCCAAGAAGTTCCTGACCATCCAGTTGAAATTGTTCTAGTGGCGTGAAACAACTCATCGTCAACGCCGACGACTTTGGTTTCACGCGCGACGTCAACCAAGGGATCCTGCAAGCGCACCGCGACGGGATCCTAACCGCCACAACACTCATGGCCACCGGCGATGCTTTTGACGACGCCGTACGGCTGGCAAAGGAAACCCCTACGCTGGATATCGGATGCCACCTCGTTCTCGTTGGCTCCGCGCCTTTCCCCTTAACTGTCGCGGGGCTCGTGCAGGCGGTTGCCCTGCGGCGGATTCAGATTTACGACGAACTGTCCGCGCAAGTCCGCCGCATTCTCGACGCCGGATTGCACCCAACCCATCTCGACACCCACAAACACACCCACCTGCTGCCGCCCGTGCTGGAAGCGGTGGCCAGGGTAGCCGAAGAATTTCGCATCCCCTGGGTCCGCCGTCCGTTCGACTTTCCGGGTCAACCCGGCGGCGTCGGATGGAAGAATCGCCTGATGAGCCTGCGCAGCAACGGCTTTCAGCGGACTCTCACCAGGCATTCCTGCCGGTCCACCGACTGGTTCGCAGGCTTCGGTATAACCGGAGCCTACGACGCGGCCTACCTCGTAAATATGATCCGCGCGTTGCCGGAAGGGTCCACGGAATTCATGTGTCACCCCGGCGTCTTCGGCGCCGAATTGCAAAACGCGCCCTCGCGGCTAAAACAGAGCCGGCAAGAGGAACTGCGGGCGTTAACGGCTCCCGAGGTTCGGGCGGCAGTATCTGCAGCTGGCGTCCGCCTGAGCCGTTATAGCGATCTTTAATTCAGGCTAAGGATACTGACGATGTTGCTGTAATCGTCCGTCCACGACCGGAACTCAGGCTTTGCCACTGCCGGATAAATATTGGCTCCGTTGAACGCCGCGGACGAAAAGAAGTTCTCGTCAGCCGTGATCAGAACCCAAGTAGTGGAGTTGGCGTACGTGTCGCCCTCATCGTAAACCACCATCGCCTTCCTGCCCAGACTCTCCGCCCCGCGAGCACACACCGGAGCCAGATCCAAGTAGCGGTTCGAAATATGGACCGCCAGCACACCGTTGGGCTTCAGGAGCTTGCCGTACAGAGCGAACGATTCACGTGTCAACAAGTGCACCGGGATGGCGTCGCTGGAGAACGCGTCGATCACCAGGACATCGTAATTCTGCGGCTCCTGCGCCTCCATAACCAGGCGAGCATCGCCCATGAGGATTTCGACATCTGCGCCCAAGAGCTTGGCGTGCGGCAGGAAGTTGAACTCGCCGTTCATTCCGTTATTAGAGATCGTCGGCACAATTGGATTGATCTCGTAAATACGCGCGAAGTCGCCCTTCCGCGCATATCCCGACATGACGCCGGCGCCCATGCCGACCACGCCGTAACGCACCGGCCCGCGGCTCTGCATCTCCTGCATCGTGAGGCCAATGCCGGACTTGGGTCCGTAGTAGGAGCCGACCAGATATTTTCCCTCTTCGGTCTGCCGCTGGGAACCGTGATTGATAGTTCCATGCAACAGGTTGCGCACGGCGTATTCCGTACCCGCATCGTCGTCACGGACGCGCAGCGCTCCGTAGAAGTTGCGGACCATCAGGTGGTAGCCCTGGCGGTCCTGGGTTTCCATGCGCGCCAGGTAGCCGCCCAGCAGGCCGACGCCGATCGCGAGCGCGAAACGCACCGGCCATGCTCCCACCAGCCAATTCTTCCAGAGGAGCCCTGCAAGCACCAGCGCAACGGCAGCTGCGACGGCGATCTGCACCGTCGGCAGTTGTAGCCGCCACGCCAATCCACCGGCTGCCACCAGCACGATCACGGCTAAAGCCTGGCGGGCAAGCGCAGGCATCGCCGGCAATTCTTCATCCCACAGCGCCAGGACAGCGAGAACTCCGCAGAATGTCAGCGCGATGGGCAACTCGAGAAACGTCTTGAAGACATTCGGCGCGATCAGCGCGACGAAAATTCCTCCCAGCGCTCCGCCCACCGAAATCATTAAATAGAAGCTGGTGAGATAACGCGCCGCGGGCTTCCGCATCGCCAGCTCGCCGTGGCACAACATACAACACAGGAACAGCCCCACCGCGAAAATCGGGATCGAATATTTGATGTGGTAGTTGCCTTCGGCCGCGTAAATCGAATACGCCATCCAACCCAAAGCCGGAGCCACCCATGGCACGAATAACCAGCGCTGATAGATCTTGTCGCTTTCGAAGGACAGGATGAAGCTGAGCAAATACAGCGCCAGCGGCACCACCCACAACAGAGGAATCGGCGCGACATTCGCGCTCAAATGATTGGTGACCGAAACTAATAACGCGGACGCGCAGGCGGCCAGCGCCACCCACAGAGTCATATCGCCGAACGTCGGCGCGGGCGTGTTTACCGGAGCCGGATCTGTTTCCAGAGGGATCGGAGCGGGCTCCACCGTCACGGCAGCCACCGAATCCTTGCTCACCCAAGCGGCATACCCACACAACAAAGCGAAGGCAACGTAGAGCCCGCTCCAGGTGTACGCCTGCATGCGGGACGCCATCAGCGGCTCCACCACAAACGGGAAGCTGAGCAGCGCCAACATCGATCCGAAATTCGACAGTGCGAACAAACGATAAGGAACTTGATTCCCCGTGCGGCGCACATACCAGACCTGCAAAAGGGGGCTGGTGGAACTCAGGATGAAATACGGCAACCCGATGGTCACAGCCAATAACTCAAGAATCCGCAGCGTCGGATCGCCCACCTGGTCCGGCTTCCAAGCCTCATTGGGCAGGATCGGGAGCAATGCACAGCTGATCAGTAGCAGAGCGCCATGCAGCATCATCTGCGCACGCGGTTTCATCTTTCCCACAAAGTGCGCGTATGCGTAGCCGCCCAGCAGGGAAAGCTGGAAGAACATCATGGCGGCGCTCCAAACAGCGGCCGAGCCTCCGAACCACGGCAAGATAATCTTGGCGATCAGAGGCTGCACCTGGAACAATAAAAAGGCGCTCAGGAAGATGGTGATTGCGTAGAGAAGCATGTTAATTCAAGTCGTCAATTCTAGTGCAGAATCTGAAGGATGTTGCTGTAGTCGTCCGTCCAGCCACGGAACCCCGGCTTGGGTTCCACCGGATACGTTTCCGTACCCGCAAAATTCGCATGGTCAAAGAAACTCTTGTCGCGGTTGAGTAGCACCCACGTATTCGAAACGTAGAAGGGCTCCGCGTTTCCTTCGTCGTAAATCATGATGGCCGAGAAGCCCGCGGAAGCGCCGCTAGCCGCCACTACCGGCTGCAGGTCCAGATAACGATTGGAAATATTGATCGCCAGCACGCCGTCCGGTTTCAGGTGGCGTCCGTAGATCTTAAACGCCTCGGCCGTCAGCAGATGCATGGGGACCGCGTCGCTGGTGAAGGCGTCCATCGCCAGGAAGTCGAGGTTTTCGTCCTTCATGCCTTCCAGCGTCAGTCGGCCGTCACCGAAGAAGATCTGTTTATCGGCGGGGCAGGCTTTCCAGAAATCGAATTTTGCCTTCGCCATTTCAAAAATCAGCGGATTGATCTCGTAATAGTGGATGGTGTCTTCGGCGCGCGCCAGTGTAGCGGTGACGCCCGCGCCCAAACCCAGAATGCCGAGGCGGATCGGCCCTTTTTCGCCCTTCGCGCGCACCGCTCGATTGATGCCTGAAGTGGACCCGAAATAAGATGTCGGAATGCGGCCCCCATCCGGAGCCAGCAACTGCGTCCCGTGATTGATGGTGCCGTGGATCAGCACGCGCGTGCCGTAAAAGCCGGCGTCCGCCGGATCGTCGCGTACGCGCAACACGCCATAAAAATCGCGTGCCGTCATATCGTAGCCTTCGGAGATTTTCTTCTCGATGCGGCCCAGGTAGATCGCGAACGACGCCACCACAATCAGCATCGCTAAGCGGATCGGCAAGGGACGCGGCAGGCCGTTGGCTTCGTGCCAAACGGCCAGCACCATCAGCAACGCGCAGGACCCAATGGCGATCGGCACCTCGTAATAATCGTTAAAGAGGCGCGGCGAGAGTAATGCTACGAACAGGCCTCCGATGGCTCCGCCGACGCTTACCATCAGGAAATACTGCGTCAGGTAGCGCGGGTGCGGACGCCGTTTGGCGAGTTCCCCGTGACAGATCATGCAGCAGATAAACAGTGATCCACACAGAATCGGAATCAGCCAGTGAATGACGTCTTCGTTGTTTTCGTAATCGTTCATGCCGCGCGTGTAGAACGCCAACGCGACGATTCCGAGCGGCAGAAATAGCCAGCGCTGGTAAATCTTGTCGCTCTCGAACGCCAGGATAAACGTCAATAGGTAAATGCTCAGCGGCGCGATCCACAGCAGCGGGATAGGAGCCACGTTCTGCGTCAGCAGGCTGGTAGTCGCCAGCAAAAGCGTGGAGGCGCAGGCGGCTAAGCCGATCCAGTACAGAATCGTGCCCATTTTCGGAGGTGAAATATGGACTTCAGCGGTTTCCGCAGGCCCCTGGTTCACAGCCGGACTAGCCTTGCTGCTTCGCCACGCTGCGTAGGCGCACGACGCGCCGAAGAGAAGGAATCCACCGGACCAAAGCTTAGCCTGATTGCTGAGCGCAATATTCGGCTCGATCACGAACGGATAACTGAGCAGAGCCAGCATCGAACCGAAGTTCGAGAGCGCGAATAAGCGATAAGGAACCACGCCCTCGTGGGTCCGCACGTACCACGCCTGCAGCAAAGGGCTGGTGGCCGAAAGGATCATGTAAGGCAGCCCGATAGTGGCCGCGAGTAACGCCAAAATCTGGAACGTGGGATCGCCGCCCGGAGAAGGCTTCCACCGGTCCGCTGGAATGATCGGCAGCGACAACAGGCTCAGCACCAAAAGCGTCAGGTGAACAATCAGCTGTTTCTTCGGAGCCAGATAACGAATCAGGAAATGCGCATAGGTGTACCCGGCCAGCAGCAGCAGTTGGAAGAAGAGCAGCGATGCGCTCCACACGGCGGCCGATCCGCCAAACCAGGGCAAAATGAATTTCGCAATAAGCGGCTGGACCTGAAACAAAAGGAACGCGCTCAGAAAGATAGTAACCGCGTAGACAAGCATGGATTCGGTCTAGGATACCTTAAACAAGTGTGATTTGGGGGCGTCGCGCCCATTATTCGGGCCAAAAAATAGGCGCTTCCGCTCCCGGAATAATTACACCTCGTGAAACTTTCGCCTGCGAAACGCGTATAAGTTCCCATGCTAGCCCTGCAACACATTCTCCGGCGCCTCAGCCGCACCCCTGGATTCACGGCGATTGCGGTCTTGACGCTGGCCCTGGGGATCGGGGCCAACACCGCGATTTTCAGCGTCGTGAACGGAGTCCTGCTGAAGCCTTTACCGTATCCGCACGCCGAATCGCTGGTCGGCGTATGGCATTCGGCAAAGGGGATTCCCGGGCTCACCGGCAAGCTGAACCTATCGCCCACCATGTATTTTACCTACGGCGAGCAGAACCAGACCTTTCAAGAGTTCGGCTTGTGGTCGAACGGCGGAGCCAGCGTGACCGGTTTGGCCGACCCCGAGCAAGTGCGGGCTCTATATGTGACGCCCGGCGCGTTGAACGCCTTGGGAGTGCAGCCCGCGCTGGGACGTTGGTTTTCAAAAGAAGACGGTATCCTGGATTCCCCCCGGACCCTGCTACTGACCTGGGGCTATTGGCAGCAGCGCATGGGAGGCGCGCCCAACGCCATCGGCCGGACCTTGAATGTGGACGGGAAGCCCGGCACGATCATCGGCGTGATGCCGGAGAACTTCAAGTTCCTCAACGTGGATGCCCAGGTCATCCTGCCCCTCCGTTTTGACCGCAACAAAATCTTCCTGGGCAATTTCAGCTACCAGGGCATCGCGCGGCTGAAGCCCGGAGCCACCATCCAACAAGCGGATGCCGATATCGCCCGCCTGCTGCCCATCTGGATCCAAGCCTGGCCCGCACCGCCGGGCTTTGACAAAGCTCTGTTCGAGGGCAAATTGGGTCCGCAGATAACTCCGCTAAAAGACGATGTTGTCGGCGATGTGGGCAGCGTGCTGTGGGTTTTGATGGGCACCATCGGAATGGTTCTGCTGATCGCCTGCGCTAATATTGCGAACCTCCTGCTGGTCCGCGCGGAAGGGCGGCAGCAGGAGCTAGCCATCCGCTCCGCCTTGGGAGCCAAGTGGGGCTCTATTGCGCGCGAAATGCTGCTGGAGAGCACGGTCCTCGGGATTCTGGGCGGCATCCTGGGCGTGGCGCTGGCATACGGAGGTTTGCGCCTGCTGGTCTCCGTAGGACCGCAGACACTGCCCCGCTTGAATGAGATCCGCATCGACCCTGTGACGCTGGGCTTCGCCCTACTGCTTTCGTTGCTCGCCGCGCTGCTGTTTGGCGTGGTGCCAGTGATGAAATACGCGTCGCCGCAAGTGGCCGCGGCCCTTCGCGCGGGTGGCCGAGGCATGAGCCATAGCCGTGACCGGCAGCGCGCCCGGAATCTTCTGGTTATCTCTCAGGTGGCTCTGGCGCTAGTGTTGCTGGTCAGTTCCGGCCTCATGATCCGCACGTTCCAAGCCCTGCGCACCGTGCAGGCCGGCTTTACGCATCCCGAAGAACTACAGTTGCTCCGCATCTCCATCCCCGAAGCGCAGGTCAAGGAGCCGGAACTCGTCATGCGTATGCAAAACAACATGCTCGACAAACTGGCGGCGATTCCCGGCGTGAAGTCGGTGGCGTTCGCCAACGGAGCTCCCATGGAAGGCAACAACTCCAATGACTTGCTTTACGCCGAGGACAAAACCTACGCCACCGGCCAGATTCCTCCCATCCGGCGCTTCCGGTTTGTCGGACCAGACTATCTGCGGACCGCCGGCACGCCGCTGATCGCCGGCCGCGAGTTCACCTGGACGGATATCTACGACAAGCGCCACGTAGCCGTGATTTCCGAAAACATGGCTCGCGAAATGTGGGGCAGTCCCACGGCGGCCCTCGGCAAGCGGATTCGCGAAGGGATGAAGGACCCGTGGCGCGAAATCGTCGGCGTCGCCGGCAATGTGTACGATAACGGCGTGCAGGCCGCAGCCCCCACCATGGTCTATTGGCCGGTGATGTTGGATAACTTCTGGGGCGAAACTCCGCATATCACGCGCGGCGGAACGTTTCTTATCCGCAGTCAGCGCGCGGGAACGGAAGCCTTCCTGACCCAGGTCCGCCAAGCCATCTGGTCCGTCAATGCAAATTTGCCCATCTTTCTTGTTCGGACGCTGCAGACGGTATATGACCAGTCCATGGCGCGAACTTCCTTCACCCTGGTGATGCTGGCAATCGCCGGCGCGATGGCCCTGCTGCTGGGCATCGTCGGTATCTACGGAGTAATCTCCTACGCGGTGACGCAGCGCACCCGCGAAATCGGAATCCGCCGCGCCCTGGGGGCGGCCGACGCCACGCTCAAAAGCATGTTCGTGCGGCAGGCCCTGGTGCTCTCCGCCATCGGCGTCGTCATCGGCCTGGCGGCAGCCGCCGGCATCGCGCGCTATATGAAGACGCTGCTCTACGGAGTCACTCCCTTAGACCCACTGACCTACGCCGCGGTTGCCCTTGTGTTGGCCGCCGCCGCGGCAGCCGCCAGCTACCTTCCCGCGCGCCGCGCGACGAAAGTGGATCCGATGAACGCGTTGCGCGCCGAGTAACCGCGCCTAGCGAAACGCTCGCTTCGATTTAGAATCCTGCTCGGCCTTAACGCCCGCGCCGAAGAGCTTCTCGAAGAAACCCTCCTTCACCAGCTTGTCAACGGGACCATTGTCGATGACCTTGTGATAGTCGTACGCCTTCATGGCCTCGCCCAGTTGCGGATCGGCGGGATGATCCAACACGTATTTCACCGCGGCATCCAAAATGTACGGCACCCGTTCATACGTGCCCGCCTTGGAGTACACATCCCACACGCGTTCCACATCGGCGCGGTTTTGGGCCGGGTCCCACTTCAGATAGCTGCTCACGGCGAAAGCCTTGTCGTCGTAGAAACGCTTGATGGCTTCGGCATGCGCCTTGATCATGCGCTCCGGGATATCGGAATTCGCGACGGCTGTCTTCTTGTACAAATAAACAGCGGGCGCGTAAATATCGTCGTAATCGATGATGTTCCCCAGAATCTTGTAGCCTTCCTGCTCCAACTTGAAATATTCCGGAGCCGTCATCATCGTGGCGTCCGCGCGATCCCCGATCACCGCCGCTGCCCGCAAGGCAACGCCCGCGCCCACTGGAATCCACTGCACATCGCGAGCCGTGAGCTTGGCCTTCGCCAACAAGCCCACCGTGTAGTTATACGGAGCATCCCCCAACTGGCTGACCGCAATCCGCTTGCCCTTCAAGTCCGCCACCGATCCGATTTTCTTGCCCGCCACCAAGGCGAACGAACTCTTCTTATACGGCGCACCCAGCATCATGAGGGAGCCATCGCGAAACGCCGCCTGAATCGACTGCTCCAACGTATACGGCGACATCACCGCTTGCCCGCCGATCAGCAGCGCCACCGCGTCCGGGTGCGGGGCGAAAGAAAGCGTGACGTCCATGCCGTACTTTTCGTAATACCCGCCTTCCTTCGCCACATAGAGCGGCCAAGCCTGCGAAGCTCGCGTGGGATAGACGATGCTAACCTTCTGCAGCGCCCCTTTTTGCTGCCCGAACCCGGCCTGCGTCAACACAACGCACAGCAGCAGAAATTGTTTGGCGAGTTTCATCAGCGGCTCCTATTCCCAATGCGCGAATCCCATCGCGCTTCCGGTCCCTGCTTCCGAGCGATAACAGGGCACGTACTCCATCGATTTTAGCGTCAGACCCGCCGCAGCCATCGCTCCTGCCACGGCAATCCAATTCTTGACCTCGGAGGTGCCCGATTGAAACATGCTTTCAGGTACGTTGGCAAGGGCCGAGGCATTGCCCGACCGCATCGCATCGATCACCTGATGGTCAAATTCTTCATCGATCACAAAATGCGTCAGCCCGCCGGAGGCGATCACGGCCACCGTCAAGTCTTCCGGCCAGCTCTGAATCGCACGCCCCAGCGCCTCGCCGAACGCGTAGCAACGTCCCGCGGGCGGCTGGTTGGGCGGATAGAACGTGTTGATAAAGACCGGCATGTGCGGCGGAACTACATCCCGCATGATGCGGCGATAAACGAATCCAAAGGCATGCGGAGCGGAATTCACACCCAACTCTCCGGCGGATAGCCGTCTCATCTGCGCCACGTCGAAGCCTTCGCTCACCACCGCTTGAATCGCATGCCGCCCCAACGATGGCGAGCACGGATACTGTGTGTACTCGGCCGGTGTTCGATCCAGTTCCGCGCGTGCAATCGCCGGATCCAGTTTCGCCAGAAACTCCGGCGAACGCGGATGCCCTTCCATATACTCGCCCCAGAAAATGGCCAGCCCCGGCACGTGATCGGCTGAAAAAACCTCCATTTGGTCGTTCCCGACGATCACCGCCACGTCCGGCTTGTGCCGCTCGTGCACCGCCGCCAACTCGGCAATCGCAACCTGGCAAGCCGCATGCCGGCGCTTGGATTCTTCGGGCTCAATCTGCGCCGCAAGGTTCTCTCCGCGGCGAAGTTCGGCCAGCTCGTCGAACGTATACGTCCTGCCGCGATACGGCAACTCCTTGTTCTTGCGATCGAAAGGGACCCTATCGCTCCAATGCTCGGAACCGATAGACAGCATGGGTCCATGCGAAGTTCCGAGTCCAAAAACAATGCGCGCCATCACGGTCATACTCGCAGATTCGGGCGTGCCAACACAAACGTCACCTCAAAAACGGTAATCTATTGAACAAGATGGCAAGTATCGCTCGAACTTCGGAATCCGCCGCGCCGTCGCCTCTACCGCTGGATCACCCCAGCCTTTACCTGGACCGCGAACTCAGCCTGCTGGCCTTCCAGCGCCGCGTGCTGAATGAATCGCGTGACGTGAGCAATCCACTTCTGGAACGCGTCAAGTTCCTCTCGATTCTTTCTTCCAACATCGACGAATTCTTCATGGTGCGCGTGGCGATCCTCAATCAAAAAGCGGATTCGTCCCCCAACGATCCCCGCCCAACCGAGCACCTGGAACGCATCGGCAACGACCTGCGCCGCTTGCTCTCGGAAGCCTATGAGGTATGGAATGAATTGCGGCCAGCCTTGCTCGAAGAAGGCATCCGGATTCGAGATTACCGCGACCTGAACGAAAGCGAACGCGCGCCGCTGGACGCCTACTTTCACGATGTCGTCTTCCCCACGCTGACCCCGCTGGCGTTCGATCCCGGGCGGCCCTTCCCGCATATTTCCAACTTGAGCATGAACCTCGCCGTGATCCTGAAGGATCGCAATGGCGCGGAACGCTTCGCGCGTGTAAAGATCCCTGACACGTTCCCGTCTCTAGTGGCCGCCGGCCCGCAGGAATCCCCAGGCCGCCCGACACTCGTGTGGTTGGAACAATTGATTCAGGGCAACCTGGGTACGCTGTTCCCCGATCTTGAGATTCTGGATGTCCATCCCTTCCGCGTCGCGCGCGATGCCGAGTACGAGATTAAAGAACTCGAAAGCGACGACCTTCTCGAGACCATCGAAGAGGCGGTGTGGCAGCGCCAGTTCCGCGATGTGATCCAGATTCAGGTGTCTCGCGACATGCCGGATGACCTCTTGGCCGTCCTGGTGGAAAATCTGGAACTGCACCAGCGCGATGTCTATCGCGTCGACGGTCCCGTGGATCTGAGTCGTTTGAAACAATTGATGTCGCTCGAGCGCCCCGATCTCAAAGAGCCGGCCCTGCATCCCAGGGTTCCCCCGATTTTACGTTTGAAGCCCAACGAAGACATGTTCGCCGCCATCGCACAGGGCGATATTCTGATGCATCATCCCTTTGAATCTTTCCAGCCCGTGGTGGATTTCGTCCGCCGCGCCGCGACGGATCCGGAGGTTCTCGCCATCAAGATGACTCTGTACCGCGTGGGCCGCAATTCCCCCATTGTCGAAAGCCTGCTCACGGCCATCGAAAACGGAAAACAGGTCGCCGTGCTGGTGGAACTGAAAGCTCGCTTCGATGAAGAAAGCAACATTGAATGGGCGCGAGCGCTGGAATCCGCGGGTGTCCACGTGGTCTACGGGCTGCTCGGTCTAAAGGTGCATTCCAAGGTCGCCCTGGTGGTCCGCCGCGAGGGAGATAAGATCCGGCGTTACGTGCATCTGGGCACGGGCAACTACAATCCCGTCACGGCGCGGCTCTACACCGATCTCAGCTTGTTCACCACCGATGCGCAGATTGCCGAAGATGTAACCGACGTCTTCAACTACGTGACCGGTTATTCCGCCAAGCGCGAGTTCAATAAACTTCTGGTGGCGCCCATCAACATGCGGTCTGCTCTCGAAACCCTGATCCGCCGCGAAATTGTTTTCGCACAGAACGGAGAAAACGGGCATTTGATCTTCAAGATGAATTCGCTGGAAGATCCGCAGACCATCCGCTTGCTGTATGAAGCCTCGCGAGCCGGCGTCCAGGTGGACCTTCTCGTACGCGGCTTCTGCTGCCTGCGGCCGGGCGTGGAAGGCGTCAGCGACAACATCCGCGTGATCAGCATCGTGGGCCGATTCCTGGAACACAGCCGCCTGTATTATTTCCGCAATGGCGGCGCCGAACAGTTTTACTCCGGCAGTGCCGACCTGATGGTCCGCAATATGGACCGCCGCGTGGAAATTCTTTTCCCCGTCGAAAATCGGGCGCTGGTGACCCGTCTGCGCGAGGACATCATGGGAACCTACCTCGCCGATACGCGCAACGCGTTCCTCATGCAGCCCGATGGCAGCTACGTGCGCCAGCATGCCGGCCCCACCGTCATCAACAGCCATGCCCATTTCCTGGGCCGTGATCAGTGGATCTGAGCATTATTCCCGGCAGATCCCACGTTTGCTGGACCGGATAAACTCCACCAGGTGCCGCGTATGCTCCGTCGGCCCCTCAGCCTCGATCCGAGCCAGCGCCTCATCCAGCTTCAGCCCGGAACGATACAGCAATTTGTAGGCAGCCTTCAACGCCCCCACCTGCGCCACCGTGAAACCCGCGCGCCGTAAGCCCACCACGTTCAACCCGCAAGGGGTGACATTGAAATCGGTGTAGAGAAAGTAAGGCGGAACGTCCAGATTTACGCGCGTATTCCCGCCGATCATCGCCAGGCAACCGATTTTCGAATACTGGTGAATCACCACGCCGCCCGAAATAAAGGCCTGGTCTTCCACCTCCACATGGCCGGCCACCAGTGCGCAACTGGCGATCACCGTCCGGTTGCCGATGCGGCAATTATGCGCGATATGTCCCGAGGTCATGATGTAATTGCCATCGCCAATCACCGTCTCCGATTCCGGAGCCGTACCGCGGGAAATGGTGTAGTGTTCGCGAATCACGTTGTCGTCGCCGATTTTCAGATAGCTGCGCGCGCCCGTAAAATTCTTGTCCAACGGATCGGTGCCCAGCACGGTTCCCGCCGAAATGGAATTACGCTCCCCTAGAGTGGTCCAGCGCTTGACGTAGACGTGAGGTTCCAATTGGCAGCCGGCGCCGATCACTACGTCTTCCTCCACGATGGCGAAGTCGGCAATACGCACACCAGGTCCAATAACGGCATGCGGATGCACGCGCGCGCTGGAGGCAACTGAGGCGGAAGAATCGATGGGCATCAGGTTAGTGAGACAGCACCACGAATAGCGCGATCCAAAGGACTCCCAGGAAGTGCCAGTAAAATGCCGCGCAATCCACCAGTTCCCGGCGCGGCGCGCGAGCCAGCACCACGAAACCCAGCGCGACCAATCCACCCACCAAATGCGCGGCATGGAGTCCTGTAAACAAATAGAAGAATCCGCTGTAAGGGTTCTGTTCCAGATACGCGCCGCGCGCCACCAGCGTACGCCACGCCGACATTTGCGCCGCCAGGAACGCCAGACCCAGGCATCCCGTAACCAGCAGCAGCCGAGCCGCGGCCGCGTGCCGGCCCCGCCCGTAAGTTCGCCGTGCCGCTTCGAACACGCCGCTGGAGGCCAGGATAATCGCCGTCGAAATCCACAACGTGCCCGGAAGCGCAATTTGATCCCAGATTCCAGGCGAGCCTTTGCGCCAATAGTAGGCGATGACCAGTGCCGTAAAAAACGCCGAGATGGACGCGCAGATCAGCCACAACCCGAAGCGCAACAAACCCGGCGGCGCTTTCCCAGGGTCCTCCGTGGACGCGGAAAGTACGACCACTTCGGAGGTCTTGCCCGCGCGGTCGCTCAGTAGCGGCATACCTTCATTCTAGGGCGAGATCGCCCTCACCGGAACCCCGGCGCTCTCCGCAACGTAGAACTAGCTGTATGGGGCCGCTTAATTCTACTCTGGAAGGGACAGCAATGAAGCGCACGCTCCGCAACGCCTTAGGCTACTTCCTCCTATTCATGGCCGTCGTCGGCGCCCTCTTGCCTCTTTTGCAGGGTTGGATTTTTTTCGCCGCCGCCGTTGGAGTGTTGGGCACGGAGCATTGGGCCATTAAATGGTGCCTGAAACAGTTGCAGCTCTACAAGGTGGTGCTGCATTGGCTGCGAGTGAAACTACAGCGCTTCGGCATTGGGATGCCCAAGGACTATCCGCCGGGTGGCCCGCCCAGCGCGCCTTAGTCCCGTTTCTTCAGCCGCCGGAACCGTCGCACGGCGCCTACCGAGCCCCATCGCATCAGTCCGGATGGAATCACTCGTAAGATCCCGACTAGTATCTTGTAGCGCCAACCCGGAACAACGAACAGTGTCCGCTTGGGAAAGGCACGCAAGCTGGCCTCGACGACGGAATCCGCCGTCATCCAGAACGCCGCCGGAATCGCCGATCGATCCGCGCCCAGTACGTCGTGGAACTCGGTCAGCGTATAGCCTGGACACAACGCCTGCACTGCCACAGGAGAATTGCGGGCAGCCAATTCAATCGCGAGCCCTTCGGTGAACCGGTTCATCCAGGCTTTGGTCGCGCAGTAGCTTACGTTTTGTGGCGCTGCCGCGAAGGCGGCTACCGAAGACACGTTGATGACTCCCGAGCCTGCCCCTCCACGAGGGACCAGATTCTTGAGCGCCGCGTGGGTCAAACGGGCCGTCGCCACCACGTGCAGCCGGTGCATGGAATCTTGGCCCAGCGCGTCGGTCTCAAAGTAATAGTGATTCGTCCCGAAGCCCGCGTTGTTGATCAGCAACGCCAGATCGCCCTCGTTTTCGATCCGCGCGGCAACGCCTTCAAGCGCCGTACCATCCACCAGGTCGGCCACCAACGCCTGCGCGTCAATCTTGTAGTCTTCGCTGAGTTGACGGGCCAACGCAAGTAGTCGATCCTCGCGACGGGCGATCAGCAGCAGATCGTAGCCTTGCGCCGCCAGCTTCCGGGCAAAGGCCGCCCCCAGCCCGGCAGAGGCGCCCGTAATCACAGCTAGCCGCCGCTTCAAGAGCCTCCGCCTCCGTCTTCGTTCAGGCGGTGCCCTCGTGCAGCCCACTCCGCTCCCGCCAGCACTAGCATGGAGCTAAAAAAGCTCAGCAGAATCAACGTCGCGGAATAACGAAATACGCCGTATTCACGTTGCAGCTTAGCGTCTAGCACCGGGAACGCCCACACGTTCAGCGTCTTAAGCCCTTCCAGCAGCACCCCCACGCCGATGGCCGCCGGCAAAACTCGCTGCACCGGGGGCCGGCCGTTAGGTAAATACCGGTAAATCAGAAACAACACCAAAACGGTAATGGGGATCGCTGCGGCTTTGAAGAGAATCGCGGAAAGGAAGCGTTCCACCGCATAACCGGAGACGGCGTTCTGGCGGAAGGCGGCAATGCTTAATGAGACCAGTGCCAGTGCCCCGCACCCGAAGATCAGAACCAAACTAATAAGCTGATTCCTTAGGAAACTGCGGTTTTTTTGAATTCCCCAAACTTTGTTTAAGGCCACTTCCAGCGGCTCGAAAATGCCATTGGCAGCAAACAGGAGAATGAAAATGGAAAGTATTTCCACCGGTTGCGGTGCCGGAAGATTGCGCTGCATGAAATCGCCTAGCGCCGTGGGGAAGAGGTCCCGCAGCGCCAGATCCAGAGTATTGACAACGGTCCTATCCGTGAACACCGCTCGCCCCAGCGAAACGCAAACAATCAGGAACGGGAAAAAGGATAAAAGCACGTTGGCCGCGATCGAAAATGCAAATACGTGTACTTCTGTCTGCATCCAGTATCGAAATGTGGGTAAAAGGGCGGCCAGCACCCTGCGAAAAGGGTGAGAGGAGCGCGTAGTCCCGGACAGCATGGTTCTCAGAGTATAGAATGGTTAAAGGGGTCAACGTTGGGGGACGTTTGGTCGTAAAGCACCCTACACCACCGAATACAGATATCGCCTTAGACGGCCGATAACTGAACCAGAAACAAAAACCACGGGACGCCACCCTCGCGCTCCCTAAATTTTAGGAGACTTGTGAACGTTTCGATTTTAGGTACCGGATATGTAGGCCTGACCACCGGCGTGTGTTTGGCATTTCTGGGTCATAAAGTGACTTGCGTGGATCCGGACAAGCGCAAGATTGAGGCTTTGGAACGCGGAGAAGTCCCATTTTTTGAACCACATCTGGACGAATTGATCGCCGAAGCCCGGCGCAATCTAACGTTTACAACGGATTACAGCACGGCCATTCCCGAAGCCCAGGTCATTTTCATCGCGGTCGGAACTCCAACCGGCACGGGCGGGGCTCCGGATTTGCAGTATTTGCGCTCGGCGGCCCAGGGGATTGGCCGGTATTTAGGCCCCCACTTCACCGTAATCGTGAATAAGTCCACCGTACCGATCGGCAGCGGCAACTGGGTGGGATCCCTGGTTCGCGACGCCGTTACGGAGCGCGACGGCTCCCGCGGATGTTTCTCCGTGGCTTCCAATCCAGAGTTCTTGCGCGAAGGTACCGCGCTGCATGACAGCCTCTACCCGGATCGCGTAGTCGTCGGCTCCGATGAGCCCAAGACCTCTGAGGTTTTGTACACCCTCTACCGTCCGATGCTGGACCAGACGTTCCAGGCGCCGAGTTTCCTGCCTAGACCGGAAAATATGGGCGCTGTGCCGCTGATCTCCACCGACTTGGCTTCGGCGGAGCTGATCAAGTACGCCGCCAACGCCTTCTTGTCCCTTAAGATCAGCTATATCAATGAGATCGGGCTACTAGCCGAACGCGTCGGAGCTGACATTTCCCAGGTCGCCCGAGGCATGGGCCTGGACGCTCGCATCGGAACCCGCTTCCTGCAAGCCGGCATTGGCTGGGGCGGCTCCTGCTTCGGCAAGGACACCGCCGCTTTGGTGGCCACCGCCGCCGAATATGGCTTGGACATGCAGATCGTCCGTGCCGCCCGTGATGTCAATACCCGCCAGCGCGGTCGTGTGGTCGAAAAACTTCTCGGCGAACTCAAGATCCTGAAGGGGCGCACCATCGGCCTGCTGGGCTTGGCCTTCAAGCCGGATACGGATGACTTGCGCGAAGCGCCGGCCCTGGATGTCGCCCGCAAGCTGATTGAGCGCGGCGCGCGCGTAAAAGCGCACGATCCCGTGGCCATGGAAGTGTTCCGCCGTAACCATTCCGACATCGGCGTGATTTTGTGCGAGACCCCGGAAGAGGTCGCAAACGACGCCGACGCCCTGGTGCTGATCACCGAATGGGCTCAATATCGGGATCTGGACTGGGAAGCGCTGGTGCGCGCCATGCAGACACCCATCCTGCTGGACGCCCGCCACTCGCTGGACCGCGCCCGCCTGGAACGCTCGGGCTTCCGCTACCTAAGCTTGGTCGGCTAAAGCTGAAACCGGACTCCACCCGCTGGCCAACGTGGCAGCATGGCGTCATAATGCGTAAATAGGTGGACTACCTACACCAACTGCTAGTCGGTGAGGCTGTGCCGGGCAAGCTAGACCGGGCTGCCTTGGATTTAGCGCGCATTCAGTTTCCCGCGCTCGATCACGATCCATTTCTGGTCCAAATGAATGAGCTGGCCGCGAATTTAGGCGACCGTCTTCGCAATTTCAACGACGGGCGCGACTTTGTGGAAAAGGCCCAAAGCTACCTGTTCGACGATCTGGGATTCCACGCCAATGAAACGAATTTCTTCGATCCGCGCAACAGCTGTTTGAATGAAGTGCTGAGCCGCCGCACTGGAATCCCGATCACACTTTCGCTGCTGTATATGGAAATTGCGCGGCGTTTGCATATGCCGGTGTATGGCATTGCCCTGCCCAATCGGTTTATCGTCCAATTTGACGACGGGCGCTACGCCACCTTTGTGGATCCTTTCGCGGGCGGCCGCACAGTGACCGCCGAGGAGTGCTTCGCGCTGGCCGGGGCCAGCGTAGCCGATCCGGCGCTGCTGGGGCGGGCGACGAACAAACAAATACTGATGCGGATGTTACAGAACCTGCACCGCGCCTACATGCATTCCAGCGATTTCGATCGCGCTGTGGCCACGCTGGATCTTCTGCTTGTCGGCGCCCCTAAAATGAGCGCCTGGCTGAAGCTCCGGGGAGCCTTAAATCTGGAATTAAAGCGCTTTGGAGCATCCAATCGCGATCTGCAATCGTATTTAGATCTAGAACCGCTGGCAGACGACGCAGACGCGATACGCCGGCAACTGCAATCCATTCGCAAGTGGCTGGCTCAGAACAATTGACTGAGGGGAATCCCTTAGATCCGGACGAGCAGGTATTTTGCAAGGGATGTGTTAAGCTTTCGATCAAGTTTGCCGATGAAACACTTGAAGCACATGTACGAAACATTACCCGATGGCGATGCAGTGTTGGCTCAGTTTAATCGGCTGATTCAAGAAGTTCTACGTGGGAATATGCATCGCAACACATTCCGCCCGTGGGAAGTCGAACTCTTGTTGGACATTGAGGGTTGTGGCTTGCGCGACGCCTCCCGCCGTGAGACCTTGCGCCGCTATCAACGCGCCGTGCAACGGCAAATGGAAAAAGGCGGCCACTCCCCGCTGAAATTGTCGGAATACCTGGAATCCGTCAAAGCCAAGCGCGGCACTCCCGCAACCGCGGCTAATTAACCCTGTATTTCGCCCCACCGCTGTTCCCGCCTTCCCCGTCCAAGGTATCCTGAAAGTTATGGCGACTGATCGGATTGTGCTGTGCGCGAAATTGAAGAAGGAACTCCCCGGCCTGAGCGAGCCTCCCTTCGACAACCCCCTGGGCCAACGCATCTTCGAGACGGTGTCTCAAGAGGCCTGGAAGATGTGGGTGGAGCGCATGAAGATGATCATGAACGAATACCGCCTCAACCTGGGCACCAAAGAGGCGCAAGAGTTCCTGATGCAGCAGATGGAAGAATACTTCTTCGGCGAAGGTGAAGCCATGCCCCCCGGATACGTGCCCGAAGCGGGCGCACACTAGGTCATTTCTTGACCTCCGCGCAATGGATTCTCGTGCGTGGCCGTTGTATTACAATAATGGCAGATGAGTCATACGATTTCAGTGCGCCTCACACCGGAGCTCGCGGAATGGCTGGAAACCACCTCCGAACGCACTGGGTTGCCACAAAGTAAGATCGTCCGGCACCAATTGGAACGCGCCCGTGTCCAGGACGCGAAGCCGTTCATGGAACTCGCCGGGGTCGTTAAGGGAAGACCTAAGGACCTATCGACTCGCAAAGGTTTCTCCCCTAAGTGAAAGCCATCGCCGATACAGGCTTCCTGGTCGCTTTCGCCAGCGCAACGGACCGGTATCATGGGTGGGCTGTACGTGTTGCCGAACAGATCGAGGACCCGCTGTTGAGCTGCGAAGCCGTTCTGGCGGAGACTGCGTTCCATTTGCAGGATGCAGCAGCAACTTTAGCGCTGGTCCAAAAGGGTATGGTGCGAGTGGCGCTGGACCTTCAAACGGAGAAGGATAGTTTGGCGAGGCTTGCGCGAAAGTATGCGGATCGTCAGCCGGATTTGGCTGACCTGTGCGTGATCCGGCTAAGCGAACTCAATCCCCACCACTCTGTCCTGACGATTGATCTGACGGACTTCCGCGTCTATCGACGTAATCAGCGAGAGATCATTCCCCTGATCCACCCGCCCGGGCTATAGTCTGTGGGGGCGCACACTAGCACTCGCTTGGGGCTGCTTCCGTCGGGTACAATCGGATTGCGTTTGGGACGCATCCGGTCCGCGGAAAGGGTAGAAGCCCACCTGGCAGTGCAAGAGTTTCTGCGCACCTTCTTTCAGCCCGTTTGCGGACCACGGGCACATCATGAAAGGAGGTCGCTATGTCGACCCATTCTCATTCCGGGCCACGCCCGCTGCCCGAACGCCCCAACCTTCGCCACCTCAAGGACCAGGCAAAGGATCTTCTGACGGCAGGAACGGCCTCGTCGCTGGCCGATGCACAGTTTCAAATCGCCCGGCTGTATGGCTTCGCAAGCTGGCCGAAGCTTAAGCAGCATGTCGAATCTGGTGAAGAGATCGAGCAATTGCGCACGGCGATCGGGGAAAATGATTTCGCCAAGGTAAGGGAATTGATGACCCGGAATCCTGGGCTGCATCACGCTCCCCTGGGATACGCTAACGACGGTCCTCTCACGATGGTGGCGGAATGGCAGTTCAACCGCGGATGGCGCGACGCGTTTGGGCGGGAAAAAGCAACCCGGCTCGCGATGGCCAACTGGCTGATCGACAATGGCTCAGACGTGCACCAGGGCAACGACGGACCATTGATGCGCGCTGCCCTATTCGGCGATCGCATTCCGATGATGGAGTTGTTGCTGGCCCGCGGCGCGAATATCAACGCCGAGTGGCACGGCGAATACCCGATCCTGTTTGCTGCTTGCGAGACCGTGGATCCCGCGGCGCTTGCATGGCTTTTAGATCATGGGGCCAATCCAAACTGCGCCGATCCCCGGCGCAAATATCCCGGCACGGCGCTGGACTATGTGATCGGCAGTTACGTCCGCTCTCCCGAGCTTGGCAGGTGCATCAGTTTGCTGCGGGCCGCGGGCGGCGCCACCAAGTATTCTCCGCCCGCCGTCCTGGAAATTTTGAGCGGACGCGTGGATGGATTGAGAGACCAGTTGAAGGCCGATCCATCAACGCCGAGTGGCGCGGCGCTGGTTCGGCAGCAGTTTCCGGAGCTTGATTTCGGAACCACGGGCGGCCGGATGCTGACGCTGCAAGGCGGCACGCTGCTGCACGTGGCGGCGGAATATCGCAACCTGGACGCGGTCCAGCTGTTGCTGGATCACGGAGCGGATGTGAATGCCCCGGCCGCGCCGCGGGACGGCACCGGAGGTCAGACGCCGCTCTTCCATGCTGTCACGCAAAACCAAGACGGCGGCTTGGCGGTGGTGAAACTACTTGTGGAACGCGGAGCCGACCTGGCGGTCCGTGCTCGCGTGCCTGGTCATTATGAGCGCCCCGGAGAAGTATTGGAATGCACGCCGCTCGGGTATGCCCTGCAGTTTGAAAACGAGCCGAATCGCGGGGACAAGACCAGGACCGTGGCGTTCTTGCGAGAACTCCACGCTGCGGAGTAGGGATTGTTTCAGAGGGGCTTGTAAGCCACACAGTCGATTTCCACCAGCATTTCCGCCTTGTGGAACTTGGATTCTATGGTCGTCCGCGCGGGCTTGTGCTCGCCCATGAGTTCACTGTAGACGTGGTTCATGGCGGCGAAATCGTTAATGTCGCGCAGGAAGATCGACACCTTCACGATGTCGGTGATGCCGGCGCCGGCGGCGGCGAGAATACGCACCACGTTGCCAAGCGTGATGCGAGTTTGCGCTTCGATATCCGCGACGACTAATTTATCGGAGACAGGGTCGATAGGACCCTGTCCGCTGACGTAGATAAAATCGCCCGCACGAATTCCCGGAGTATAGTGTCCACGCGGGGTCGCGCCACCCTCTGGGAAAATCCGCTCGATGCTCATGCTGAGCCTACCCGTTGCCGGCTGGCTTCTTGCGCCGTGAGCGGCGCTGCGTGCCACCACCCGCGCCACCGGAAGTATTGCCACCACCGCCGCCGGCCTTGGGAGCGCGCTTGCGGGTGACCACTTTCTTCACCTTGGCGGGAGGAGGATTGGGTTCGAAGATGGTCGGCTGGCCTTCCACGTAGGGCTGCGGCTCGTCTTCCTCTTCGATTTCTTCCGCAACTTCGGGCTCCGGAGCGAGCGGCACGGCGGGCGGATAGAATTCCGCGCCCATGTAGACCATCATGCCCTGCTCTTCCGTCGGTTCCAAACGCACGACCGTTTTGTCTTGCGCGAAATTCAGGAACTCGTTGAAGGCCTGGAAACCGTAAGCCGCCGTGTCGTACCCGGATTGCTCTTCTTTGAACCACGCCGCCAGATCGTCGACATTGACGCCATTTTCGATCTCGATACGATGGTTTTCCAACACGTCGCGCAGAGGCGTAAGCAGATCCTCGGGCTTGAGGTTGGACCGTTCGGCCCCGCCGGTACCCTTGCGCTCGATCACATAACGCCCGCCGGTGCCGCTCACCTGGACCAGATCGTCCTTCTTCAACTTCTCCACGAAATCGGAAAAGCTACCGGCGCCAAAAGCGCGTTCACTAAAGGCCGAATCCAACTGCAGCATAGTGGACTTCAACAAGCCCAACTGGGGCTGCACGCCACGGCGCTCCAACACTTGCAGAGCGCGCTCCACTAACGGCATGGCTTGGATCAATTCCAGCGGTGCGGGGCGCTGACGGCGTTCCCCACCCTCCTGCTGCGAGGGAGGCTGGCGATCCCGACGATCTCCGCGCTCGGGGCGGGGTCCGCGGTCGGGTCGATCCCCACGGTCGCGGCGCTCCGGACGATCCTCGGTGCGGTGCGCGCGCATTTCTCCCGGCAACGTCGGCGAGACGCCCGGCAGATCCGCGAGCAATGATTCGAAACTAATAAATTCGTGGCAATTCTGCTGCAGAATTGTGGAGGTGAACGCTTTGCCGCCCACCACGTATACGGTTTTGCCGTATTCCTTGAGCTTGTTGACCAGTGGAATAAAATCGCTATCGCCACTGACGATCGCGAACGCCGTCACGTGGGTATGCGTGAAGGCCATTTCCAGGGCGTCCAGAGCCAGATTGATATCGGCTCCGTTCTTGTCGCCGCGAGGGGAAGGAATTCGCTGGACCATTTGGACCGCGTTCTCCGCCATCTGGCGCGTGGCGCCTTCCTGGCGGCCCCAATTCGCATAGGCAAACTTGGCAACGATGTCGCCGCGTTCTTTCAGCGCGTCCAGGGCGAGCGAAACATCGAACTCACGCCGCAGCGTCGATTTCAAACCAATCTCGATGTTGTCGTAATCGACAAACACCGCGATATTTACTTTATCTTGCATTTATATCTTTCTCCTGTGGCCGGGCGCCGTGGATCCCTTTTGGTCGCGGCACTCGGCATTGGACTGTCAAGCAACCTGCTTGACTGAGTCGCGGATGAAATCCACAATCTGTTCGAGCGAAGCCCCAGGTTGAAAAACCCCGGCGACTCCTAATCGCTTCAATTGCGCGGCATCTTCATCCGGTACGATGCCGCCGATAATGACGAGCACATCGCTCATCTGTTTTTCCTTCAGCAGTTCCATAACGCGAGGCACAATGGCATTGTGCGCTCCAGAAAGGATGGACAGGCCGATAACCTGTACGTCTTCCTGCAAGGCTGTGTTGACTATCATTTCCGGAGTTTGACGAAGGCCGGTGTAAATGACCTCCATCCCGGCGTCGCGCAACGCGCGAGCGATGACCTTGGCGCCACGGTCGTGGCCGTCCAGGCCGGGCTTGGCTACCAGCACCCGTATTTTATGAGGTGTCCGTACGTCCATACCGGAACGATTCAACTGACTGATAAAGGAACCTTTTGCTAGATTCGCGCTTCCCGTGCCATTCACTTAGGTACAGGCGGTGCAAACCTAACTAGACTATATCACGGCTGGGAGGGGGGAACTGGGGTCGCCGATCTCCCGAAACCGTTGGGAGCGAGAACTCGTTCTATTACTTCAGATAGATAAAAAAGGCTTGGGTTCGTTCCGTTAAATTCGATGTGTTTTAGTGCATTGATGTTCCCCCCAGCCGCATTAGGCCTGGCGGCCGTTGCCCCAATTTCTCACCGAAACGGCTCGCGTAAAGGGGGGGATGGAAGGCAAGGGGTTGCTGGCAAGCGAGAAGGGCGCGTTGGCCTGAAGTTACTCGGCGCCCTGAGCTGGGAACTGACAGCGACCGATCAACGCGACGCCGGGGTGGATCGCCGCAAGTGCGTCATCCATGGTCGCCAGGACTCCGTGGTGTTTCGCTGCTAAGGCGACAAGGTAGGCGTCCGTTACTTGGCGGTGCTTAAGGCAATCAAGACATTGGAATCGAGCAGATAAACCTTATCATTCATCTTCGAGGGCGCGGACGTCTTCCGAGGTGACGACTCGTCCACAGCGGAACGTTGGGAATATCTGGTCCTCAGATGGCCGAGATGGGAAGGGGGAGTTGAAGCGGCCCAGAATGAAATCGCTGACTACGCTGCCCAGGCTGCGCTTCTGCTCGCGCGCGACAGTCTTGGCGATCTGGTATGCGTCGTCCGAGAGGTCGAGAGTTGTGCGCACAATCGCATCATGGCACAGAAGTGCGTCTTGGCTCGGCTAACTACGTTCCGGCAGCGCGGCCAATTCCTGCACACGGGCACGGACTCCGCGCAGGTCCAACTTGCCGCTTCCTAGCAAGGGGAGCGACTCTACTTGATGAATATCGGCCTGTTTGGGAATCCACAGCTTGGGCAGGTCGGTGTCGGAGAGTTTGCGCCAGAGTTGTTCGGGGGTGATGTCGGGGGCCGTGTAGAGGATGGCTAGGCGTTCGCCTTTGCGGTCATCGGGGAGGCCGGTGACGGCGCAGGGGGCCTCGCCGGACAGGCTGCTGACAACCTCCTCCACTTTGAGATGCGGGACCATCTCGCCGCCGATTTTACTGAAGCGGGCCAAGCGGTCGGTGATGCGGATGAAGCCGTCTTCGTCGATGGCGGCGATGTCGCCGGTGATGTACCAGCCGTCGTGGAATGCCTGGGCGGTGCGCTCGGGCTGATTCAAGTAACCGAGCATCAGGTTGGGGCCGCGGATTTCGAGCAGTCCTTCGGCGCCGAGGGGAAGAACCTCGCGCGTTTCGATGTGGGTGGTGCGGGCGGAAATACCGGGGATGGAGATGCCGACGGTGCCTTGTTTGTGGCCCACCTGAACCTCTTGTCCCAAGTGATAATCCGGCGTGTTGATGGCGACCACGGGAGAAAGTTCGGTGCAGCCGTAGCCTTCCAAGAGCTCTTTGCCGAACACCTCCTGGAATTCCGTGCGTACGGACTCGCGCAACTTTTCGGCTCCGACGACGGTGAAGCGGAGGGACGCAAACTGCTCGCGGGTGCATTTACGCAGGTAGGTCCCGCAGAACGTGGGGGTGGCCAACAGGAAGGTGCCTTTGTATTTGTGCACCAGTTCGCCGATGGCCTTGGCATCGGTGGGCACAGGATGATAAACCACGCCGCAGCCCGCCAGCAGAGGCAGCCACAGGGTTCCCATAAAGCCGAAGGAGTGGAAGAAAGGCAGCACGCCGACGATGCGATCGCGGTAATCCAGGGTGAACACTTCCAGCACCGAATCGCAATTCGACACGATGTTGAAGTGGCTGAGCATGACGCCTTTGGGGACGCCGGTGCTGCCGCTGGAAAAGATTACGGTGGCGAGCGAATCCGGAGTAACGTTGGGGCGCAGCAAGAACTGCGGCAGCAGGCGAGCCTTCAATAAGGCGAATAGCTTGGCGGCTCCGCTGAATGATTTGACCAGGTCCTCCAGATAGAGCGCACCAGCGGGCGCATCCAGCTTGGCTTTGGCGAGGAAGACTTTGGAGGTGATCACGGTGCGGATCTTGCATTGTTCCAGCGCGGAATCCATGGCCTCCTTGCCGGCGGTGAAGTTCAGGTTCACGGGAACTTTCCCGGTGAGCGACACGCCCAGGTTGGCCAGCGCTCCGCCGACGGTGGAGGGCAGCAACAAGCCCACCATCCGATCTCCGGCGGCGTGTTTTCGGACTGCGGCGGCCAACAATACGGCGGCGGTTAACGCGCTGCCATAGGTGAGTTCGCGGCCTGTGCTATCGGCCATGGCAAATTTGCGCCAGTTGGTGCGCGCGGCGCGGACAAAACGGGCAGGTAGAGTATCACCGGACCGCGGGCGGAGCTTCCAGGCCTCGCTGGCCATTTCCGAAACCACCTGGCGCACCTGCGGAGCGGGAGTATCGGCGGGCAGAGGTTTCCCAAACGTAACCGTCACAGGCCAGGGCCAGCGGGATGGCCAGCCAGCAAAGGTGCCGTCCTGGAAACTTACGGGTCCACCCCACACACGGTCCAGATTCACGGGGACGATGGGAGCGGTCAAGCCGCTCATCACGCGCTCGAAACCACGTTTGAACGGGAGCATGTGGCCGGTGCGGCTCACGGAACCTTCGGCAAAAATACACACCACGTGTCCGGCTTCGATTTCGGCGCGCGCGGCCTTGAGGGCACCCACTAAGTCGCGGGGTCCCGAGATTCCAATGGGGATGGCTTTGAGGGATCGCAGGAAGATGCCCCACAGCCAATGCTCGTAATAGGGGCGATAAATCAGGAAGCGGACGCGGCGGTGGCGGGCGGACCATCCCACCAGGAAGCCATCCATTAGAGATAAGTGGTTGGAGACAATCAGCGCGGATCCGGTTTTCGGGACGTGGTGGGAATTGACGACGCGAATGCGGTACAGAGAACGCATCATGGCGCGGATGCCGAGGCGGACCAGGGGCAAAGGGATCTCTAACGGCATCAAACGAATGATGAAGTGCGGGGGTCCGAATTGTCAACCTTGGTGGCTGACTAGTAGCGAACGTTGGCGGCTGGGGGTAGGGATCGGGAAGCGGGGGCGTTATTGGGTTTGCGGCACAAGGGGCTTGCGGCTTATGCTCGATAGAGACCCCTTTGGGTCTACCGCTTTGGAAACCCGCGCAGAGGGAAAGAGGCATTTGTTGAAATCCACAGTTTGGATACTAGTGTTATTGCTGTGTTCAGTGGCCGCGGGTCAGGCTCCGCCGGCCGCTCCTCCTAAACCCGCTGCGGCGAAACCCGCCACCGCGACCAGCGCGCCCCCGGCTGCCATCCCGCAAGCCAAGCCCGACAGGGAGTCGATTGACGACATGCTGTCCCTCAGCTTGTTTTACTGGCGTCCGGATCACGGGAAACCGGGGTTTCGCGCCAACAAGTTCATTAGCGATCCCGCGACGGAGTTTGTGAATTTCACGACGAAACCCAATCGCGCCAATGGAGGGGTATTCACGTTTCCGACAGGTGGCGCAAACCGGTTGGAGATCGGCTACTGGCAGGTGCATGATTCGGGAGATATCCGGGTCCCCAACCGGCTCTTTCTATTGGGTGCGGTTATTCCCTCGCGGGAGCGCCTGTCCACCGAATACAAGATTACGAATCTGCGGCTTTCGTGGAATTATCTGACCTTCCCTGTCCCGGCGTTTAACGCCAAATTGCGAGTCAAGAGCTTTTGGGAATTTCAATACACGCAGATCAAACCGGTGATCGGATTTCCGGACATCGAAGACAACCCATCTCCGTTGACGCCGAAATATTCCGTAAGATATCCCGGTGTTGGGCTGGGGTTGGAGTATGTTCCATCGAAGCATTTCCGTTTGGAGGCGCGCGGTTCCGGGATGACGCTGCCTGGGCGCTCGCGGTACGTGGATGTGGAAGCCACAGCGGTGGCGCGCATTAAGCGGCTTGAGCTTTTCGGCGGCATGAAGGGCTACGACTTCCGGACGTCGGTGAAAAGCGACCCTTACATGCGCGGCCGGTTGTGGGGACCCATGGCGGGCGTGCGCTGGGTGTTTCGCTAACCGTTCAACCGAAGCGCGAACGGAGCAGGATCCACATCTTTTCCCAGGTGGGCACGCGCACGCGCTGCGACATGACGTCGTAGCCGGATTCGACGATCTTCTCGAGTAGCCGGGAGTAGATGCCGATCAGTGCACGCAAGGACGCCCGGCTGCCGGGCTGGATCATCTGAACCAGGGGCGCCGATTCGTCGAAATAGCGGCGCGCGCGGGCGGCTTCGAATTCCAGGACGCTGCGCAGGGCGGGTGTGAGTGTCGTGCTACGTAGCGACGCGGGCGCAACAGCGAAACGCGCGAGGTCTTCTTCGGGCAGATAGATTCGATCGTTCTCCGCGTCCTCCCGCACGTCGCGAAGGATATTGGTGAGTTGAAAGGCGATGCCGCATTTTTCCGCCAGCTGTAGAGCATCCGGGGATTCGAATCCGAAGATGTGGATGATCGTCAGGCCGACGACGCTGGCGACGTGATAGCAATAATCGTACAACTGGTCGAAGGTCTGGACCCGGCGAGGCTCCAGATCGGAACTAATTCCGGCGATCATGGCGTGGAAGTACTGATGGGGAATTTTATAGCGAAGCACGGAGTCGGCGAAGGCGGGCCAGATGGGATTTTCGGGCGGGTGGCCGGCGAGGGTCGCGGTTAGATCGTGGCTCCAAAGTGCGATGGCGGAGGCGCGGTCGGGGATGCCGGCGTCATCACTGAGATCGTCGCAGTAGCGCATGAAGGCATAGATTGCGCACATGGCGCGGCGCTGGGCGGGAGAAAGCAAGAGGAACGTGAGGTAGAAGTTCTTGGCTTGCGAACGGGCTACGCCTTCGCAGAATGCGTAGGAGGCTGCGACAGTCATGCGGCGCGAGAGAAGGCTCTGCGCCGCAGAGCGCCCAACAGCAGGCCTACGCGTTCCAGCTTGGAAACCTGGGGACGCGCTGTCAGCACGTCGTAACCTTGCTGCTCAATCTTGTCGAGCACGCGCAAGCCTCCGCGGCTGAATAATTCCAGATCGATGGACAGGCGGCGATCCACTTGATCGGCCAGAGGCAAGCCCTGCAGGAATAGTCCACGCGCGACTTCCACGGCCTCGCGCATGGCGGCGCGGAAGCGATCATCGAAGCGGCGCTCAAACAAGGCCTCGATGGGATAGCCATGCGCGTCGAGAAGCGCCAGCGGCAGGTAGACGCGATCTTTGTGCAAGTCTACCGTCACATCCTGCCAGAAATTGGCCAACTGTAACGCGGTACAGGTGGCGTCGGACAAGGCGTAGCGCTGCTGGTCGTGATAACCGCATAGTCCCAGGACCAGACGGCCCACCGGATTCGCGGAATAGCGGCAGTACTGGAACAGCTGCTCAAAATCCTGGTAGCGCGTCACGGTCTGATCCTGTTCAAAGGCGGTGATCAGATCCTCGAACGCCTGGGAGGGGAGTTGGTAGCGCTGCGCGGTGCCTTGCAGGGCGACAAACACGGGATGCCGCGTGAGCGCGTCGTCGAACATGGCTCGCAGCTCGGCGCGCCACCAGCCTAATAAACGGAGGCTTTCCTGGGGATCGCCCATTTCGTCGGCTAAGTCGTCCGCCCAGCGGCAGAAGCTGTAGACGTTATAGAAATCCTGATGCAGGCGTTTGGGCAGCAGGAAGCTGACCACTTGAAAATTTTCGTAATGATGGGTTGCCAGCCAGCGCGTGTAGGCCAGGGCTTCGGGCAGCGGCCAGACGCGATCCATGTCCGGTGAAGAAGCCAGAAAAGCAGTGGGCTGCAGGAACACGGTGAGTGTCCGTCTTTACGGGATAATGGCCGTTTTCATGTGGCCGTTATGGCTCATGAGGTGCTGCATCACGTCCAGCAGGTTGGCGAGCGGCTCCACGCGATTCACGAAATCCTTGGCGGTGATATAGCCGCGGCTGACCGCGTCCAGGGCTTTCACGATGAGTGCGGGGGTGTGATGGAAACTGGCCTGCAGCGTGAGCTCAGAGTAATGCAGGGTGCTGGTGTCGACGCCAACTTGGGTGCCTTCCGGGCAACCGCCGAAGAAGTTGACGACGCCTCCGCGGCGCAAAAGCTGGATGGCCAGCTGCCATACTTCCGGCAAGCCCACGGCTTCGATAACTACATCGGCTCCACGGCCGCCGGTGAGTCTTTTCACCGGGGTGATGACGTCGGCGCCTTCGTCGTTCAGGATCAGTTCATCCGCGCCCATGCGGGCCGCGCGGTCGAGTTGCGACTGCCGCCGGCCGATGGCGATGACGCGAGCTTGATACACTGCCTTGGCCATGCGCACGAACATCATGCCAATGGGACCCAAGCCGATCACGGCGATGGTGTCACCGGGACGTACTCCGGTCTCTTCCAGGCCGCGCATCACGCAAGCCAGAGGTTCCACTAACGCCGCGTCCTGATAGCTGACGTGGGCCGGAATCTCGTGGGTGTTCTTCAGCACGATGCGAGCCGGGATACGGATGAATTCCGCGTATGCGCCGTTGTTGAATAGCAGGTCCTCGCACAGGTTTTCCTGACCGCGTCCGCAGTAGTAGCACTCCCCACAGGGGGCGGAGTTGGCAGCAACTATGCGTTGGCCGGTGTGAAATCCCTTGACTCCCTCGCCCATCTGGACGATATCGCCGGCCAATTCGTGACCGAATAGGGCGGGTGGGCGGATCATGCGGGCGTGGTAGCCCCGGCGGAATACTTTCACATCGGTACCGCAGGTTAGAGCCGCGCGCACGCGTACCAGCAGGTCCCCCGCCGAAAGTTTCGGTACTTCAACGGATTCGATGCGGAGTTCTTCCTTACCGTATAAGACCGCGGCGGCCATCTGCTGCGTGCCCATCTGTTTGCCAGGGTTCATTGTTGGGGCGATATTACTATCTTTAACGATACCTCATCTGGATGCAACGCGCGTTCAATACCGTGAAGAATTTGGGCGAGGGGGAAACGGTGGGAGATCAGATCCTCTACCGGCAGTGCACCAGAAAACACCAAATGCGCAGATTCCCCTTGTAAATCAACATCCGCGCTATAGGAACCAAGCAGGGAGCGCTCCCCCATGCAGACGTCGGCGCCGGAGACTTCGATGCGTTCCTGATGCGAGGTTTGGGCGAACAGGAGAATTCGGGCTCCTGGCCGGCTGCAGGCTACGGCTTGTTCCACGATTCCTTTGGCGGATGCGGCGACGATGACCAAGTCCGCTCCGCGGCCTTCGGTGATGGATTTGACGTATTGCGGAAAAGCTTCGTCTCTTGGATCGAAAGCGCTTTCAGCGCCGAAACGCAGAGCCAAGGCACGCCGAGTGGCCATCGTGTCGGTGGCGACGACGCGGGTCCCCATGGCCATTCCTGGTCCGGCCGCCATCATGGTGAAGATCAGGCCGATGGGACCTTGACCCAGAATGGCGCAAACTTCGTCTTTTTTGGGGGCCACCAAGCGGATGCCTTTGAGGCAGGTGTTTACTGGCTCCACAAACGTGGCACGGTCAAAGGAAACGCCGTCAGGAATTCTCTCGACGCCGCGCTCGACGATCCAATCCATGACGCGAACATACTGCGAAAATCCGCCGCCTGCTGGTTCGAAGCCGGCCGTTACTCCTACTTTCTTGTATACAGCGCATTGGGCGAAGAGCTTGTGTTGGCAAAAGAAGCACGAACCGCAGGGGATGTGATGAAAGACAATCACGCGGTCGCCGGGCGCGAATTTGGTGACGCGCGAGCCCACTTTGGCGATTACGCCCGCCGTTTCGTGTCCGTAGATGCGCGGAGGGGGCAGCAGGTTGTAGGCGATCTTCTTCAGATCGGTGGGGCAGATTCCGCAAGCCTCGACGCGGATGAGGATTTCTCCGGGACCGATTTCCGGGACAGGCACTCGTTCGACTTCGACAGCGCCGGACCCGCGATACACAGCAGCGGACATCAGGTCCGCTTCCTGCATCGTTTGAACTACGGCATCGGCACTAGAATTCGCAGTGGGCAAGGAATGCTCCTAACTTTTCCGACGCTTCCCGGCTGTTACGATCCAAACGCAACAACGCGGGCAGAACCCGAAAGGGGCTCAGCAGCCCGGACATGGCAATTCGCGGCAGCTGAAAACGGCCGTCCGCATCACGATAGAGATTAAAATCCAATGGTAAATCTTCCCCGGCCGTGTCGGAAACCACGCGGATCGCCTGGCACGGCACACCCCATTTGAGAGCCACGGCCTGCACAGCCGCGAACTCCATCTCTACCACTGTAGCGCCAGTGCGTTCGCGCAGTTGGCGCTTCTCTTCGGCGGTCACTACGACATGGTCTATAGAGCAGATTTTGCCTTGGATGTAGGGCAGGCTGGTGCGGATGGGTCCCCCATCGACGACGATGTCTCCAATTTTTAGCGAGGTATCCAGAGCTCCGCAAAATCCGGTGCTGACGATGCAAGTAACCGAAAATTTTTCGTCGGGACTTATTTCCTGAAATAACTGCTGTATGCTGCGAGGGCCGGCGCCGTTGGCAAGCAGAATGCGGGAACCACTGACATGGGCGAAGGCGGCATTGGGCCAAGGGAGGAGCTGATGCGGGATGCGGCGAAGCAAGCCCGCGAACTCGCGCTTTTCGGCGGCAACCAGGATGTTAGCAGTAGGCATTGGCTCGAAACCATTGCACAGCACGAATGAGCGCGGCACTGGCGGGTCCGGGCGCGTAGCCCAGTTCCCTGGCGGCTTTGTCGTGACTAACCCACATTTTTTTGCGCGCCATTTTGACGCCTTCCAGCGGAGCGCGCGGCTCTTGGCCTGAAAGATTTGCCCAGGCAGTTGAAACGATGCCGGCGGCGTAGGCTACGGCGTAGGGAATCTGAATACTGGGCGATTTGCGGTGAGCCACCGGGGCTAGCGCTTCGAAGATTTGCTTGAGGGTCATGTTCTCCGCCCCCAGGATGTAACGTTCTCCGGGGCGTCCGCGTTCGCACGCGGCCAGGTGTCCTTGGGCCACGTCGCGAACGTCCACTACATTCAGTCCGGTGTCGAGATAGGCGGGCATGGCTCCGCGGGCGAAGTCCACGATGATTTTCCCGGTGGGGGTGGGCTTGAAGTCGTGATCTCCGACGGGGGCGGTGGGGTTCACGATCACTACGGGAAAGCCTTCGCGGGCGAATTCCAGTGCGACGTGCTCGGCGAGGAGCTTGGAGCGTTTGTAATGGCCTTGCATGTCTTCCACGGACGCGGGCATAGTTTCGTCGCCTAGGGCGCCTTGGGGCACGGCGATGGTGCCGACGGTGGAGGTGTAGACGAAGCGTTCGACGCCGGCGCGGCGGGCGGCTTCGAGCATGGCTCGGGTACCCTCCACATTGGAGCGGTACATTTCCTCGGGGTGGCGGGTCCAGAGGCGGTAGTCGGCGGCGACGTGGAAGACGGTGGAGCAGCCTTCTACGGCGCGCTGTAGGGAATCGGGGTCGCGGAGGTCACCTTGGATGGGGTCGACGCCGTCGAGTTCGCGTAGGGCCTTAGGATTTCGAGCGAGGGCACGAACGGGCTGGCCGCGGTCTAAGAGTTTGCGGGCTACGTGCCAACCTATGAAACCGGTGGCTCCGGTAACGAGGGCTGGTTTCACTGGGCGTCCAAAGAAAAAGACGGAGCCGCAGATGAACGCAGATGAACGCAGATTAAATAATGTGGGCCGGGCTTATCTGCGTTCATCGGCGTTCATCTGCGGCTCGGAAAAATGGGTTTACTTCAAGAGCCAGCTTAGGGTTTTGAAGGGGTCGCTTAGTTTTGCGTTGATGCCATAGGCGGCGGAGGGCTCATAGCCGCAGTGGACCATGCAGGATTCGCAGCGGGGGTCATTGCCGTGGCCGTAGTTTTCCCAGGGGGTTTTGGTCATCAGCTCTTCGAAGGTGTTGTAGTGGCCGTCGGTGATCAGGTAGCACGGGCCTTTCCAGCCTTTGACGTTGTAGGTGGGGTTGCCCCAGGCGGTGCAGGGGAGTTCGCGGTCGCCTTTCAGGAAGTCCTGATACACGGGCGAGGAAACCAGCGGGAAGCGCTTGGAAAACTTTTCGATGTTCTTGAATTTTTCGAACACGTCTTCGCGGGTCATGAACAATTCCTGATCGTTCACGGAGGAGTAGCCGTAGGCGGGCGATATGGTGTGGCCGTCGACTTTGAATTGTTCCAGGAATTCGAACATCTCCCAGATTTCCTGCATGTTGGTTTCGCGATAGACGGTGGTGTTGGTGAAAACGCGGAAGCCTTTTTCCTTGGCGTACTTAATTCCCTCGATGGCGGTTTGGAAAACGCCTTCGCGTTCCACTGCCAGATCGTGGCTTTTTTCCATGCCGTCCAAGTGGACGTTGAAGACCAGGCCCGCGTCGGGTTGATAGGCGTCCAACTTCTTGGTCAGGAACATGCCGTTCGTGCACAGCTGGATATATTTGCCGCGCTTGAGAATCGAGCTGACCAATTGCGGTAATTCCGGATAGAGGAACGGCTCGCCGCCGCAGATCGAAATCATGGGCGCGCCGCATTCGTCGACGGCGGTGAGGCATTGGTCCAGCGTCAGACGCGAGCTGATGGACGTTTCGTATTCGCGGATGCGGCCGCAACCGGTGCAGGTGAGGTTGCAGGCATGCAGAGGCTCCAGCATCATCACTAACGGAAAGCGCTTGTGAAGCATGGGATGCGGCTTGCGCGCGGCGCCCATGGAAGGGACCTGCGTGTGGACGATGCGGAAGGGATTCTTGGGGTCGTCCGCGGTGGCCAGGTTCTGTTGCCATTCCGGTTTCGGCCGGATTTTATTTTTCGCGATGTAGGTAGCCATGCTGGCCGCCTGGGTCAATGGAAATCTCATTGGGATGCTGCTCCTCTTGCCTTCCGGTATTCTGCCAGAGCCAGCACCGGGAACGAATTACGATATAGATGATATTGCAGGTAGAACACGCGCGGAAAGCCCGTACCCGTGGATAATGTTTCATCCCAGCCACCGCCGGGCCGCTGAGTTTCGATCAGATACTCGACGCCTTTGTGCAGAGAGCTGGAGGTGGTGTCGCCACCCGCGATCAGGCCAAGCACGGCCCACGCGGTTTGGCTAGGTGTGGACTCGGCTACCACGTAGGTATTGCGATCGTAGCTTTCGCAACTCTCGCCCCAGCCGCCGTCGGCATTTTGAATGGCGCGCAGCCACTCGCCGGCGCGCAGGATGTGAGCCTCGCGGTCATCCTCGCCGGAGGCGCGCAGGCCGCGCAGAGCCAGATAGGTTCCGTAGATGTAATCGACGCCCCAGCGTCCATACCAACTGCCGTCGGCTTCCTGCGATTTGCGCAAGAATTCAATGCCGCGCTGCACGGCGGTATGCGAGTTGGGAATTCTGCAAGCGGCCAAGCTTTCGAGGACACGGCCGGTGATGTCGGGGCACTCCGGGTCGAGCATGGCGTTGTGATCGGCGAAAGGCACGAAACTTAGGAATTCCCAATTATTGTCGACATCGAAAGCGGCCCAGCCGCCATCCGAGCCTTGCATTGCCAGCAGCCATTTCACGGCGCGGTCCACGCAGGCACGCTGGGCGGCGGTATTGGTGGCCTCGGCTTGGGAGAGCGCGAGCAACACCTGCGCGGTGTCGTCGATATCGGGATAAAACTCGTTGGCGAACTCGAAATACCAACCGGAGGGTTCGACGTTGGGGCGCTTGATGCTCCAGTCACCGGGGCGGCGGACTTCCTTGGAGATGAGCCAATCCGCAGTTTGCCGCAGCGTTGCGGCGGGTACGCAGCCGGCTTCGCCCAGCGCATGGGCGGCAATGGCGGTGTCCCAAACGGGCGAGAAGCAGGGCATGAAGAATAAGCCACGGTCGTCGCCTTCGCGATTCACCATGAGGTTCAGAAACTGATTGTGGGCTTCCTGAACGTCGGGATGTTCTTTGGGATACCCCAGGACGTCAAGGGCCATGATGACGTACATCATGGACGGATAAATCGCAGCCAGGCCATCTGAATTCTTGGTGTGCTGCAGCATCCACTGTTCGGCTCGGCGAATGGCGCGGGTGCGAAGGCTACGCGAACCAAAACGCTCCCACAGCTTACCGAGGCGATCCAGATTGAGGAAGAGATTGCGCCAACTCCAGAATCCTTCGTTATCGAGGAAAGAGAGCGGCTTGCCGGGGACGAGTAATTCCTGGATGCCGAAGCCGGCGGGCACTGGCCTTTGCGGATTGGCGGCGCACAGAATAGAAAGCGGAATCACGATGGCGCGCGACCACGAAGACATCTCGTAAATCAGCTTGCCTGCCAGCATCAGTTCCGGTGGAACCGTGGGCGTGTGTTCGCGGGGATACAGGCCGAACAGGCTGAGGTTGATTTTGACGTAGCTATTGGCGGCCTGCAGACCACCCATCGCCAGGATTCGTTCCCGTAAGCGCAGCAGACGCGCATCGTCGGCTGGAATACCGGCGAGTTTTAATGCGACGTAAGCTTTGATGCTGGCGCTGACCTCGGAGGGTCCCTTTTCGTAGATGCTAAAGCCACCATCGGTAAGCTGGCGGCGCAGAATGCTGTGGGCGGCTTTTTCGATGAGCGCGTGGGTGGGGGGATTCCATTGGCCATCGGGGCTGGGCTGGTGACGCCACAGTTCGAGGAGGATGAAGTCCGATTCGAGCGTTGTATCGGCGGTAAGGTCGCCCCACCAGTAGCCGTCCTGATGGCGTAAACCCAGCAAATATCGGGAAGCACGGCTCAACGCCTGAAACGAGGCGTTCAGCAAGGCATCCGCGACTTGCAGACCAGGGCTCATACGCGAGCGGCGTTAGGCAAAGGCGCGATGGCCTTCAGTAGCACGGTGCGCGCCAGTTCCGCCGGCAAATTGAAGCGCACGTCTTCTTCCTTTACTTCCATCTCTTCCAGTTCCTGGAACCCGCGTTCGCGTAGCGAGTCCACTAACTGCTCCACCAGATTTTCCGGGGCCGAGGCTCCGGCGGTTACAGCAACCGTGCGGATTTTGTCCAGCCATTCCTGGCGGACCTCGGAAAGGTCGTCCACCAAGTAGGCCGGTACGCCCAATTGTTCGCAAACCTCAACCAGACGACGGGAATTCGAGCTGTTTTGGGAACCCACCACCAGCAACATTTCGCACAACGGCGCCACAGCCTTCACTGCTACTTGGCGGTTTTCCGTGGCGTAACAGATGTCCTGCGCAGCGGGACCCTCAATCTTGGGGAATTTAAGCTTCAGTGCCGCGACGATGTCGCGCGTTTCGTCCAGGCTCAGCGTGGTCTGCGTGATGTAGCCTATGCGATCGGGATCCTTGACTTCGAGGTGGGCTACATCTTCGACGTTGGAAACCAAGGCGGTGGCCTCCGGCGCCTCCCCCAGGGTTCCGATGACCTCGTCGTGGTCTTTGTGGCCGATCAGGACGATGGTGTATTTCTGTTTGGCGAACTTGCGGGCTTCCAGATGGACCTTGGTAACCAACGGGCAAGTGGCGTCAATTACTAGCAGCTTGCGCGCTTTGGCTTCGTCGCGAACGGAGGGGGCCACGCCGTGGGCGCTGAAAATCGCCCGCGCACCGATGGGGACTTCGCTCAATTCTTCCACAAAAACGGCTCCGGCGGCGCGCAATTCCTCGACTACGTGGCGGTTATGGACGATTTCCTTGCGCACGTAAATGGGCGCGCCATAGGCGTCGAGGGCGATCTTAACTACGTCGATTGCACGCACGACTCCAGCGCAGAAACCGCGTGGTCTCAATAAGATGATCTTTTTGGGGAGCGCACTCGCTGTGGGGAACGCACCGGAAACTATAGGCATACCTTAACGGTTAGTATAGCAATCCGGCGGAGATTGGCGAAGGGAAGCCTGCCAGAAAACGGCATCCGGTAACAGCCGTACTATTTGGAAGTCAGGTCCCGGTGGATGGCGAACTTTACCAAGCCTGCGACGTCGTGAATGTCCAGTTTACGCATCAGGCTGGCGCGGTAGGTATCCACAGTTTTGGGGCTGAGCTCCAGCCGTGCCGCGATTTCTTTCGCACGCACGCCTTCCACGAGAAGACAGAATACCTGGTACTCGCGAGCGCTGAGGGAGTCAATTGGATCATCCGAGGTCGATTTCTGGTCAGCCGCGAAGATCTTGTTCAGTTCTAATTGGGGGGATACGTAGATGCTTCCGTCCAGCACTTGCTCGAAGGCTTCCAGCAACTGGGTGGTGGATGCGGATTTGAGAAGAAAGCCGCTTACACCGGAGCGCAGCGCCTCGACGACGGTCTTTCGATCGCGACGGGTGGAAAGCACCACGATTTTTGTCTTCCAGCCGGCGTCGCGCACGCGGCGGACAATCTCCAGGGTAAACAAATCGGTCAGGTTCAGGTCTAATACGGCTAGATCCGGCTGGTGGCTTTCAATCATTTTCAGCGCGGCGACGCCTTCGGAGAATTGCCCGATGACCTTATAGCGGGGCAGGTTATTGCATAACGCCGCCAAGCCTTCTCTGACCAGCGTCAGATCGTCAGCCAGCAGAATCGTATACGTCTTGGGCTCGCGGATTGGAACCATATGGGATCTTTTAATTCCGGATTAAGCCACGGGTTCTCATACGAGAGCGGACGTAACAACATCGCCTATAGCCGATGGGGCTCCGTAACTCGTGACACTGTGAGAGTGAGGCGGAGGCGACGTAATTCTCCGCAATTGTTTTGCCCTATAAACGACAAGGCGCGCCTGCAACCGATATCGGCTCACCTTTTCGCGGTAAGCCGGCCTGGTTGCAGGCGCGCCCTGGTAGAGGACTTGATGCCGAGTCCCGGAACGGGATTACTTGAAGCTGCGCACCGCGTGGGCTTCGTCGTCAAACACCTCGAAGACCGTATAAAGCTTGGTGATTTGCAACAGATCCTTGACTCGCTTGGTCAGGTTCAGCAGCTTGACCTGTCCACCTTGGTTGGTGACGGTGGTAAAGCCAGACACCATTTCGCCGATGCCGGAGCTGTCGATGTAACTCACTTCGGCCAGGTTTAACAGGAGCTTGTTGCTGCCGGCGTTGGCCAGATCCCGAACCGTATCCCGGAACGTGCTGGCGCCGTCGCCCAGAGTAATCCGTCCCACTGCATCCACTACTGTTACGTCGCCTACTTGGCGGGTCGTCATCTTTACGCTCACAGAACCCTCCTTCTCGCTCTACCTATACCAATTTGAATCGCACTACTCTTCGGCTTTCGCCAAGTACTTAACCAGCTTAACTTCCGTACCATTCGGTTCGCGGCGTCCGACCTTGAATTCATCCATGAAGGCTTGCATCATGAGGACGCCCCGGCCAGACTGGCGGAGAATGTTTTCCTCGGCCAAGGGGTCCGGCAACTTGTCTGTCTCGAAGCCTTCGCCTTCGTCGCCGATGATGATTTCCAGGCGGTCGGGCAAACGGCTGACTGAAAGATGAACTTTTTTGCGAACGTTGTAGCAATTTCCATGAACTACCGCGTTCACCATACATTCCCGCAAAGAAAGCCCGATCTGATCGCGCGCGTCTTCGTCGAACCCCATCTCCTGGGCCGTACGCAAGACCACTTCTTCGGCGTAGTCGACACTTTCCAAATTGGATTCGAGTTCTTCTTTCACCTCCGTCGCACCTTTTTGATCCGCTGCCACCTCGTTATGTCCGCCGCAAAATGCGCCCACGTGAATAATATGCGCCGCGTTCAGCCGAATCGTTACGTTAAACTAGCGGCGCGGCCAAAGTCAAGCCGCCGTGTGGCAGGGCGTGAGACAAACGGCGCTAGGGAGTGGAAGCGGCCAGCGGTAATTCAGCTTGATAGCGGTACGCCGGGAAGAAGCCGGCATCGCTCACGTCGATTCCCTGTTCTCTCAGACCCTGCTGCCGCGCCAGGCTTAACTCGCGATATTCCAACGGTTTCAGAATCCACGCGCCGATACTGAATTCGTGCACCAGAGGCGAAAATCTGCGTTTGAATTGAAACAGCGAATCCTGCTGGCCTCCCAGTCCGCCTCCCAAATGAAAGGATTGCAGGGAGCGTTCGGTACCCCATTGGCGAACGTCATCCAAGAGAACCTTCAAGGGAGAGTAGGCGACCAAATCGGCGTTGATACCGGTCAGGTGCGCATGCAGGAACGGACCATACTCCATTGCGAGCAACGCCGCGGCCACGACGCCATCATACTTAGTGACAAACAGGCGCGCCCCGCAGCCCACACTTTCGCGGAAGCGGGTCAGCCAATTCGCATCTATTAAATATTCGCTCTTACCTTCGCGCCGCATCATCGTGGAGCGATAAAGACGAAGGAAGTCATCCTGATGACGCCACTCCTCATCCAGGCAAGTGGTGAAACCCAGTTCCCGCGATTTCCGGATTTCCTGGCGAAGCACCTTTTGATAGCGCCGCACCTGCTCGGGCGAATCCAGCGTGAGGTCGATGGAAATGGTGGCGCCGCAATGGCGGGATTGATTCTCGGCGGGGCCGATGGAGACATCCTGGAAGTGTTCGCTGAGGGCTTGATTGCCCAGTAGAGGGTGGAATCGCGTGAAGGCCGAGACGGCGCCCTGCATGCGCCAATGGTCGAGCAGCGCATGCCATCCGCGCTGGATAAACTCGACGTTCGAAGAAGCTACCGGTCCGGCGTAACCGTAGACGGATGTGACGTCGTACAAAGACGCCGGACTGGACACGCCGGATGGATCTACAGGGGCCAACAAATACGGCCATAAGAACGCCAGATCGCCTTCCTGGTAGGCAAACAGATATGGATCGCCGTCGCGCCCCAATTGAGGGGAACGGTGATAGCCGGCGGAATGATAGATATCATGCCGCACGCGGGCAAGCATCTCAGGCCACCGGCTATCGGCTGGCGATAGCAGTTCTGAGCGTCCGAGAATCATCGGCGGGTTTCCATGTGTGTTGGTAGCGTTTAACTCTTAGCGGGCGGCGTTTTCAGCGGCTCCATAGAACAGGGAATACGTTTGGATCTTCATAATCCGGCATCCCGTGGATGTCACGAGAGCAGATCCGGTCGTTGAATAATTCGATGGGCCGGCCATCGGAACGGAACGCGGCTTTGTAAGCATTATCCCCATCCTGCAGATGCGCCGCAAAGGCGATACGCGGACGGGAGCCGCGGTTCGGATAACTGCCATGGATGGTCCTGGAGTGATGAAAGCTGAATTGGCCTCGTTGCAGTTCTATTACCACGGGCTTGAACTCGAACCCTAGGTCATTCACCAGGCGAGCGAGAGCTTGCATGTCGCGCTTATGAAACGAGAGTTTGGATCGTTCGATTAAATGCGACCATCGATGGCTGCCATCCAGAACCACCAGCGGTCCGAGTTCTTCGGGACAGTCGTGAAGAGGAATCCAGGCTGTCAGCATATTCTGAGAGGAGCAAGTGCCCCAGTAGTCGCCATCCACATGCCAGCCGACGACCGATTCCTGCTGGCCGCCGGGTTTGTAAACCATCTGATCATCAAACAGGCGGATGGCGCGCGAACCGGTGAGTGCACCGGCTACGGCGCCTATCACGGGAGAAAGGGCGAGTGTCCGCACCTGCGTATTTTGCAAAGAAAGATACTCGTTATTGCGAGTTGCGGAGGAGTCTCCGGGCATCCAATCGCCGAAGCCTGTGCCGTCGCCGGGCAAGACGTGGTCACGATGGCCGGCCCAGTGTTGCTCCAGGCCCTGCAGGGCGCCGTCGAGCAGGTGGTGAGGGAGTGGTTGGGGCGAGACGATCCATCCGTGGCGATCGTAAAAACTGATATCTTCCGCTCGCACTTTGGCGATTGATTCCAGCTCCTGTACGGCTATGGTTTGATTTGTCACATTTAACCTCACTAAGATCCGGCGGCAGCGGCGCGCGACGCTGAATGCTCAGCCTGCGGGCATTTCCGGGCACCGGCGAGATTGGGAATGGTCTCCTCTTCGGCGGCAGAGCTCCACGCCTGACTGCTAGGACTGTATTCGGGAACCATCTCTTTGATCAGCCTCATCACTTGTGCGTGATCCTGCACGGCGCACAGGCTCTCCAACCGCGCGGCGTGGGTCAAAAGGGCAGCGGCGGGCATTTCCTTACCCGAGAAGATCTTGATTTTCCGGTGATCCGTGGGGACCGTGGTTTCGTCGTCCAGGTTGAGTTCTTCGTAAAGCTCTTCGCCCTGCGTGACGCCCGTAAATTCGATCTTGATATCGACGTCGGGAACTTTACCGGACAGCCGGATCAACGCACTTGCCAAGTCCACGATTTTGGACTAGGCTGCCCATGTCGAGCACAAATATCTCACCCCCGAATCCCATGTAAGAAGCCTGCAGCACCAACTGCGCGGCGTCGCGAATAGTTCAGTAGCGGCGCATTTCCGGGTGGGTAGCCACCACCGGACCTCCCCCAGCAACCGGCTGCTTGAAGAGAGGGCCCGTCATCGCTGAGTGCGGGTGTCATGTTGATTCTCCGAAACCATGTCAGGACGTGTCTTAATTCAGCCGCGGCCGCTACCCGCGGCTTGGCGGAGTTCCGGAACCAGGACCAGCCCCTTCTTCAATCCGCCGATCGCGCGGCGAAGGGAATCCGCCACAGTCTCAATCTGGTCTAGGGTCAAGGTGTTGAAAAACGGCAGGGCGATCGTCCGGTCGGAGACGTGCTCTGTCACCGGGAAATCGCCTCTGCGGAAGCCGAACATCTCGCGATAGAACTCCTGCAGGTGCAGGGGCGCGAAATAGTTGCTGCAGCCGATTCCTTCCGCCCGCATAGCATCCAGCACCTGGTCGCGATCCTCGCGCGTGAACTCGGGTTGCAAGCGGACGACGTATACAAACCAGCTCACCTCCCGCTGCTCCGTGCCTGGAGGAGGAGTGATCACGGCTGAATGCGAGGCCAATACCTCGTTATAGGCTTCGGCGACATTTTTTCGCATTTGCAGAATGTCCTGAAGGCGGGTTACTTGACCTAATCCGAGTCCGCAATTAATGTCGGAAATGCGGTAGTTGTAACCGAGGCGTTCGTGCTGCAGCCAGGCGCTACCTTCGCCTCTGCCCTGATTGCGCCAGCTGCGACACAGGCGGGCTACGGTTTCGTCATTGGTCACAATGGCGCCTCCCTCCCCCGTGGTGATCTGTTTGTTGGGATAGAACGCGAATGCTCCGCTGTGGCCAAAGCTGCCGATTTTACGGCCATCGTACGTGGCGCCGATGGCCTCGCAGGAATCTTCGATAATCTTGAGTCCGTGCCGCTGAGCAAGATTTCCGATGGCGTGCATGTCACAGGGCCGTCCGAACACGTGTACCGGAAGAATCGCGCGCGTGTTGTGATTCACCGCGCCGGAGATCAGGGCCGGATCGATGTTGTAGGTCTCGATGTCAATGTCGACAAAACGGGGGATGGCCCGTTCGTAGAGCGCGCAGTTGGCGGAGGCGACAAAACTAAATGGCGTGGTGACCACCTCATCGCCTTCTCCGATACCCGCGGCTTTGATGCACAGATGAAGTGCGCTGGTGCCAGAGTTGACGGCCACGGCGAATTGGGTTCCCGCCGCGTGCGCGACGGCTTCTTCGAACGCTGGCAGGACGGGACCCAGGCTGAGGGTCCGGCCACTGAGAATCTCGAGCACCCGCTCACGATCTTCCGATGAAATATCGGGAGAAGAGAGCGGAATGTCTGAATGCTTCAGGCTAAAAGATTCGCGCGGAAAGGCAGCGTGCGCGGCGGCATAAGGGGACATCTATGGAAGCTCCTCTAGGGATGCGGTTTAAATTCGGGAATTCTGCGAAAAGAGCGGCTACTAAAACACGGACGGGGTCTCGGCAAGGTAGCGGTCCCCGGGCTGGCGGCTGCGAACAACTTTAGCGGGCATTCCGTAGGCCACGATATTATCCGGCATGCAGCGAAACACGACTGCGCCAGCGCCGATCACGGTATGTTGGCCGACAGAAACACCCTGGATGAGGGTTGCGCCCATTCCAATATTTGAATATGGACCAATGTGGACGTTGCCTCCGGTTGTGGCGGCGGGCGACAAGCTGGAGAATGCGTCCATGGTGGAATCATGGTCCAAGGACGATCGGGTGTTCAGGATACAGAACTCGCCAACACTAGACCCCGCGTTGACCACGGCGCCAGGCATGATGACGGTGCCGCGGCCAATCACAGCGCTGCTGGCAATTTGTGCCGAGGGATGGATCGCCTGACAGAATTCGATATCCGGGCAGAGGCCAAGGATTTCTTCCACGATACGGGAGCGAATCCAGTTGTCGCCCACGGCCACGATTACACCCAGTCCTTCATTCTGCTGCAGCAGCCGGGGCAGATCGGCAATCGGTCCAATGACCGGCTTGCCCTCGCACAGAAAACCCGCGGGTTTGAACTTGTCAAGCAGGCCCACCACTCCATAGACGCCTTGTTTTACCAGAATATCGATCACGACTTTGGCATGTCCTGACGCGCCGAATACAACCACTTTTTTGAGTCCGGAGACTTCGTGGAGTTGTTCGCCGCGTGGTTCCTTGGGGGCTGGACTTGGGGTTGACAAGAAAGCTCCTATTGGATGCGTGTCCTGCGGTTGACCGGCGAGCTTGGGTCGGTGACCGGTGCGGGTCTTGGATTGGACTGAGCAGAGTCGGCGTAATCGATGGCAAAGACCCGGACGTCATATGCTGGGATGTTGGCTGGAACGATCAGCTCAGACCTGGAAACGCTGAAAAAGGCGGACTGTTCCGTAATGTATTCGGAAACCACTGCGGAAACGCCAAGCCTTGAAACCGTGATCTCGCCCGGCCATGCGGTGCCGGAGTTATTGATCAGGGTGACAATCAGCCTGTTCGGAGCTTGATTGATCAAATACTCGACGGGAGGTCCGGAGATGCGAGCTAAGGCGTAGCGCGAAACCAGCGAATCCAGAAGCTGCACGGTTAACTGCAGAAACTGGTGGCCGGTGGACTGCAGATATTCCGGCGCCATCAGCAGTACTTGTCCATTGCCAAGCGAATTCCGAGTGATCAGGGGATCTTTGAATTCATTCACGGCGAGAATCTCGGCAGTGAGTGGTTGAATCCGGCTGTAACGATATGCTGGTTCGCTCTGGACGGTTCCGTTATCCAACCAAGTGGAAGTGGAACCGGACCGCGGGGAGAAGCGCTGTACCGTGGCGCCGAGAAAAGTCTCGTCTTCAGGATTGGTTTGCGCGGCGTTCAACAGTAGAGTGCCTCCCTGCTCCACCCACGACCGAAGGTCGGCGCGCAGTCGAGCGTCCAAGGTCACGTCGCCGGTCAAAATAATGACCTTGTATTGGTTGAGGGAAGCTCTGGAAGCGCCGTTCGTGATCACGTTCAGGCTGTCACCCCAGCGGGTGGTGGGCATCGGTTCGTACGGACGTGGATCTCCGCCCGCAGCGAGGAAAGCCTGGAACTTGGAGGTGTTCGGGACGCCGCTGGAATTCGAAAACGGAGCGTTTGGAGCGAGTCCGTGCAGCCAGTGATTCGGGTAGGCGAGACGCAACAGATTGTCGATCATGAAATCGCCGTCGGAGTAAGGTATGTCCTGGTACCAGACGGAGTTTCCCTGGTTGAAAATTCCGTGTTTTGGATCGAAACCGTTGAAGTGATCGACCAGCAGCGCGGTGGTTACTACCGGAGTTCCGACGTCGGGGTGGCGGCGTAAAGCGAAGTCCGCGAACTCCTGCGCGGCGGTTCCTAACGGATTTGCCCGGCCGTCGGCGTAGCGATACGTGGCAGCTTCATTTTGGATCAGGTGGGCACCCGCTAAATAGGCCGCGTAATAATGACGCCGTATGTAGCCAGACGACCAGCCGCCCAGCAAAGTGCCGGAAGGGTCATAACGGGTGGCCATGTTGGTGGAGGTGCGCCATGTGGACATATCCACGCCCCAGAGACGTCCGTACTGAGTTGCCGCGCCGCGCAGAAACGCGATGCCGGTGGAGAGATCGCCCAATTCGTCGATGCCACGTTCCAGCATTGTGAGGTCGGCGCCCAATTCATAGGCGTAGAACACGTTCGGCGAACTATCCGTGATTGCTGTGAGAAGAACGTTGTTGGTGGCGGGCTGTTGAAGATAATGCATCAACTCAGGGTGCCGGGATTGGTAATAGTTCAAGAAGGCAGTGTACGCGGCCGCCTTAGGCAGTCCGGAATAACGCGGGCGTCCGCCAGCGACCCACGGTCCGCCGGATTGGTCCCACTCGGGCATCAAACTCCACAGAAATTCGTTGGCAGGAGCGGCGGAGGCGATGGTCTCGAACGCGACTCTCTGGCGGTCTATTTCTTCTTTGGTACTTGCGGCGACGGCGGGTGAACCGGCGAGTCTCAACATCAGACCCGCGGCATAGCGGTTGACAATCTGCGTCATACCAGCTTCAACCGGCGGCGATACTGTCAGACCATCCGCCCAGCCGAGTTGCAAGCTAAGCGCGGCCTGGGGGTCCTGATAGCCGCGTGGGCCGTAGAATTCGTGGTAGATCGCGACTCCTCCACGATCGGTGAAAGCCTGGGCAGCGGACGAAAGCGCGCGAAATGGCTGAACGGGCGAGATCTGTCCTTGAAAAACCTGCTTGGGAGGCTGTCCAGTCCCCGGTGAGCGCAGCGCCGTCCACACGCCCAGCAAAAGCACCAAGCTAATAATGCCGGATGCCGCCACACGGCGTAATCGGAACGGGAACCAGCTTTGCGGGTAGGATGACGCCGCCATCATAGCCTCCCCGTTTCTGCCTGAGGAATGGCTTTCTCCAGGCGACTAAAGTTTTCCCGGACGCAGTTGCTGTATTCGTTCATCCACATCTGGTGGACGCGGTCCGAGGAAAATCTCGAGTGGACATATCGACGCGCAGCCGTGCCCAATGTTTGACGCAACGTCGCGTCGCGCAGCAGGCGCTCCAATGCGTCGGCGAGCTGGGCGGCATCCCGGGCGGGAACCAACAATCCGGTAACGCCATCCTGGACGGCATCCACCACTCCGGTAACGCGCGTACTGACCAGCGGCAGCCCCATGGCTCCGGCTTCGAGGGCTACTTGGGGCAGACCTTCTCGAAACGTGGGCAGGACGCAGACGTCACTCACTGCGTAGATGGCTGGCACATCCAAGTAGCGTGGACCCATCAGATGAACTCTTGGATGGGTACGTAGAGCTTCCAGAGTGGCCGGGGACACTGGGTCGCTCAAATCGTCCGAACCACATAAAAGAAGGTGGGCATCGGGGAACCGAAGGCTTAGGGGCTGCCAAGCAGCAGCCAGAAATTCGATGCCTTTGTCGCGGGCGACCCGCCCGACGAAACATAATACTTGGGCGTGCGGAGGTATGCCGAACTCCGCGCGAACTTTCGCGCGGGCATCCTGATCGATCGACTCGGGATCAAATCGCTTCACGTCGATTCCAGAACACGAACCATCGCCCAGCGTCGTGATCTTGCCATCCGCACACAGGTGCAAGCCCCGAATGACTTGTTCCAAGGATTTGCTCACCGAGTAAACCTGGGTGGCCAGCAGACACGTCGCCCGTTCCGCCAGTTCCAATATCTGTCGCAACCGGCCCTGGCGTGTTTCGAGCGGCAGGCCATGAATCGTATAGATCCGCACCTTCACACCCGCCGCTTTTGCGGCCAGCATGCCCAAGAGTCCTGCTTTCGGAGTGTGGACGTGAACGATGTGCGGACGAATGCGGCGCATCAGACGGTATAGCCGCCACAGCGAGACCAGATCGCGCATGGGATGGGGTTGGCGTTCCATCGGAATGGCATGGGGCGTGATCGATCCCGAAATCCCATCGCCCGGATACGCCAGATTTTCCAGCCGGCGTCCAGGCGAAGAGACGGCATGAATGATGAAGCGTTGTTCCGCCAATCCATCTTTTGCCATGTCAGTCAATTGGCGATGGAAAAACGTGTCCAAAGTGGCGTCAATGGTGGTGATGACCATCAGGCGGACGGACTGCTCTTTGCTGTTAGGACCGCGAAACACTGGTTATTTTCCTGCTGCCGTCAGATGGGTCATCGGTTGCAGAACGCCGCTCAAGACACTCTGCCATTCCGCGTTTTCAGTGGCCGTCAAGGCTTGCGTGCGGCTCTTCAAACTTGCGTAGCGCTGCGACGTGAGCACGACCATGGCATCGGCGGCAATCTTCCACGATTCGCGGCGGGTGGCATTCCAGAAGATCCCGCTGCCTTCCTTATCGCGCTGATTGTAGAAGTAGCCGATCCGGCCCAAGCGGGTTTTCAGACGCTTGCGAAATCCGTTGTGAGGCTCGCGGTATCCGTACAGCAGATCCGGGAGATTCGCGAAGCTACTGTTGCGGTGCGTGCGATATAGCAATTCGAAATCCTCATAGCGCACGGCGCCGGGATCATATTGATTGGCTTGGAACCACTCCGCCCGCGCCATCCACGTGGGATGAGCGAGACCGAAGCCGGAGGCAGGATTCGCAACAATTTCCGCGTGGGCTTCTGGGACTAGCCGCTTGCCAAGCGCGGCGCCATCGTCGCCGAAGACTACGACGCTACAACCAAGCACATCGGCTTCAGGATGGCGTTCTAAATAATCGACTTGCGCACGCAGGCGTTGCGGATAGCTGACGTCGTCGGAATCCATGCGCGCGAGATACCGGCCTCGCGCCAATGCGATGCATTCGTTCAAGCGCGGAGCCAAACCCTTCCGCTCGTCATCCAAACGGACGACCACCCGCGGGTCCGCCAAGTTGTCCAGCAAAACGCGGCTGCGGTCGGTTGAACCATCGTCGAGCAGCAGTAGTTCCCAGTTCTGATACGTCTGGGCAAGCATCGAACGGACCGCGGCTTCAATCGTCTCCTGCGCGTTGTAGAACGGCATCAGGATACTGACCAGCGGTTCACTGCCTGTCGATGTTGGACGGAATGCCATGACTATGCCTGCGGGCTCAACTGATATACGCGGGTAAGGTCCGCGGTGATGGTTTCCCAGGAAAAACGTTCCGCGTTGACAACCGCAGCGCCGGCGAAGCGCCGCCGCAGATCCACGTCATCCATCAAAGTCCGCAGTTTGTGCGCCAGGTCTTCGGCATCGCCGCGGCTGAACAAGAGGCCGCTGGAGGTGTCGATCACTTCCGGGAGACCACCGTGATTACTGCAGATTACGGGAACGCCGCACGCCTGCGCCTCAATCGCCGCCATGCCGAACATTTCCACGCTACGCGTCGGCATCACAAAAACATCCGCCATATTGTAGACGGAGGGCAGGATCGCTTCTTCGACAGGTCCCAGATAAATGCCCTGGTGGCGTTCCAATTCGTCCGTAAACTCGTTCGAACCTTGCTGGCCGAATTGCCCGATGGGTCCGGCGACGACGAGGCGAATATTCCGTCCTTCGGCGCGCAGGCGAGCATAGGCATCGATCAGCAGGTCGGTTCCTTTTTGATGGCAGACGCGGCCTACGTACAGGACAACGAATTCGTCGCCCAGGCCGACTGCGGCGCGCCGGGCCGCGGAAGCTTTTGGATCGGGATGAAATTGCTGCAGACTGACGCCGTTGTACACGACGCGCATGCGGTCCTCAGCTATAGACCAATAAGTTGCCGACTCGCTTTGGCAATAGCGCGATACGGGCAACAACGCGGAGAAGCGATCCAGCGCACGTTTGTACCAGGGGAAGAAGGGATTTTTCTTACCGCGCCGGAATTCGAAAAAATCGAAGGACAATACGGTCTTGGCCGTCAGGCCTCGCGCGAAAATGCTGGTGAAGGCCGCACCTTCCGCCAGACTGTGGAAGTGAATCACGTCGGGCTTGACGCTGCGGACGTCGCGCAGACTCTTGTATAGAAACTCCGCCGCGCGCAGCACGCCGGTTTGCCGGCACTGGATCGCGCGGATCTCCGCACCATGGAAATCCTGCGTGCTGGATTTGTCCTCTGCCGAGTACACGATCACGCGGGAACCGGCCTGCGCCTGACGCATGGCCAATTCACGCATCCGGCGCTCCGTGGCGCCACCCAGGCTGTAAAGAATCGGCAAATGCTGAGGGCCGATATGGACGATGGTCATGTACGCTCCGTCATAGCTGTTTTGACTGCCGCGGGCGCGGCCGATGTTCTTCCACTACCCTTGCTGTGGACGCCGGTCCGCACTAACCAATCGACCCCGGGTAGACCCACGGATCGCCGGCGCGCGGGGGTACCCGCCAGTAGACGATAGAAATCCAGATGCCGCTGCACCATGGAGTCGATCGTGAATCGGCTGCGAGCATATTCGCCCATGCGGGTTGTAGATTCTTCAAAGGCGGGATAGTGGTCCAGCACTTTCGAGATGGCCTCTGCCAGATCCGCGGCTGTACGGCGCTCAGACAGGACACCGAAACCGCCGGCCTGATCGGGAATGCCGCCTACTTTGCTGGCCACAAATGGTAACCCACAAAACATTGCCTCAGTGATCACAGAGGGCAGGGATTCGGTTTCGCTGGGAAGCACCAATAAATCGCTGGATTGGTAAAGTGCGCTAAGCTGCTCTGGTTCCTGCTTGCCAAGAAAGCTTACGCGATCGGCTATGCCCAGGGCCGCGGCGAGCTCCCGGAGTTCGCGTTCCATGGTGTGGTTCTGATACGCAAGCGACAGATGAATGTTGTGCTGTAGAAGAGCAACCGCTCGCAGCAACAACTCACAGCCCTTGATGGGAATCAATTGCCCCACAAACAGCAGCCGCCACGGGCCATTGCGGCCAGCGCCGTTGCTCCGTGCGAGTGGAAATACGGTGGCGTCGATGCCGTTCGGAATAATCGCCTGATGCGCGCTCCGCTCAGGATCGGCCGCTGACAATGGATACGTGGCGCGCTGAAACTGAGCCTCGTTTTCAGAGAGACTGACCACGCCGTCGGCACGAGATAAAACGTAACGCATGGCCCATTCGCGGGCGAAGCTCGTAGGGACTCCATTCATCCGACTGGCATCATGCGCCGTGAATAGGAACGGAGTATTAGAAAGATCACTTGCCATGCGAATGGCGCCATAGCTGAGGTGGTGAACGTGCACTACATCGTGGCGCCCGAAATCATCGGCGTCGTAATGGCTGAGTGTGGTCACATCATGGCCCGCGGAACGAAAGCCTTCTTCGAGGGTGGTCTCCGGCGCGAACTTCAGGACGCTCTTACGGTGTCCGCCCTTTTCGTACATGCCGCCGATGAGGCAAATCTTCAAGCGATTCATCGCCCGGCTCCATGAGCATGCCGCAGGGCGGTATGTTGGCGGTTCAAACTGCGCAGCCATTTTCTGGCCCATTGCAAAGCGATGAACACGTAAAACGGTCCGAAGAAGTAGAACAGAATTTGCGAATAGATACTGACGCTCCAAACGGTCAGCGTCGCGCCCCAGATGCCCGCGTATTGAATCGCGAACGCGCCAAACGTGGACGACGCGTAGTCCAACCAGCGCTGCATGCCGCCCAGCAAGAGGCCCAATCCGAAGAATCCAGCGGCCACACCAGCGGCGTGGAAGTTCACAAATAACTCCGCTTCGTAAGGAATGATCTGATCTTCGAAGCCCAGGCTGCCGTAGATCGCGCGGTTGAAGATCGCCGGTCCGTTGGTCTCGCGGAAGCTCTTTCCCAGGATAGGAATGGGAGACAGCGCGGACGCGATTAAGCTGGAGCCGCCCAGCAAATGATCTCCCCAGCCGGTTTTTTCATAGAAGTATCCGGTGAACTGTGGAGCGGCGGAATAGACCTGAAAGTTGTCCGAGGCCTTGGCCAAGGAAGCCTGCAGGGCATCCGAGTTGGTGAACACCTCGGTATCGCGCGGGGTGGCAGCGCGGTACGTTCCAATCGAAATCAGCAGAGGGAGCGCCATGGCGGCGGTCAGAAGCATGGTCCAGGGGGAAATCCGCTTTACTCTGGCGCTATAAACGGCCGCCATGCTAATTAGCGGGAAAACGAACGCGGCGCGATTGAACGCAAAGGTGAGGTTCGCTGCAAGAATAACCACAGCAGCCAGGATTCCAACCGCCACTTTTTTGGCATGCGAGTGATGCCCCGCGGCGCCATCGACGTGGCGCGACCACATCGCGACCAGTGCAACGGCCAGGAAAGGACGCAGAATAATCGCCAGGAATTCGGCCCACGTGGCCTCGGTGGATTGATTGAGCTTCACTTCGGGTGGATTCAAGAAATATTCCATGAATCCGGCTGGGCTTCCGAAGATCAGCGCGAACCCAGTTAATCCGAGAGCTGCAAATACAAGCACAGTGTTGCGGCTCGGGATTTGCGAAAGCGCGTTCAGCAGCGGCCGGGAACCCGGATCCAGGGCACGGGCGGAGACGAAGCTGAGGCCGTAACAAAAAGCGATGTAGGCGACTGTTGCAATCAGCAACGCCCATTCGATGGAGTCGTGCGTTGGAAGGGATGGCAAAACGCCGACCGTCGGCCCGACCAACATCACCAGCATCGGCACAACCACGAGTTTTGCGAGGAACAACAGGGTGGCTAAATTCTGCGGTGACAAGACGGCATCGCGGCGCAAACGGCACTGCGGCACCAACCACTGCATGAGAGTGTAAACGGTGGACGACGCCATTGCCGCGATCAGGCGGTTCTCCGGAGCGGCGAAAAAGATCGCAGTCAACGCCAGCAAGGGAAGACACAGCGTCCAGTGAGGATCGACGAATTTGCCGCGTCCTGACGGAGCGGGGCTCGACTCAACCTCGGCCATCGAATACAAACTAAGACTTTGCATGGCCCTTGCGCAGCGAGATCCACATCATCAAACAAGCGGCGGAATAAGCCAACACGAACGATCCAGCCAGTCCAACGGAACCCCAGCGGGGTATCGCCACCCAGGCAACTGACAGGAATACGATCGTCAACACCATGTCGGCAACCGTGCGTGACCAGGCGCGGTTATTGCTGAGCAAGGCGGAACCTAGTTGCGTGTTCAGCACTGTAGGAATCGCCGATAAGGCCAGGATACTCAAGACCGGCCAGCCTTTTCGGAAGTCCACGCCGTACCACGACATCAGGAATCGGGACAATGCGATGCACGCCAGCGCAGGCACTACTGTCGTAAGCAGGCCGAAGATCAGGTTCCAGCGAAAAGCGCTTCGGTAGCCATCGTGATCGCCCGAGGACCGGTAACGGGACAGAGCTGGAATCGCAATGCGCGAAGCAGCCAGAGGCAGGAAGATCAGCAGATAACGGAAGCGGTCCGCGGCGCCGAACAACGCCATTTCCGAGTAGCCTCCGGGTTGATTGACCAGATAGGCGCTGGTGAGCCAGGTGGCTGGTGCCACCAACAAGCCGGAGAGGTAAGAAGGCAGACTGAAGGAAAGCAAAACGTGCCGTTCTGAAGAGCAGCCTTTGAATGTTGGATGGACATCGTAACGCCGGCATGCGGCGCGCAATGCGATCCAGTTCAGCAAACAGGACAGGGCTACGGATAACGTGAGCCCGGCAAGCGCGCCTTGCGACCCATAGAGGTAAGTCAAAAGTACGATGACGGGAATGGATAGCAAACCGTTCCAGCAGCTGAGTCTGGCTATTCTGGAGAAGGCTTCAAATCCTACCAGGGCTCCGGTTTGTACGGCTTCGAACACGCCGAATAGTAGAAGTCCGGACGCGGCCACAAGGCTACCCGACAGTTGGGGCGCCGCGAGCCCGCGGGCGGCCAGTTGTGGAGCAAACAGAATCAGCGCGCCCGTCATCATCAGACCAGCGATCGCGGCCATGGCCAAAGACAGCGCCAGAATGCGGCCGGCTCTTAGGCGGTCAGCCGTCCGATATTCCGCCAGGAATTTCGTCGTAGTGGCAGAGAGACCCAGTCCCGCAAGGGGACCAAACATGCCGACTGTACCCTGAATGATCGCGACTTCACCGAAGCGTTCCTGAGGCAGCAGGCGCGCACAGATTATGAGTGCCGCCAGGTTTGAGCTGCGCGCGACCACTGCGGCGGCTACCGACCAACTAGCGCCGTGGAGCAGTTCGCGCTTACTCAACAGAGCACGGAACAACGGGCCGAGCAGACGATGACGCCGGATAGCAGGGCCAAGTCCAAACAACTCATTGCCTACCATGGTGTCTTCCATTTGTTTCAAGAACAGCTTTGTAAGATGGCGAGGAGCGGAGCGATCAGTTGGTCCAATTGTTCAGGACCGTGCCCAACAGTGCGGTGCGATCTTCGTCCAAACGCACCTTCGCGGCCAGAGCAACATCGCGAGTGGTGACGCCGGCCCTGGCAACCAGCACCACGCCATCCGCCATCCTGCCAAGAATGCGCGCATCCGGCAGATCGATCATGGGGGGAGTATCGATCAGAATCGTGTCGAATTCCTGGCGTGCGTTGGACAGCAGATTCAGAGTTCCGGCGGAATACAGCATGTCCAAAGCGCGCGCATCGTGCGGACCCGCGGCCAGCAGATGGACCCCTGGAATCCTGGTCGGTTGTGCTACATAACCGATCAGATCGCAGTTGTCGGTTTGCAGAGTCAGGAGGTCGCCGAGGCCATAGTTGTTCGGCACGTTAAAGATTTTATGCAGCTGCGGTTGCCGAAGATCGCCATCGATCAAGAGCACGCGGCGGTTCATGCGCGCCAACGATTCGGCAAGGTTGGCTGCCAGAGTGGTCTTACCTTCACCGCGCTCCGCACTGGTTATCACGATGATTTGCGGAACCCGGGCTACTTCGTCGGAGAAAAGAATGGAGGTGAGAATGCCGCGGCAGGACTCGGCGACCGCTAGGGATAGTTTGTCGGACTTCGATTGCTGCCGGGCATTTAGTGCTCCGCCGTCAGCCGAGCCTAATTGGAAGTGATTTGAGGGATGCGCACCCGCGGAGGGAAGCGAGCCGAGCTCGGGGATGTTCAGGTGGAAGCCGAGGTCGCCAGGCTTCTTGATGCGGCGGTCATAACGCTCGCGGGCGTTGGCCACCACCAAACCCAATAGAAGGCCGGCGGTTCCGCCCCACATTAGGTTTAAGGACCTGCTGGGCCGGTACGGCAAGCGAGGCGTCTTGGCGGCGTCCACCAAGCGCGTATTGCTGGCGCGCATGGCAGCGGCGACTTTCGCCTCCGCGGTGCGCTGCAAAATCATTTCGTAGAGGTGTTGGTTGGAATCCACCTCATTTTTCAGCATGCCGTACTGAATGGAGTTTTCCGCTTCTTCGGAAACCAAGTGCGTCTGCTCCACGAAACTGTCACGGAGCAGGGTTTCGCGCCGAACCGCATCCGCAAAGTCATTCCGTGCGTCCTGCAAAAGAGCCATGCTCTCCGCCCGCAGCTCCGTTTCCAGCGAAGCGATCTGCGCTTCGACGCGTTCCACGCCCGCGAAACTCGGCTGGTAGACGGCCAGCAGGTCCGCGCGCTGCCTTCGAAGTTCGGTGAGCTGCGTCTTATAGTCACGTTTCGAACTGCTCTCCGTGGCTGCAATGGACTCCGCGGGCGCGGCAGCCACCGTCTCCAGACGAGCTTGCTTGACCATCCGATTCTCTTCCGCGTTGGATAGGTTCAGTTGAACCTGTCGGAGTTTCTCGGCCGCTGGGGCGCGATCCTGTCCGTTGATCACCAGCCCGGATCGCTGCGCATAATCCTGCAGCCGCATCTGGGATTGTGCCAACTTGTCACGCAGTTCCTGAAGTTGCCGCGTGAGAAACGCGCTAGTGCCTTCCGAAATCTGGAGGCGGGACTCAATACTCTGATCCATATATTGCTGGGCCAGTGTGTTGACAAATTTCGCTGCGTACTCTGGATCCGGGCTGTCATACGTGAGATCGACGATTCTGGCCTGCCGCGTTTCTTGCAATTTGAGATTCGCAGCTGCCCGTTCCAACAAATCCTCTTGGTTCGGCGTCTTTTCCGGCGCGTCACGCAATTGGCGCCATACCGCCAACAAACCCTTAGGAGGCGGAATCTGCTCCGTCCCAAGACGACTCAGTGTGCGCTCCAAAAGTGCGTTGCTGCGCAGAATGCGGAGCTGGGTTTGTACATCGGTCGACATGGACGAGTCATTGATGGACGCAACCGGCGATATCTCCTGGAGATTTAGAAAATTTTCATTTAAGTCCTGGATTTCGATGGTCGCAGTGGCTCGATAATCCGGCGACTGACTCATGGCGACGGCCAAGCCAATTCCAGCGCACAGGATGGCCGCCGTTAGAATCACGCCGTAATTGCGATGCAGGAAGGCCATCGCATCCAATAAAACCGAATCTTCCTGAGGAACCGGCGCTGGCCGCGGCACCCGATTGGGATAGGGCGGACGAGGCAACGGAGGCCTTTCAGGAGCGTTCGACAGAACTACTTGGCGTATTAATCCCGGTTCTTGCATTTGTGACGTCTCTATCTGCGAAAAATAACTACGCCCGTCGCCATTTGAATGCCGACTTCCATCGCCCGCCGCGAGGCACTCTTAATGGCGCTGTTAGGAATAAAGAGAATATCGTTTGGCTGCAGCATCTGATCCGGAGCCTGATTCGACAAGATTTTGCGGAGATCCAGAACGATCTCTTTGCGCTGCTTGCCATCCTCGATAGGGCGGAGGATGCGGGCGTGTTCCGGAGCGGCCGTCGAGTCCATGCCCTCCGCCAAGGCTAAGGCCTGCAGTGCGGATACGGATTCGCGCTCCAGTAGCGTGAAACCCCCGGGCTTGCGGACATTGCCAACCACGTAGATCAGCTCGGAACGCGGCACCGAAATCACATCGTTAGGTCGAATCAGAATATTGCCTTCAGGATTCGATCCATCCAACAATTTCTTTAGACCGATACTGGCCACACTGAAGTTGCCCGCTGAATCCGTGGTGGCAATCGCCAGTGGAATTGGTCCGGACGATATTGGACGTGTTACCAGGATGGTGTTGCCAGCCTCGGTTGTTAATCCTTCAGCCATGGAAAGCACTTCGAGCAGCGTCTTGCCGCCGCGCAGCTGATGCAGGCCAGGCTTGTGAACGGACCCCAGCACCGAAACCGGTTGCGAACCATACTCCGTGATTTCGACAACCACCTTGGGGTTGCGAACGACGCTCTGTAGCCGCGTTTCAATCTCGCGGGCCAGTTGCTCCGTGGTCAAACCTCCGGCTTGCAAGCGGCCGGCGTATTGAAACTCGACGGTGCCATCAGGAGCCAACGAGGTGGGCTGGAACTCAATCTCTTTCAAATCGCGGAGAGTCACCGAGATACGATCGCCCGGACCTAGAACGTACGCCGTAGCTGCGTGGACGTGGAACGCGAATGCAGAGAGCAACGCTAAAGCGAACGTGGTGGCGGCTCTCATGCGGCCCCCCGAACGGAGAGACTCGGCAGCGTTTCCACCATTGCTTCATCGATTTCCACGGCCACAGACCGCTGCAAGATACTTACCGACACAACCAAGCGATGGCCGCTTTTAAATTGAAGCAGGACACCCGTTGCGTCGCGAAAGATGCCATTGCGTACGCGCACCCTGCCGCCAATCGACATGAAGGGAACCCGCTGCAGATCCGCGCCCGACTCCAGCAGAGTCTGAAGCGCGATCATTTCCTCATCCTCAACCGGGCAATCCGTCGATCCAAATCCAACGATGCCAACGGCGCCGGGCACCTTCAAAACCTCGACTCGGCTGGCTTGCGCGAAGCACGCAAAGATGTAGCCGGGGAAAAGCGGCATGTCGACGAGCCGGATCCGGTCAGACCAAACGCGCCGCTGCGGAGTCACCGCGCTGCATATCTTAAATCCCTTGGCCTCGAGATACATTGCGGTGGATTTCTCGCATCTCGATCGCACTCGAACCGCGTACCATTTGAGATTGTCTTGCATGTCTGTAAACAGGCTCCCGCCCTTTCAGTCCCACTTGGAAAACGATGATTCATCCTCCGTGGAGTTACAGTTTGTCAGTAACCCGTGAGGGTGTACAGAGGTCGAAGGTACCAAATGCGGCACTAGGCGGTCTGGAACTATCGACCAGGACGACTTAGTGAATATAGGCGCAAAAGTAGGGTTTTATGACCAGAACCGACGAAGAAGATTGGTAGTCCCACGATTTATTCCGCGAAAGTCACGCCACTCTAGTTCTCGCGTTCCATTACTTGCTTACTCCAGTGCGCGGGCAGAGAGTGCCCTGGAGGCGCGCGTCGAGGTCGAATCATCGAGTGCTCCGTAAATTAGCGGAATGTCCTGCAGATGGTGGGATATCGGCGTAGTTGGCAATACTTTTGCTGGCGGTTGGTTGGCCCGCTGAATGTGCGGATGCCGAGGACGCCTGATCCAAGACCCTCACGCTGTCAAACTGCGCGGACAAGACGCCGGGTTGGCAGCGCAACCACGCCGGATCCGGTTCTGCCCCGCTTGCCCACGCTATCAATGCCGAGGGCAAATCAGCACCCGCCGCATGGGAGAACGGGTAACCTCCCCCCAGACGGGGATTGATGTCCAGCACGAAACAACCCTCGTACGTCGCGATCACATCACAGTCGACACTGCCGGGGTGCGCCAGATCTTGCCCCAGCCTTTCCCCAAGTCGCTCCAGCCTGGGTTCCACCACGCTGATGGCGCGGTCCGTGCTGCCTGCCCGCATCGCTAACTTGCGGCGCGCCAGAGTGGCGACGTGGCGACCGTTCAGGTCATTGACGACGTCGATACCGTATTCTTGCCCTTCGATTCGCTCCTGCATAAGGAACGCGTGATCGGGATCCGCCTGGTTCAACTTGCCAAAGATGGTGCGCCGAAGTTGGGTCTTTCCCCATTCCAATGCAAGCTCCAGCTCGCGCACGTTTTCCACGAGCTCAATGCCGGACGAACTATTGCCCCACCGTGGCTTAACGAATAATGGGAACCTCAACTCACCACGTGCGATGGCGATACGGGCATCCTCGAAGGTCAGGTACGTCTGCGGTGTGAGGATGTGATGTGTCCGCAGCCAACGGAACGCCGCCCATTTATCCAGGCAAGTCGCCACAATTTCGGGTGACGCGACAAGGGGAATCGTGCCCGCCTGCTGAAATAAAGCAGCGCGGCTTGCCAGGCCGCCAAGTTCCAATTCGTTGAGTGCTATGACCAGCCGAACGCGGTTTTCGCAACAAATGGCGAGGAGAACATCAAAATAGTCGGGGTGATCCACAGGGGGAACCAAGATGTTCTGATCCGCGTCCTCGAGGGCCGGCGCGGTGGCACTGGCATCGCACGCGATTACCCGTCCCGTGTCGCGCAGCGCGTCTTGGAAGTATCGAACCAGATAATTTCGACGCCCGGCACCTGTAATTAGAACGTTCATGGATTAGTTTCTGCCGTCCGCGCCATCAGCAATCCCGGCGCTGGCGCGCGAGCAACCGTCGGCGTGCGATATATCGAACACTCAGCTTCCTTGTAATGAAACAAGCTGGCATCACCTTCGCCCAGGTCCTCGGCCAGCGCATGGTATTACAGCAAATCATAGAAAACGTGGCGCGGACACCGTTCGATAACCTGCATCCATTCGGCGGACTGGGCCGTGGTCAGTATTTGTATGCTCATGGAGAGGAATTACTTCGCCAACAGATCGATTTTTCCTTCCGCCGCCACCTGCGGCCGCACTGCAAGGCTGCCCCATTTCTGACGCCGTTCATCATCCAGCGCGGGCACGATCAGGGTTGAATCCACATGAACGTCGTCGCGCCGCAGAACTTTTCCAACCGTGAGGAAGAGAATCTTGAGGTCTAGCGAAAGACAGACATGCTGGGCGTAATACACGTCATATTGGAACCGGTCGTCCCAACCCAACGCATTACGGCCATTAATCTGCGCCCAACCGGTAATGCCCGGAAGCACGTCGAAGCGGCTCAATTCATCCGCCGCGTACCACGGCCCATATCGCGTTAGAAGCGGCCTGGGGCCCACCAAACTCATATCGCCACGGAGGACGTTGAACAATCCCGGCAACTCGTCAAGGCTTGTCGCGCGCAGGATCCGGCCCAGCGACGTAATGCGGGCGCTCTCAGATCGAAGGTTGCCGGATGGGTCGTTTGCCGGCAGCATGGATCGGAATTTGAAGATGGTGAACGGCGTTTGATTCCGGCCGCCGCGGGTCTGCCGGAAAATCACGGGCGCGCCCAGGAAGATACGTACCAAGAGTCCGACCACACACAAGACCGGAGACAACACGATCAGCGCTGACAAACTAGCAATAATGTCAAACAGCCGTTTGCCAAACCGGCAGTAGACAGTGGATCGAGCTTGCATAGGGGGAGACGGGAAATGCGGGGTGGAACGAGACTGGGCCGAAACCTCCGGCCCTTCAGTCACGAAACTAAGGAGAGTTTCCGTGGCGGCCGCGGGCTGCAACCTAAATGTAATGCCCCGGCTAGGTTGCGCGTCTGTGCCGAAACGGTAGCTTACCACTGGATTTCCACATGAACAGCTACGCAAAAGAACTAGGAATGTGGAAAAAGTACTATGCTTCTCAGTTACGCGGATGCTGGGTGGCCATGCGGTCAAACGGGGTGAAGTTCAAAGCCGTTCAACTGATAGCGAAAGGCGGGGAAATCGCCGACCTTGCCGGCACACCACGCAGCGCCCTGCTGCATGGATCGCCATTCCCTCTTCCACCAGTCCCCTTCGGAACCCGTCCGGTAGAATTCTTCGCACAGCGTCAGATGACGTGACAATCCGGCCGTCAGGCGAGCCTGGTAGTGTGAGAGCAACGGGCCTGGATCGGTCCCCTTGGCGATGGCCTGAATGACGGCCGAGGCCAGTATCGCTTCGCGAATCGCATGTGCGGTTCCGTCTCCGCAGAGCGGGTCGAAGGCCATAGCGGCGCTTCCGCAAGCTAACCATCCGGGTCCAGAGAGCGGCCCGGGTCCACAGAGCGGCCAGTGCAAGCGTGGATTTGCAGGGAACTCGCCCGCGCGTTCTCCGAGTTGTTCGATGCGTTTCGCAATCAAGCTACTGGCGTCCAACAAATTCTCGGGCGAATCTCCTACGGCCAGAAGATACCCGGACTTCGTACCGTTCGGAATCAGGAACAACCATCCGTCCTTCACCGACTCCACCCAGCAGGCGCTGGAATCGGCCCTATCCCTGAGCGTGACGGCAATCGCAGTGGCTCGTCGAAGGCCGAAGTTATGTTCCTGCGTTGCGGGGGGCAGCGGAGTCGCTGTGAGGATTTCCCATTGGGACGCGCCTTGCATTTGGGGCGGGTTCCCACGATTCTGTGCGAGTTTCGTGGCGACAGCGTGCAACAGGAACTGCTCGGAAACCACGACGGCAGCGTGGGCCATGGTAACCGGCTTGGAATCGGGACCCCACGATACGACTCGCCGGCGGATTCGGTGTAGCTGCGAGAAGCCCTGCATGGGGCCGAAAACGTCCCCCATTAATGTGAGGGCGGCGCCACTCAACATGATTACAGGCAGCCTGGAGCGATCCAACCTGTCCCAGGAAGTGGCGATGCCCGCCTGCGTCAGGATATGGGAGCAACAGGCGGCCGCGATTCCGTCTCCGCGTATCGTGATTCCCGTCATAATACTCCCGTCAATTCTGAGAGGGCCCGCGGTGCGTGCTGAGCGGCGTCCGCGAGTCTGCTCCTGAGGTCGTCTCGCGGGCCAATGGGCCACCTCTGCGCGATCAAACCGGTCATGTTGGCGACCGCAAAGCTTACGCCCTGCAAATTCCTGGAAGGCGGCACACCTTCGATGGGACGGGGATAGGGCGACGCCCAGAACACACCGTCTCGATATCCATAGCGGTCGCGCGGACACTCTGCGTCCACGTCCACTCCGATCACGCCGGGCAGGGTTCCGGGGAGCAGATTGGCTGCGCTGACCACCACTCCATTTCCGGCCAAGGCTGCTGTGAACAGGGTCCGATGATCTGGATTGGACGTGCCTAAGCTCAGGTTGATCAAGTCGATTTCCTGATCCCGGCACCACGCTAACGCACGGAGAATTACTTCCATGCTGGCTGCCAGTCGTCCTCCGAACACTCTCACCGAGTACAAGTCCGCGTGAGGAGCTTTCTCTCGAATGGCGGCGGCTACGGCGGTCCCGTGTCCCAAGCGGTCGAGGGGATCATTGCCCATCCCGGACGCGGTGATCTGGACGGCCGCCGCGACTTTGCCTACGTGAGGGTGGCCTTCAAAGACTCCGCTATCGATGATGGCGATTCTCATTTTTGTAATGTGATCACCTGATGGGCGATGGCAGCCACCGCGGGACGATGCGTAATGATGATCGCGGTGCGGCCAGCTAGAGCAATGCCAAGGGTTTCCGTAATCAGGCGCTCATTGTCTTCATCCAACGCAGAGGTTGGCTCGTCCAGCACCAGCACTTTGGGATTCGCCAGCAGCGCGCGCGCGAGTGCCAGGCGTTGCCGCTCGCCGGCGGATAGGCCTTGGCCGCGCTCCGCCAATGTGGTCGAGTATCCGTCGGGGAACGCGAGGATTCTCTGGTGAATGGCGGCCGCGCGCGCCGCCTCGATAATTTCTTCGTCGGTGGCATCGGGCCGGGCGTAGGCGATGTTGTCGCGGATGGAGGATTGGAACAGAAATGGCGCCTGATCCAGCAACATCACCTGACGGCGCAGGTCCTGCAGCCGCAACTCGCGTAAATCCTGACCGTCCAAGTGGATTTCGCCGGTTTGCGGGTCGTAGAAACGTACCAACAAATCCGCCAGAGTCGACTTGCCCACCCCGCTGGGTCCGACGATGGCGCAGATGGTTCCCGCCGGCACGTGGAAGGACAACTTGTTCAATACCGACTCGCCATCGTAGGAGAACGAAACGTCGCGGCAATCCACGTCTCCTCGACCAGCCACACTGGCGCGCGTCAAAGCACGATCGGCGACCTCCGGCGTGGTATCGAACAATTCAAACACGCGCGACAATGAGACGCCGCCCGACACCAGATTGCTATAGAGGCTCATCAGATTCTGAATGGGCGTCAGCAATCGTCCGTGATACGCCATCACCGCCACCAGGGAGCCGATGCTCAGCTCGCGATCGATGACTAGTTTGCCGCCATAAAGAAAGATGGCTGCGGTGCTTAGTGTGATGAGCGTTCCGGGGACTGCGCCCGAAAGGAACGACGTCATCTGCATGCTGAGCAGGGCGTCTAAAAAGCTCTGGTTGCGATACCGGAAGCGTTCCACTTCGCGGACTTCCGCGCCGGCGGTCACCACGACGCGAATGCCGAGGAGCGTCTCTATCAGGAAGCTTCCGATATCGGCTCCCCGTTCCCGCACCGCTTTTACGCGTCCCACTAAGCGGTTCTGGTAATGCCGCAGCGTCCACAGGCTAAAGGGCAGGACGATGAGGCTCAACATGAACAACGTCATGTTCAATGAGGCCATGATCACGGCGCTGCCGATCAGAAAGACGACGTTCGACAGAACGCTGAGCAAGCTGTCCGCGGAGATCCGCTGCACTTCGGAAATATCGCCATTGATTCGCGAGACGACGTCGCCCAGCTTGCTGCGAACCCAGAATCGGGGGGACAACAGTTGCAGGTGCCGGTACAGGGCCACGCGCATGTCGAACAGAACGACGGCGGACATGCGGACGTATTGGTAGCTGGAGAGGATGTTCAGCGCGAAGCTGACGACGGTGGCTGTCACCATCAGCAGGCTGACCAGAAGGAGTTTCTGGAAATCCCGCGGCGCGAGCGCTTCGTCGATCAGCAGCTTGGAGGTGTACGGTTGAATCAGGCCAAACGATGTTGCGGCCACCCCTGTCAGTAGAATGAGGACCAGGCGCCAGCGGTAAGGAATGAGAAAGCGCGCGGCTCTGCGGTAGCCCGCGAACAACGCCTTCCTGTCATGCATTCGACATGGCTCCTGTCCGCCGCTAAGGAACGTAGATCATTCCGCCGCCGGTCATGTCGTTCTCCAGATCCCAGGTCGCTTCTTTCTTGAAGGTGGCTGCGTCGAAGACTTCGATTTCGAAGCCGGCGCCGTAGATGTAGAGTTTTTTGCCGTTGCCGGACATTCCGAAGCTATAACGGGAACGGCACGCCAACTCGGACGTTCCCGCGATACGAGTGGTGACCAAGTCCACTGCCATGAACTCGCAGCGCTTGTTGCCAAGCGTGCCGCTAGTAGTCACCAGATAGCCCATCTTTTTGTCCGGTGTCACCCGGAGGTTGGTCATCGCGATGGGAGAGGGACCGAGAGGAGTGAAATCGAACTTGCGTGTGTTGAGATCGAAATGCGCGAGTCCGAACACTTTGTTGTGCACGATGGGGTCGGAGTAATTGAAAATCGAAACGCGCTGGCCGGGTTCGCTCAGCGTTTCCTGCATGCCTCCGAAACCCATGCCCTCCATTGCGGGAGCATCCGGCTGCGCCAACTCGATCTTCTCCACCTCGCTGAAATCGGTTGTACTCAACACGGTGATCTGCGCGCCGAACTGGTACAAATATTTGCCGTCGGGCGAGACTTCGAAACCGCCGCCGCGATTGCCGCCGCCACCTCCTCCGTTCCCATTGCCCGGCACGTCGAACGTCTTCGCGATTTTGCCGGTTGCCAGATCGACAATGGTGTATTTGGGTTTGCCGATTTCATAACGGTCGATCTGCTTGGTGATTTCGGTGGTCTGCCCGTACAGGAACTTACCCTGCGGGTCGGCGGCGCCGCCTCCGAAACGGTAGAGGTGCGTGGCGTCATTGAGGACAAAGTGACTCAACACTTTGCGCGTGGCGACGTCGATGACCTCAATGCCGGCGTGATCGTTGGTCGCTACGTAGATTAGCTTCTTGTCGAACGACATGCGCAGGCTGGTGGGCAGGCCGGTCTCGAGATGGATTCTGTCGACGACCTTGCCGGTGGTGTCGTCCACCACCATGACGGAACTCGGATAGGCGCCCATGAACAGTACCCCTGCGTTGGCAACAACGCTGGATAGGGCGAAGATGGAAACAAGAATAGATCGTTTCATAAGAAGATAGTCACCTCAGACGAATTCAAGAATTGTGGTTGCCGCGCGGACGGCCTCTATGGGAAAACCAAGTCCAGATTGCGCCAGTCCTTGGTGGCGGCGGCGCACTTGTTGGCCCAGTCCGGATAATTGTTCAGATGGTCGGGGACTTGCGCGGGCCAGAAGCAAGTGACGTAGCAATCGTAGATATCGCGTTCCACGGGTTGACAGAGGCCAGCCGTGCCTCCAGCGGAATCCACTTCCCAACCTGGAGAGAACGCCAGAGCGCAGCCCATGGGGACGTGCGGACGCGTTTGCGGAGTCGCCGGCGGATTGTTGTTCTGCAGGCCCAGGACGTCTTCTTTCATCATGCTCACTTGAGCATCAATGCGGCGTGCTTTTTTGTTGACCGCGCGTAAGTGCTTCATAGTCCCTTTCTGAGTGCAAATGTTTCCAGGAAACCCGGATTCTGTGCGCTAATCGCGCCGAAGATCTGTAGACACGTGTCCGTCCATTCACGGATCCAGTCGCAGTAGTGCAAATTCGGATGGCCGGTGTCGCCATAGTGGACAAACGCCTCGTGATGGCATCCGCCGGCGCAGAGCGGCCGGGCGAAGCACTCATGGCAATCGTATTTTGCGTTGATGTGGCCCTTGCTAAGAAATGCCTGCTGCTTTTCCTTGTCGATGCCAGTGGAGATATGGCCCAACGCATGTTGATCTGAGTCGACGAAGCGATGACACGGTGCGATATCGCCGGAGGGTCCCACTCCCATCAAACCTAATCCTGCCCCGCAAGGATGCGATTTATTCACACCCTGATAGAGCTCCGCGATGGTGTCGCTGACATTCGAAAACCCATGCATTTCGCCGCGCAGCGCATACTCCAGATACTCTTTTGCGAGCACATGGAATTGTCCTAACACGCCGTGCATGCCCTGTTCGCCAATGGAATAGAGCCGGTCCGGAGCACTTGTTACTGGCGCGAAGCCTACTTCGTGGAAGCCCAAGTCGTCCTTCAGGTGGCGGTAGATTCGGACCACGTCGGTGACGCCGCTGGTCAAGGTAACCCGCGCCGTGATGGGCCGCGTGCGATGCCCGGCGATGAGAGCTTTCACTCGCGGAGCGATGATGTCATAGCTTCCCCGCCCGTTGGCGAAGACGCGCAACTTGTCATGCAGATCCGGCGGACCGTCCATGCTGACCGTAACGCCGATGCTATTGTCCGACAGAAACTGGATGATGGCCGGCGTCAGCAAGGTGGCATTGGTGGTCAAACTAAAATCGATCGACCGCCCTTCCTGGGTAGCCCGATCCCTGGCGTACGACACCACTTCCTTCAGCAGCGGGAAATTCATCAACGTCTCGCCGCCGAAGAACGTGATGTGCACGGCCTGGCGTCCATTCGATTGCGAGAGCAGGAAATCCACCGACGCCATGGCGGTAGTGAGATCCATGAACTTCGGCTTGCCCTCCGGCGTGGCAACCTTGTCTTCGCCGAATTCGTAGCAATAGGTGCACGACAGATTGCATTGATTGGTGAGGTTCATCACCAGGCTTTGCAGCGGAAAATCGGCTGGCGGCTCCTCCAACGGTTCATGCACCGCTTCGCCCATCACGAGTACTCGGGACATGGTCAACTCTTCGACGAGCTCTGAAGCTTCCTCGAAGGCGAGTCCCCTGGCGGATAGGCGCCCGACTAAATCGTCGCGCGTGACGCCGCCTTTTGAGACCTCGGCTAATACCGTCGACGTTGCCTCGTCCAGCTCAAAGATGGCTCCGGCCGGCACCAGATAGAGGAAGCGCTTGCCGGCGCCTTCGAACTCGTGGAACTCGCCGCAGTGATACGAACTATGAGTTTCTGTCGCGGTCATTATTTGCCCACCTCCGGTTGATCCCAACGAATGTAGGTGGGTACGGTCACCACCAAGTACGACTTAGCGGTCAACGGCTTGCCTTCTTTATCCTTCTCCTTGGTTGCGGTGGCTACAGCCCAGATGTCCCCGTAGTTGTTGCGGCTGAACTTGCGCTGCGGATTCGGACCATCCAGAGCGGGAGTAAACAGACCCTTGGGATTCAGCGTGCCGACGAACTCTTTGTCGTCGTCGCCAAATACCGCGTAAAACTCCTCCACCGACCACGTGACTTCCACCGGTCCAAGGTCCACGTCGTCGGCAGTGTGCAGTTTTCCGTCTTCGCCGCGGTGGAATCCAAAAGCTTCAAACTGCTGGTAGCCTTTCGGATGAACGTCGCTGCCCAGGCGGGACATGGCCGTCTCCGGGCCGACTTTTATGTAATCCACTTTGTCGTATACGGCAAAGGCCGCGGGCAGCACGGAGGTGCCCAGGACCACATCGCGTTTGCCGAAAACGGCTTTCGGCGCGACGTCCACTTGCGCCACAACCTCGGTGGCCGTGTGCGACACAATCGACTTCACGGTCACACCCGACCCGAAATCCAGGTCCGCCGCCGTTAGCTGCGCGGGCAAATTCGCGCCCAGCAATCGCACTGTCTGAGCTTGTGCGCCCGCCATCAAGGAAGGACGGTCGAGTGAAAGTAGCGTGGGCGCACCCGTGATGCGTTTCAATTTCACATCCATGCCGAATTCCTGATACTCGCCCCAGAACCAGCGGCCTTCGCCGGAGGTTTGGTCGGGAGCAATCCACATGACCTCGCGCATCTCACTGGATAGATCATCCACAGGAGCATTGGCGACCGTCGTGCCCTTGGATCTGCCGCGCCAGGAGTAGCCCGCGTAAACCAGGCCGGTGCCGGTCCGCGTGATAGCCGGACCACCGCCCAGCGGCGCCAATTTGACGTTGGTTATAAATTCGTCTTCCGCCGCGCCCTGTGTAACGGTAAGCTCTCCGGTATATTGACCCTTGCCTGCAATGTGCGCCACGACCATCCACTTTCCGGCGATCTTGGGGGCGCGCATGCGAGCCTTCCACGCCGACCATTCCGGTGTGTGCAAGCCGTAGTTGGTTGCCAGGAAATCGAGCGTTGCGTCCAGCGATCCCGTTCCGCCGCCAGCCGCGGGGGCTTCACCGCCGCCCTGCGACGCGCCGCCTCCTCCGTTGCCGCCCGCGTTTGCGTTACGCCGGAAGGCCGAATCCGCCTGGGGGAAGAACGCGACGTGCATGTTGGTCAACAGCGTCCAATCCTCTTTCGTGCGATGCCATTGGAACGCTTTGCCCAGCGCATGGCACTGCATGCAGGTAGTGCGAATACCTTCATTGGGTATCGCTTCATCTTGAATGCGATGTTCCACCATGTACATCACGGGCTTAGCTTCCTCAGGCGCCAGGCCGTGATTGGTGCTGAGATACTTCAAAATGGATTTGGCTTCGACCGCATCCAAGGTGAGGCCATTCAAGCGGACCATGCGCTTGATCGCTTCCTGCCAGCCCTCGGGACTACTGCGCGCATAGGAGATGCGGCTGAGGTTTCCTTTATCATCCTTGGCGTGACAGGAGCTACATTTGCTGACAACCAACTCGCTTGTAACCGGGATCCCTTCTTCTACGACCGCCTTTCCCTTGGCCGCCGCACCACCTTTCCCTGCTCCGCCACGGCCACCCCCCTGGCCCAGCATCAGGAATGTACTGCACAGTATTGCGGCAATTAATGCGAGTGACTGTTTCATCGTGCTCCTTTTAAGAAATTAGAAAGTGATCCGTCCGGTAAGTTGCAGGTTGCGGGCACCTGCGCCTTCGGCCGATTGCAAGGACGTGATGGTTCCAAAGGTCGCGTTCCCGAGGGTTAGCGCGGGAGTTCCGTAATTGGGGTGATTCAACGCATTTGCGCCAGCCACTCCCAAGCGCAGCTTCAGATTTTCGTGAATGGTCACCGACCGGAACAAGGAGAGGGACAGTGCCTGGGTTCCAGGTCCCATGATGGAGCCGATCGGCGAATTGCCCATCCGGCCAATGTTGTTGGTGGGGACCGCAAATGCGGATGCATTGATCCACGACGATGGACCCTGTACGGTGGGGTACAGCGGAAGATCACCGGGGACCATATCCGCGCGAACCGTTCCACCCGCGGTCTGCCCCTGTCCTAGCCCGCCGGGATCCGCGCCGCTTGTGATGACAGTCAGGAACGGGCCCGATTGGAACATCAGCACACCGGAGAGTTCCCAACCATTGGCCGCATGACGCAAAATAGAATTCGACACGTTCACCTGCGGAGCGTAGAGGAACGTGCTTTGGAAGCGATGCCGGCGAGTGTAGGCCACGTTGCCGTAATCCAGATCAATGTTGTACCGGTCGCTGACGGAGCCGCCCGTTTCACCGGAGAATCCGGTGGGGTTGGCACCGCTGCCGTTGGAAAGATTTTTCGCGAAGGCGTAGCTGGCCTGGAATTGCAGGCCTTTCGAGAAGCGCCGGTTCGCCGTCACGGTGACCGCGTGATAGTTGCTGCGCGCCCCGCTACCCGTCTGGGAAATCGAGTTGAGCAATGGATGCGGAATCGACGCGGCCATAGCCGCGGCCCCTACTTTGTTTACGGGTATTTGGTTGGCGTTGTACTGATAGCCGAGGTTTGAACCGTGGCTGCCATCGTAGGTAACGCGGAGGCCGGTGTTGAAGCCCAGGTCGCGCTCAAGCGTCAGGTTCCACTGGTCGACTTTCGGATCGCGATAGTGCAGTTCCGAAGCCAGCTGGAAGGATTCGGTGCCGGGCCGCGCCAGGTTTGCCGGGAACGGACTAGGGAAGCTATAGGTGTGTTTGCCGTTTACATAGCTGTTGGTATAGCGTCCGACGAAGCTTGAGGCCACGGCCCACGCGGAGTTGAGTCCGCTACCGGACAAAGATTCGATGTAGCGTCCATATCCACCACGAACCACGAATTTGCTGTCACCGGTGACGCGCCATGCGAAGCCGACGCGCGGGCCAAAATCGGTGCGCTGGGAATAGCGCAAATTCTGCGGCAAACCGATTTCTGAAGCTTTCAGGATCGGCGTCGGGAAAATGGAATCCCGGAATGGCTGGGCGACATTGACGACACCGTCATCGGGTATCACTACAGCTCCATGCACCTTCACCCCGTTGACTATCGTGTCGATGTCGGGAATGAAGTTGGCAGTGTTGTTGTAGTGGTCGCGGTAGTTAGGATGGTATTCGTAGCGCAAGCCGTAATTGAGGGTGAAGCTTTTCGTGACTTTCCAGTTGTCCTGGACGTAAACGTTATAGTGGCTGGCGTATCCGAAGGAATCCGGATTCATGACGGAGGTTAGATTCGAAATGTCGGGAATCCCCAGCAGGAATGCGGCGAACGGATTTCCGATGTTGCCGCTCGTCGCCGAAGAGTTGTTGAAGGTATAGGAACTCATGCGGCCGCCCGAAAACACGTTCGTGTAAAGTCCCGTCTGGTAGCGGTAGTCACCGCCGAACTTAAAGCTGTGAGTGCCTTTGTTCCAGGTAACGTTGTCGATCAGCTGTATGGTTCGAGACTTTGAGAGCGCCGTGCTGCCGCCACTCGTCCCCGTGAAACCGGTAATGGCGAAGTTGGTGGATGCCGCTCCGTTGGGGATGCTGGGAAGATTGAGGCCAAGAGCGTTCGCCACTTCCTGCGCCGTGTATCCGTATCCGGTACTGGTGACTTGAGAGCTGATGCCCATGCGGACCTCGTTGATCAAGGTCGGCGAGAGGATGGTGTTGTGCGCTGCGGCGATGCTGTAGACGTCTTCCAGCCCATCGCCTCCACCTAGGAAGGTGGGGCCGTTGGGAGCAGTGGAGCTATTCCGCTTCTTGTAAGTGAGACGGACGAAGGCGGTTTGATTGCTAGAGATATTGTGGTCCACGCGAACGTCACCCTGATTGCTGGCTATGGAGGTGGGGAAGTTCTCCAGATAGTTATTCGCAATCGCGCCCGGAGCGCCATTGTTCGGCAAATTTCGCCAGTAGAACGCCATTGCTCTCTTCGAGAGATCGGAGATGCGCGTCAGAGGGATCTGCTTCCCAACAAATGCCGCCCCGCCCGCTGCGGGATCCCGGATGGTGGCAGTGGTGTAAACAGACAAATCACCGGTCCTCATCGCAGCCGTAGGGATGCTCTGGATGACGGTACTTTGGCGCGGCAAGCGGAGCCCTTCGTAATCCACAAAGAAAAACGTCTTGCTCTTCCCGCTATACAACTTGGGAATGGAAAGGGGGCCGCCAAACGAGCCGCCGAAGTCATTCATGACCAATTTTGGCTTTACGGCGCTAAACGGATTGCGAGCATTCAGGACTGCGCCCTGGTAGTTCTCGAACAAGCTGCCATGGAAGATGTTGCCGCCACCCTTGGAAACGGTAGTGATGTCGCTGACGCCGCCAAACTCCGCTGTGTTATTGATTTCGCTCACCTTAATTTCCGCGATGCCTTCGAACGAGGGGAAGAGCTCAGACACAGGGGAACCCGTTTTGGCGCTGGAGGTGCTGATGCCGTCCAGGGTCACAGAAATCATGGCCGGCTTGGCCCCCGCGACGGAGATGTTCCCGCTGTTGTCGATTTGCACCCCGGGTTGGGTCGTCAAAGTCGTAATGGGACTGGTCGATCCGGCACCGCGGGAGCCGATGGCAAGCGGAAGATCGATCAACTCGCGGCCTGTCTTGGTTTCCGCGATAGTGGAAACCTCCGTCTGAATCGTCGGCTCCATGGCTGCCGTGACACTCACCGATTCAACGACCGTGGCGACTTGCAGCATCGTATCGGCGCGCATCGTCTGGCGTGCCGAGAGCTCGAAACCGGTGATGGTGGAACTGCGGAAGCCCTGCGCCTGAAACGCAACGTCATACATCCCGGGTTCGATATTCACGAAGGTATAGGAACCATCCGCGTTCGTCATTGCTTCGCGCTTGGCAGCCGTGCCTTTGTTGACCAGGCTGACTACACAAGTAGGGATGACGGCTCCAGCGGAGTCCGTTACGGTTCCGACAAACGAACCGAAAGTGGATTGACCCCAACTCATTTCGGTGAGAAACATTTGGCTGGACAAGACCGCTACGGCGCATGCCGCGAGCCGGGTCCAACGGATCATTCGAAGCTTGGATAAATAAGCAGATATCATGTCGAAACACTCCTCCAACAAAGTCAGCACGACCCGTGCCGGGCCTGTGCGAATGCTTGCGTAATTGTGGATTAGCGTCCGAACAGAGACGTAGGGCTTCGCTTCACAGTGAGCGAATTACTTGTTATCGAGTGGTGGCGGGGACTGCCGATGTCGGGTCGCCACGATTAGTTCTGATACTCAGCCAACGTCGATGACCAACGTCAGCCAACCGAGAATTCAGGCCTAACTTAGGGTAACGGGCACTTGGTGTGCGTTCGACAAGGAGGGGGAAACAGCTTAGCGCAAACTTTGCTTTAGCTGAAAGAAGAAACTATCACGGAAAATCGGTTTATACAAGTCTTTTCTTCGAGCGCCTTCGAAGCGATGGGAAAGCGAAGAGGCGGGAATAGACTCCGTCATCTGGGATTCATACAGTTTCGAGAAACGCAGGGGTTACCGCATCGTCTACCCCTCCATTCGCCGATTCCACTGGGCCAGCCCGTTCTGGACAATAGCCCGCGCCTGGTCGAATCGACGTGTTAGTCCACCTTGTAGGCGGCTTCGACTGCGGACAGCTTGTGGAGGACACGGATGACGCAAGTGACCGGTGCCGTAATCCCTATTTACGGGTACGAGTTAAAGCCAAGCCAAGCGGAATGGATCGTCGCGGCCCGGGGTAGGCTGGCGGTCACGTTTTAGTGCTGCATGCCCCAACGGCGGACGGTGTAGCGTTCGATGGTATGGAAGATCAGGTTCTCGACGATCAGGCCGAACAGGATCACCGTCAGCAATCCCGCGAAGACATCGGGGATCAACAGTTGATTCTTGCGCTCAAAGATGAACCAGCCGAGGCCGCCCGAGCCGGAGCTTACGCCGAAGACCAGCTCCGCCGCAATCAGAGTGCGCCAACAGAATGCCCAACCGACCTTGAGTCCGGTGAGGATGCTGGGGAAGGCTCCGGGTATGAGGATGCGCACGATGTAGCCCGCGGGAGAGAGTCCGTAGTTATGGCCCACCATGCGCAAGGTGGGACTGACGGCTCGGAATCCAGAGAGGGTATTGAGCGCGACGGCCCACACCACGGCGTGAATCAGAACGAAGATCACGCTGCCATCGCCTAACCCGAACCAGATGAGCGCCAGCGGGAGCAGGGCGATGGACGGCAAGGGATTGAACATCGCGGTGAGTATTTCCAGGAGATCGGCTCCCAGACGCGTGGCTGCGGCCAGCGCGGTGAGTAGCGCCGCCAGCACGAGTCCCGCGGCGTATCCCTTCATTAACAGCATGAGCGTGTACCCGGCCGCGCGCGGAATCTCGCCGGAGCGGAGCGATTCGAACAAAGCCGACACGGTGCTGGAGAAAGCAGGAAAGAGCAAAGGGTTGTTCAGGCGGCGCGCGTAGACCTCCCAGATGAGTGCCAGGGCGAGTAGCAATACGGTTTTTCGAAGCGCCGCGCTGGCGTAGGATCTCTGCCATAAGCTGAGTGGCCGCTGGACAACATCCGTGCGAGGCGCGACTGTACGAAAGACCTCGGGGCGTTCAGCCATGTTCGCCGTCCTTGTCTACAGCAGAGTCAAACAGCAGTTCGCGAATACGTGTCTCGCCGATAGTACTGTTCACTTCCGCTTTCACTTGACCCGGGTGGGGGCTAAGCAGCAGGATGCGATTACCAATGCGGATCGCTTCGGCAATGGAGTGAGTCACGAACAGAACGGTGAACCTGGTCTCTTCCCACAGCTGCAGCAATTCTTCCTGCATGCGCCCGCGGGTCAACGCATCCAGGGCGGCGAAGGGTTCGTCCATCAGCAGGATGTCGGGCTCCATCGCCATGGCGCGCGCGATGGCGGCGCGCTGCTTCATGCCTCCGGAAAGTGTATGTGGATAGGCGGAGGCGAATTCACTGAGATTCACTTTTTCGATGTAGTGCGCGGCACGCTGCTGGGCTTGCCGGTGTGGAAGCTTGCCGGAGGCGGTCAGCGCGAAGGTCACGTTCTCAGCAACCGTTTTCCAGGGAAGTAGCTGGTCGAATTCCTGAAAGACAAAGATGCGGTCGGGGCCGGGTCCACGGATGGCGGTCCCGTTCAGAAGAATCTGTCCTTCCACGGGTGCGTTGAATCCGCCGACCGCTTTCAAGAGGGTGGACTTCCCGCAGCCCGAAGGACCCAATAAAACAAAGCGATCGCTTCGCAGAACGTCAAAGCTGACACGATAGGTGGCAGTGATCAGTTGATCCCCGTTGCGGTACTGGAGCGTGACTCCATCCACTTTAAGTAGAGGCAGCATCAGTTTCCCGGCGCTGCATGGAGTTCCGGGAAAAAGAGATCCTTCCAGGAGGCGGGTTTGTTCTTCAGGGAGCCGGTGGCATGCATGAACTCGGCGTACTTCATCACGTTTTCAGGAGTTGTGGTGAAGCGAATGGCGGGGTCGTTCAGGATGTTGACGAGTTCATCGGCGGAAAGACCACCACCCCCGGCGGATGCCAGAAGCAATTGCGCTGCCATGGGCCGGTCGGCGGCGATCATGCGGTTGGCTTCGTCCAGCGCCGCTATGACGGCGCGCACAAGCTCCGGATTTTCCTCGTGAAACTTGGCGGTGGCGGCGAGCATAGCGAAGGTAGCGGGTCCGCCCAGCACTTGGTCCGACGTGAGAATGGTGCGGACCTGCGGGTCCTTGCGCTCACGTTGGTGGAACGGGGGCGAAGAGAAATGCGCCGTAATCGCACCGGAGCCGGCCAAAAGCGCGATGACCGCGTCGGGATGGGTCATCGATACCGTGTATTTGTCGAACCTGGCGACCGCGTTGTCGCCATACTTCTGACGCGAATACATCTGCATGATGATGGCAGGGATAGAGACCTTGATGGCGGTAAGCGCGATCTTGTCCTGCGCGGTGAGGTCTTCCAGTTGTTTGAGATGAGCGGCCCGCGTGTTCAGATACATGGGAAGGCTGGCGATGGCGGCGACGCCGGTGACCTTGGCAGAATCGCGCGTGCGGTCCCACAAAGTGAGAAATGCGGGCGGTCCCGCGGCGGTGAAATCCGCGGAACCCGAAAGCAACGCGTCGTTCACGGCGGACGGACCACCTAGGTCGATCCATTTCACCGTGAGGTTCACGATGCCGGCCTCACGGGCGTGCTTCTCGATGAGTTGGTTCTTTTCCATTACCAGCAAGGGCAGAAATCCGACTCCGCCGGCGCCTTTAGGGATGCGGATTTCGTGCGTTTCCGCGCGTGGCGACGATGCTCCACAGGAGGCGGAGAGGATCGCGAGGATAAGCGCGAAAGCAGCTTTCATGCGTGGTCTATTATCCCTTTTGTGGCGCGGCGTTTTGTGGAACGGCCGCGCGCACCAGGGCGTCCACGTTGTCTAAGCGGCTCAAGCCCCAACAGTGATCCAGCAGCGCCTGCGCCGCGGGCGGGGCCAATACCAGGGCGGCCTGCTCGCGAAATTTCTCGTCCAGTTGACGATCGGTCATGGGGCGGTGGATGTTGCCGAGCGATTGCTCCACAAAGTGCGTGAGGCGGCGGCCATCTGCGAGGTCCACTTCAATGTGCGCCTGGTCTTCGGTAAGTAAAGCATCCCCGGTAGCGGTGGCGAGTTCGCGGACGCGGCGAACCGGGGGATCGTTTACTGTTTCGTCGCTATATTCGGCCAAGCCCGCCTTACCGCGCACCAGACCGATGGCAGCGCCATGATAGACGGAGAACTTGCCCTGCAAGCCCTTGGTGATGTTCTGCTGGTTACAAAGGTCCAGGACTAGAGGCGCGACCCGCAGACGGACGGCCAGGATGGATTCGGGCTCGAAGCCGTGCTCGCGATGCAGTTGGATGCAGCCGTCGATGGCCGGGTGATTGACGATGCCACAGGGGAATGGTTTGTAGGTGTTGGCGCGCAGGTCGAAGTCGATGCCCAGGCGGGCGGTGATCTTCGAAAGATCGTAGTGGGCTGCTTGTACCGCGGCAAATCCGCGCGGGCCTTCCAACGAATGCTCCCCTGCCGTGAAGCCTTGTTGGGCGAGCAGCGCGGAGGCATAACCGTTCTGTGCGGCGCGTCCGGGATGGAGCGACTTGGCCATGGAACCGAACATTTCCCGCAATCCCGCCGCTTGGGTGGCGGCCAAGCCGAGGGCCCACACCATCTGCTGCACGGAAAGATGGAGTAGCTTGCCGATGGCGGCGGCGGCTCCGAACACTCCGACGGTACCGGTGATGTGCCAGCCAACATCGTAGTGCGCCGGGTAGACGGCATTGGCGATGCGCGATTCGGCCTCGAAACCCAGGATGAATGCGTGCAGGAAATCCTCCCCTGACACGGGATGCGCGCTCGCGTAGGCAAACAGCGCGGAGGCCACGGGCGATGTGGGGTGAACATAATTCTTGGGCGTGGTGTCGTCGTAATCGTGAACGTGGGAGCTGATGCCGTTGAGCAGGGCGGCATTGAGCGGATCGGCGCAGTCGATGCGGCCGAGAACGCTGGCTGTGGCGGGCCCGAAGTACGGTCCAAGCGCGCGGATGGTGTGATCCATTGCTGGATGCGCCGCGCCGCCCAGCGCGCAACCGATGTAGTTGACCAGAGCTCGATGCGCTTCGTGGCGAACGTCGGCTGGGATAGAGGCTAATTCATTCTGAACGACGTAAGAGGCGAGTTCCAGGGTTTCAGACATTGGTTCTTGACAATTGTACCCGTGTCCCGGCGCCACGGTACATTAACGAAGTGAACCAATCTCTATCCGCTGAATTGGCCCGCTGGGCAGCGGCGATTCATTTCGAAGACTTGCCGGCTGACGTGATCGAATCCACCAAGCTGCGCGTGCTGGATGTGATCGGATTATGTTTGGCGGGCGCTGAGACTGCCTTCGGGAGAGCCACGCGCGCGGCGGCCGTGGAGATGTCGCCGCAAGGTCCGTCGACGGTTCTGGCGTTTGGCGATCGCATCGGAGTGACGGCAGCAGCCTTCGTAAATGGCGCGCTGTCGCAGGCGCTGGAATTTGACGATACGCATAACGAATCCATTGTTCACATGAGCAGCCCCGCAGTGGCTGCGGCACTCGCGTTGAGCGAGGTACGCTCGCTCTCAGGGCGCGATCTGATCGCGGCGATCGCGGTTGGTAATGAGATTTCCTGCCGCGTGGGCAGCGTCTCTTCCGGCGAGCTACACAAACGCGGGTTTCATCCAACGGGGTTGTTCGCGACGTTTGGAGCCGCCTACCTGGCTGGAAAACTATTAGGACTGGATGCGGAAGCGTTGGCGCGCGCGGCGGGGATTGCGGGCAGTTTCGCCAGTGGACTGCTGGAATGTTGGGTCGACGGTACGCAGACGAAATTCCTGCATCCGGGATGGTCGGCGCAAAGCGGAATCAGCGCGGCCTTTCTGGCGCGCCACGGAGTCACCGGACCAGCTAAGGTGCTGGAAGGCCGCTGGGGGTTGTTTGCGTCGCATGTACAGGCGGCGGACGCGCATCGGGATTTCACCAGGATCGACGCCGGGCTGGGCACCCATTGGGAAAGCCGCAACGCGTCCTTCAAACCGTATCCGGCGGCGCACGTGATCCATCCTTATATCACCGCGGCGCTTAGGATTCGCGAAAAGCACGGCGTCCGTGCCGAGGACATCGTGCGCGTGGATTGTCCTGTAACGGGGTTTATTGTAGGAATCGTGTGCGAACCGACCACGGAGAAGCTTGCGCCGGCATCGGACTCACACGGACGCGTGAGCTTGCAGTACAGCGTGGCAGAGGCCTTGGTGCGCGGATCGCTGGGGAAAACCGCGTATAGCGCCGAGAGTCTGCGCGACAACCGAATTCTCGCATTGGCCGGCAAGGTTCACTATCGCGTGGATCCTGAGTATCCGGGTCCGGGACGATTCAAGGGCGCCGTTACGGTGACGCTCGCTGATGGGCGCGTGTTTGAGGAACTGGAGGAATACAACCGCGGGTCGGCGGAAAACCCCATGACGCATGTGGAACTGCAGGCGAAGTTTGACGAAAATGCAGCCGTGTTTCTGGCGGCGGCAGAACGCACACGCTTGAGCGACGCGGTCGCGCGGCTCGAGACATTATCGGATAGCAGTGTTCTTCCGCGGCTCGCGGTGGGGCGCGACCGCTAGATTAGTCGCACGCGTCGGTGATGCAAATGGATTCCAGGGTGCGTCCCATGGGTGGCGCGGGAAGTCCAGCGGCCGTCATCAGCTTGCGCAAAAGAAGCCCTGTCTCAGGATGCTGGATTGCCGATTGCACGCCGACGCGGACCAGGCCATCGGCATAATCGACGGGCTGCCACGTGTGGACGGATAGTTTGCCGCCACGGTTGTCGGTGTTGCCATAATCCCGGATATCCAGTTTGGCTCCGTGGTCTACCAAGGCTTGAACCACGGCCGGCCGCCCTTTGTGCGCGGCGCCGTGCAAGGCGGTGCGGCCTGTGTCGGCCTGGACATTCGGGTCGAGGCCCAGATCCAGCAGCAGCTTCACGGCTTCCAAGGTCGAGGCCTCGGACCACTCGTACGTAATGCCTTCCACCCAGCCGATTCCAGCGGCCACATGCAGCGGGGTCACATGCAGCAGTGTATCGATCTTCGGATCGGCGCCGTGGGCCAGCAGGAGTTTCATCAACGTTACGTCGCCGGATTGTGCGGCACGCAGAAACGCCGTCGCGCCGTTTTCATCCAGCCACTGGTTCGTGAAAACCGTGCGGGTCTGCGAGCTATCCTTCATGCGGGCATTCACGTTGGCGCCTTTGTCGAGCAGGAGCTTGATGAACTCGAGATGATCCATGTCCCCTTTGCGGACCGGATAATCCCCAGATTCGATATTGCGGTTGTCGGTGGCAAGATAAAGCGGGACCCACGCGCCTTTGTTGGCGAGATTCACATCGGCGCCGTGCTCAATCAGAAACGCGCCCAGTTTGTAATACCGATTTTGCGTCGCGACAAGCAGCGGGCTCCAGCCGTAGCCGGTGACCTGGTTCACGTCCGCGCCCGCGGCAAGAAGGACTTTTACGGACTCAAGATCGTTGGAGCGGACCGCATAGACGAGCGGAGTCAGAGCACCACCGTCCAGGACTGGCGCCTGCCGCCGTCCACCGCCAAAACCCTGGACAGCCGCGGCCGCGTCATCCGTTTGGTCGGCGACTTGATCGGCGCCGTCTGTGGCTGCCGGGGCGTCAGCAGCCGGCTGGCCACGTCCACCAGCGCGCCCGCCAGCGCGACCACCGCCTCGACCACCTGCTGCGCCGGGAGCCCCTGCTCCCGCACCGCCGCGCCCTCCGCCTGCGATGCCATTCGCGTCACCACGAAGCGCGCTGAGGTCCGCGAGGTCCAGCGCATTTCCAGCAGCGAGCGCCGCGCCTTGCGCCGCGACCTGCTTGCGTGGATCGTTAGCTTTCCCGAGCGCAGGGCCTCGACCACGCTCCGCTGGATTCGAGCGGGCCTTGATATCGGCGCCGCGCTGGATCAGGAGCTGGATTGCGGGGGCATGGCCTTCGTCCGCGGCCCACATTAAGGGAGTGGTCCCACGGAGAGTTTCCTTGGCATTCACATTCGCGCCGTGGTCCAGCAGCACCTTTATCGTTTCCAGATTTCCGGTACGCGACGCCTCCATCAGAGGGGTCCTACCCAAAGGCAGGGCTTCGTTGGCGTCCGCGCCCGCGGCTACCAGCGCAGCTACGATGGCGGCATCTCCGTTGACACTTGCCAGCCACAACGGCGTGGCACCCTCGCGATTGGCGGCCTTGGCGTTCGCGCCCGCGCGAAGCAGCAGGTCCACCATCGCCTTGTCAGATCGGAATACCGCCCAGTGGAGCGCTGTGGCGCCATCGGCTTGGGCGACATTTACGTCGGCGCGCTGGTCCACCAGCTTTTGAACGGTCGCCTTGTCGCCGCGCATCACCGCGTCGGCAACGTTGGCAGCAGGCCCGGCCGCCAAGACGGCACTGGCCGCAAGTAGGAATACGACGGTACTTCCGATGAAGCGTTTCATAGATCCCCTATAGGCCGGCCAGATGGCCCGTGCTGTCGCCGATACTGTCCTGGTGAATGTCGAACATGTCCAGCAAACTCAATAGGAGATTGCCGGTTGGTATGGTCTTGGTCGGGTAGGCCAAGTGCCGCCCCCCTTTTAGTTTCCCGTTCAACCCTCCCACCAACACGTGCGGCACATCGTAGTGGACGTGCTGATTGGAGTTGCCCATGTTGCTGCCGTAGAGAACCACGGAATGATCCAACAGTGTGCCGTCGCCATCGTTCGTAGTGGCTAGGCGGTTGACCAGATGGGCCAGCATTTTGATGTGATACTGGTTGATTTTTGAAAGCTCCGCGATGCGCTTGGGATCTTCCCCGTGATGTGAGACGCCATGAAATCCGGCGCCGGGCGCTTCGCTTGCCGGGTATGTCCGGCCCGTGAGGTCGCGCGCGAACAGCAGCGTACCCACCCGGGTGATGTCCGCCTGGAAGGCCAGGGCGAGAAGATCGAACTGCAGTTTAATGTGCTCGTCGAAGGTTTGCGGCACACCGACGGGAACCGGCATTTCCGTGGGCGCGACGGTCGAAGCCTCCATCGCGATCTGCAGGCGCCGTTCGATCTCGCGAACGTTCTCCGTGTAGTTGTCGATCCGAACGCGATCAGATGCGCTGGACACGTTGCGAAGCCGGGAGAGACTGCCGGTGAGGGAGTCCAGAATACTGCTATCCCGCCTTCTTCGCTTAGCGCGTAGTTCCGCCGTGCTGCCATCTCCGAACATTCGTTCGAACACCACCTGCGGATTCAGTTCCATCGGCAGAGGGTCCGTGGGCGACGACCAGGAGATCGTGTTGGTATAGGTGCAGCTATAACCTTCGCCGCAGTTGCTGGAATTCGCGCCGGGGTCCTCAACCGCCAGTTGCATGGAGGGCATCAGGCTCTCTCGCCCAATCTTTTGCGCGATCATTTGATCAATTGTGGTTCCGACAAACACGTCGGCGCCGGCGGTTTTCTTGGGTTTGTTCGCGCATAGGAACGCGGCAGCGACCCAATGGTCAGCTCCGGTAGCGCCCGGAGGCGGCTCCGCTGAGCGGGAATGCAAGCCGCTCATGATCACGGTGTGATCGCGAAATGGCTCCAACGGCTTGAAATTGAAGGGGAGCGTCGCGTCCAAGCGGCCCTCCGTGCTGGGGACCCAGTAGCCGGGCGCCATTCCGTGAGGCACGAAGCAGCCCACAAAGCGGGGCTTCGGGGCGGCCGCCGTTTGCGCCAAGGCAGTGGAGGCGGGGACCATCATATCCAAAAGCGGTAGCGCGAGTGACGCGCCGGCTCCGCGCAGAATGGTCCGGCGGGAAAGGTGTTTTTTGGTGATAAACATAATGACTCCTTTTTCTCCTAGCGGGCGGCCCGCTGCTGGTTGTCGGCGGCCTTCATATTCATCCGGAACGGGTCGCTCTTTACGATCTCCATTACCAGGGATGAGAATTTGTACTTCCCGGCGGCCGAATCACGAATGATCGACCGTAGCTCGGGCATGTCCTGATACTCCACTCCGCGGCCCAGCGCGTAGGTGAGCAGCTTCTCCGTGACCACTCGGGCGAACTGATCGGAACGGCTCACCAGCGAAGCACGCAAGCTGGCGACACCGTTCACTTTGGTTCCATCCACCAGGACGCCGGACGCATCGATGGGGCTTTCCCCGTCCTGTGTACGCCAAGCGCCAACCGCGTCAAAGTTTTCCAGTGCGAGTCCCATGGGCTCAAAAATCTTGTGGCAAGTCGCGCAAACCGGGTTGGTGGTGTGCAGAGCCATGGTCTGGCGCATGGTCGGCGTCTTGGAGTTACCCGTGGTATCCACGGGCTGATCCTTAATTGCTGGCACATTCGGCGGCGGGTCCGGGGGACTGACGCCCAGAAACGTTTGCAGGTACCACTTGCCTCGCGTGACGGGCGAAGTGCGGGCGGCGTTCGACGTAAGAGTCATGAGCGCCCCCTTGCCGAGGAGGCCGCGTCGCATGTCGAGTTCCTGCGGCAAGGTCACGCGGCGGAACTGCGGCCCATAGACATTCGGGATGCCGTAGTGTTTCGCGAGGCGCTCATTGACGAAGGTGTAATCGGCAGTCAGCAGGTCGAGGATGCTACGATCTTCGCGAACAATGCTGCCAAAGAACAACTCCACCTCGCGCTGGTAAGCCGCCCGCAAGTTGTCGTCGAAATCGGGGAACAGGTTCACCACCGGCTCGCTGGTCTTTAGTGAGCGCACGCCTAACCACTGACCGGTGAAGTTGCCAATCAGCGATTCAGCCTTAGGATCCGCCAACATGCGCCGCACTTGTTTCTCGACTACCACGGGATCCTTGAGCTTCCCTTGGGCCGCGAGGTCAATCAGCTCGTCGTCGGGAACGCTGCTCCACAGGAAGAACGAAAGCCGCGAGGCGAGTGCGAGATCGCTGACGCGGTAGCTCTTACCGGCTACCAAGCCAGCAGGTTCCGGCTCGTCGCGATAGACAAATTCAGGGTCCGCCAGAATGCGCTGCAACGCGGCCTCAATGCCGTCATCGAAGCTGCCTCCGTCGCTGCGTCCACCCTGATAGAACTCCAGCACCGCGGCCAAGTCCGAGGGCGTCGCGGGGCGGCGGAAGGCATGCTTCACAAGTGTCGAAATAATGGTCCGCGCGCAGGCAGTCTCATCCGTCTTCGCGGCGCCCGGGCGGCACACAAAGATCTTCCTGCGGCTGAGCGTGTCACTGGCGCCCTTTGCATTGTAGGGGCCCTCGATCCAGACTTGGCCTACGTGCGGGTAGAAGAGGAATCCCGGTATGGAGCCCGGCGTGTTCATGGTCCGCTGAAAGGGTTTATCTAATTCGCTGCCGGGGACGTCGTTGGTGGCGATAAATGTCACGCCGACCGTGTGCAGGCCAGCCTTGACCGGGATGCGCGGAGTGGAGCGGCCGTTGCCAGTGGTGTTCGCGATTTCTTTATCCCAATCGAATAACTTCACGCGCTCTCCGTCGACCAGGACCTCGAGCTGCTCACCCTTGACGCCCCCGAGGACGGCTTGAAAGTAGCCCGTGACACCCTTGACCTTGAACGAGTATTCGCCGTCGGCGGGAAATTGATATTTGATCAGAATGCCGCCGCGGGTTCCGAACGGCAATCCTTCTATGTGATAGTTCTGGGCGGTGTCCGCAGGTACTTCAAAAACCGCCTGCGTAGGCGCGGACACGTTGCCAATCGCCAGGCGGCTGATCTTGCCGGCAGCCGACAAATACGCCTCCATCAACGCCGGAGACAGGGTTAGCGCGCCGGCAATGTTGTCGAAGCCCCGGGTAGAATCGTCGGCTGGCAGGAATTTTGTGGCGTCCACTTCCAGGCCCAGCACGTCGCGAATGGCGTTGGTATATTCGGTGCGATTTAGGCGGTGCAGGCCCGGCGCCGGCAGATGCGCGGCAGCGCCACGATCCAGCTCAGCCTCCATCCAGGTGATCAGGGCCTCCGTCGCGGCGGCATCCGGCCGGGGTAGACCGGTGGGGGGCATCATGCCCGCCCTAAGTTTTCGGACGACTTTCTCGCCAATTTCGGCTTGACTCCCGAGATGGGACAGATCCAGTTTGTCCAGCTCCAAGTCGGCCGTCTTCAACTTTGTGTTGTGGCAGCTTATACAATACCGATCGAGGACGGCACGTTGCGTTGCAATGTCCGGCCCTTGCACGCGTGCCACGGGGGTGACGGCCGGCTTAGGCGCGGGCGTGGTCCGGGCAGACTGGCCTGAAACGAGGACCACCGACAAGGGCGCCACGCAGGCAATTCCGAAACCGATTACGAGAAGTTTCTTACGCACAGATCCTCCGCCGACAGCTTAACCTAAGGGACACTTCTCCCCGCATGAGTTTATCATTAACCACCGCCAAGATCGACCCTCCCCTGCCATCTTTTAGGACTGCCGAAAGACAGGGTGACCCAGGGCTCTGGGGGCTGGATCGGGCGGGGCGAAGAAAAGGTATTGATTTCCGACTTCCGGCTTCGTGGCGGGCCAGGGTTGCATTTTCTGGGGTTGTGCGGCATGTACACTGTGGGGGTGCCCGGCGATGCCGCTCGTAGCTGCAAGAAACAGTTGCACTTGTTCGAGCGTCAACCTTCGATCTGCCGTTCCATTCGAGCCCGAAATCCATCCCCGCCGCTTACGATTGGGCTAGAACTAGTGGCGGCGAAGAAATCATCCGAATGTCTATAGGCATCCATCCTCTAAAACTGGTACTTTGAGAGAGAAATACCGATGAACCCGAGTCACACAACAACTTCCCCGCTGATCTTTGGATCCCAGCAAGCCGCCTCGGTCAATTCGGCCTCCGTGGTTAGCGCTCCGAAGAACGTCATGCAACGAATCGGGTTCGGACTGCTGTTGATCTATTTGATCGCGTTGCTTGGTTTGCTGACTGAGGTCAGTCAAACGGTGTTTGGGTTTAAGCCCTATCTCTCCATAACCGTGGGGCCGGCTGCGATCGCCGTATGCTTCTTTTCCGGTCATCTATTGCGCTTGACGAAAACCGCCACCGGAGTTTTCACGATCTTGTTCCTCGTCTGGCTATTGGTGGCTGCTCCTTTCACCACCTGGCGAACAGGGACCCTGGAAACGATGACCGACGTGCTCTTCAGGACCTATTCCATAGTCTTTATGATGGTTGCTTTTACGACCTCTTTGCAGGATTGTAGGCGCCTCATCTATGGGATCGCGCTTGGTGGTTTCACTGTGTTTCTGGCAACTTGGTTCTATGGAGGCATCGGATACGACGGGCGATTCAGCATGTCGTTCGGATCGCTGTCGAACCCGAACGATCTTGCCACGCACCTTCTGTTCATCCTGCCCTTCTGCCTCATGGTAGCGGCCACCACGCGGCAGACCAAAACCATACGGCCGCTGGCGATTATCGTAAGTCTCTTTATGTTATATTTCACGCTCAAGACAGCGTCGCGCTCCGGAATTATCGCGATCGCGGTGATGAGCCTAGTTCTATTAGCGAAGGCATCCAACGCCCAGAGAGTCATCGCTGCCGGGTCTATCGTGATTCTGTTGGCCGCCAGCGCCGTCGCCCTTCCCAGTACTGTGTGGCAGCGGTTCGCCAGTATTTATGGCGGCGACACAGGTGAAAACGATGTTGCATACGCCGCTGCCTCCCGCGATAGCCGGATCGCGCTATTGCAGCGCAGTGTGGAGGTCACCTTGACCCATCCTGTCTTTGGTGTCGGCCCCGGTGTTTTTATTGCGTCCGAGGCCGGCGAAGCGACTGAAAAGGGACGGCGCGCTGCCTGGGTGGGAACGCACAACAGCTATACCGAGGTGTCCGCGGAAGCGGGCATTCCAGCTCTCATCTTTTTTGCCGCCAGCCTCCTTCTGGCCCTGCGATCAACTTTAAGGACATACCGGGCAGCTTCCAAGCGTGCTGATCTCAGGGAAATGACCTCTTTTGCTTTATTCCTTACGGTAGCTCTGGCTGGTCTTGGCGTGAACCTATTCTTCTCCCAGATTGCTTACCGCTATTACGTACCGACCATCCTCGGTTTGACAATCTGTCTGGAGCTGATCGCTCGGGAAAGGTTGCGGCAGGCGCAACAGCCGGCCAAGTCCGGTGTTACATCACTTCCTATGCCGCGGCCAATGCCGCAAGCCTCTCCGGAGGCCACCGTCCCAGCGCGAACTTATCGTTTTCGGGACCTGCGTAAAGCAGGGGTCTCTCCCAATGACCGTCCGCCAACTGGTTTCAAGGGATGAACTGGATTCCTCGGCTTTGCCAACGTCCGGCGGCTAAGCTGAGCACCAAATGCGCTAACGGTTCATAATTACAAGCGCCCGCATCCCATGCCCCCAATCCGCGTACTTTTGCTCGCCCCTTCGCACGAGATTGTCGGCGGCCAAACGGTTCAGGCAACCGCCCTCCTCAAGCTACTTCACGGTCAGCCTGGAATCGAAATGCGTTTTCAGGCCAGCAATCCGCTCTTCCCAGCGCCCCTTCGCTGGGTCAAACAGATTCCCTTCGCGCGGACGGCGTTGTCCATGATTCTCTTCCTCCCCATCATGCTTTGGAGGTCGTGGCAGGTGGACATTCTGCACATCTTTACAGCCGGGCTGACTCACTACACCATGTGGACCATTCCGGCGATCCTGATCGGCAAGCTTTATGGGAAGAAGGTCATCATCAACTATCGGGACGGCCAATGCGAGGACCATCTGAAACGCTACCGCACCGCGAAGCCCACCCTGCTACTGGCGGATGCTGTGGTGGCGCCCAGCGCGTTCCTAGTGGAGGTCTTTGGACGCTATGGCATTCCCTCCCAAAGTATCTTCAATGTGATCGATAGCAGCCGTTTTATCGACCGCAAACGCTCGGCTATCCGCCCCACGCTTCTCTCCAATCGCGGGCTGGAACCGCTCTACAATGTCGAGTGTATTCTGCGGGCATTTCAACGCGTGCAGGCGCGCTATCCGGAGGCGACCCTCAGCATCGCGCACGATGGGCCGTCGCGGTCTCAGTTGGAATCTCTCGCAGCGTCCCTGGGTCTTCGGCATTGCGATTTCATTGGCAAGGTGAAGAATCCCGATGTTCCAGCGCTTTATGACAGCGTGGACATCTATCTAAACACGCCGAACATCGACAACATGCCAGGCACGTTGCTCGAGTGCATGGCCTCTGGGCTTCCGATCGTGAGCACCAGGGCCGGCGGGATTCCCTACATCGTTACGGACGAGGAAACCGCCCTTCTGGTTGAAATTAACGACGATGCGGCGGTCGCCGAGCGCGTATTCCGCCTGCTGGAGGACCCCTCATTGGTCGAGCGCCTCACTGCGGCTGGCCGCCGGGAAGTGGTGCGTTATGCGGGTCCGCCGGTACGGGATGAATGGATTAATTTGTATAAGCGGCTTAAGAGTTAGAGCCCACGGTACGATTGAAATAATATGTGTGGCATCTCAGGAGTGGTCGGCGAGAGCACTGGCAACCAGGGGTTAGTCCAGCGCATGAACGCGGACCTTGCCCGCCGCGGTCCGGATGCCGAGGGCATGGAATCCTGGGATGATGGCCGGGTAGTCCTGGGGCACCGCCGCCTTTCCATCTTCGACCTCTCCGAACTCGGGCGCCAACCGATGCTGTCCCCCGACCGCAACATTGGACTGGTCTTCAACGGCGCCGTTTACAACTTCCTGGAACTTCGCCGGGAGTTGGAACAACTGGGCTATCGCTTCAAGAGCCAATCCGATACCGAGGTCATCCTTCACGGCTATGACGCCTGGGGCGCCGACAAGTTGGTAGCGCGTCTGCGTGGCATGTTCGCCATCGCTATTTGGGACCAGCGCGCGCGCAAGCTCTTCCTCATCCGCGATCGTCTAGGCGTGAAGCCGCTGGTGTACTCGCTGCGTGGCTCGCAAATCGCTTTTGCGTCGACCGTTCGCGCCCTGGAGGCGGCCGGATTCGCCGCTGATATCGATCCTCAGGCTGTTGCTGAGTTTTTCGAATTTGGCTTCATCACCGACAAGCGGGCGATCTACAAGAACCTTCACAAAGTGCCTCCGGCGACCATCGTCGAGTTCTCACAAGGCAACGTCCAGCAGCGTCAATACTGGCAGGAAACGGTGGCCCGACCTTCGGGCGCCATCAGCTTTGAGGAGGCCGTGGAAGAAACGGAGCGGATCTTCCTTGACGCCGTGAAGATGCGGCTGGAGGCGGATGTTCCCGTTGGCGCGCTGCTTTCCGGTGGCGTGGACTCAAGCCTGGTGTGCTGGGCTATCGCGAAGCTGGGTGGCAACATCAAAGCCTTTACTGTCGGCACCCCGGGCGACCCTTGGGATGAAACGCCCGACGCCATCGCCACCGCGAAGAAACTAGGGATTCAGCATCAGATCGTAGAGATGAGCTCCGCGGACGAGCCCGACATCAGTGAATTGATTGACGCCTATGGCGAGCCCTACCCGTGCTCCTCCGCGTTAGGAATGCTGCGAGTATCGAAGGCGATCAAGCCATCGGCCACCGTGCTGCTCACCGGCGACGGAGGGGACGATTGTTTCCTGGGCTATCCCGAACACAAGGTCTTCTTCAGGGCTCAGAAGCTGGCGGATTCGGTGCCGCTCCAATTCCTGTGGAAGCCCAAAGGGGCGCGACGGGATGCATTGCCGGAGACGCTCCGCCGCGCTGCGCATTTTTTGGATTACGCTTCCGGAGGTCTGGGGGCTGCGGTGAGGATTTACGACGGACTGCCGCGCTTCCATCAGCATGGCCTTTTGGGCCCCCGTCTGCGCAACGCCACTGTGGACCAGCGTTCGCTCCCGATCAGCCCGGAGTCCGGCAAGAGGCTGCTGCAGGAATACATCGTGTATCACCGGGAGAACCGTTTTACGGGCGAGTATATGACCAAGGTCGATGGGGGCGCGATGTACTACGCGCTGGAAGCCCGGGCGCCATTCTTAGATCAGGAGCTGTGGAACTTCGCGCAGGCGTTGCCCTTCGATATCCGCCTGCGCGGTGGGAAGTTGAAGGCGGTGCTGCGAGAAATCGCGCGGCGCAGGATCGGCGATCAGGTGGCGAGCGGCAAGAAACGCGGATTCAATATCCCGGTGGGACGCTGGCTTGCAGGCAAGTGGCGTGGCCGTTACGAAGAGCTGCTGCAAGGGTCGGTGGCGGCTTCCGAAGGCTGGATCGACGCAGCCGCGGTGCGGAAATACCTGGATTCGTCCAAGGAATCCGTACCCAATGCGCTGTGGTACATCTTTGTCTTCGAAAGTTGGATGCGAAGAAGATCTGCCGTAGCCACGTCGAGCTTAGATAATGCTGGACTTGCTCTGAAGCCCCTCTGAAAAACTCCGATGATAAGATGAGGGAGGGAATCGCAGTTTCCCGCCGTCTGAGTCACGGAGAAACAAGACCAATAAAATGTGTGGCATAGCGGGTTACTTGGAGGTCCAGCCGGGGCAGACGGTGAATCCCGCGGTCCTGGAACGGATGACCAAAGCCATCCGCCACCGGGGACCGGACGCCCATGGCATGCGGCAGCACGGGCCGGCGTCCTTAGGGCACCGGCGCCTGAGCATCGTCGACCTCTCCGACGCCGGCTACCAGCCCATGTCCAATGAGACGAACGATGTCTGGATCGTCTACAACGGTGAGATCTTCAATCATGCAAGTATCCGCCCGGAGCTGGAGCGTGCCGGTCACCGCTATCGCTCCCACACCGATACCGAAACCATCCTGCATTCCTGGGAAGAGAATGGACCGAGATGTCTCGACCAGTTCCGAGGAATGTTCGCGTTCGCGTTGTGGGATGAACGCACACGCACTTTGTTCTGCGCCCGCGACCGGATGGGCATCAAGCCCTTCTATTACTTTTGGGACGGCCGGAATTTTGTCTTTGCCTCAGAGATAAAAGCGCTGCTGGAACATCCTTCCGTACCCACTGCATTCGAAGACACTTTGCTGGAAGAATACCTGGCCTTCGGCTACATCAGCTCTGAACAGACGATGTTTCGTGGCATCCGCAAACTGATGCCGGGCCACTGGCTGCGCCTGCGGATAAAACCCGAGGGTGGCGCGGACTTGGAAATCCAACGGTATTGGGATGTGCCGCTGCCTGGTTCTCCCCTCGATTTGCCGGAGCAGGAATGGATTGCCGAGTGTCGCCGTCGGCTTGAGGAAACCGTGCAGATGCGGTTGATGAGCGACGTTCCCTTGGGCGTGTTTCTGAGCGGCGGACTCGATTCCAGCGCGATTGCCGCGCTCACGGCCCGCTTCACCAATGGCGAGCCTGTAAAAACTTTCTCGGTGGGCTACAAAGAGGCTCAATATAGCGAACTAGGCTACGCAAAACAGGTCGCCGGTTTAATTGGGTCCGAGCATCGTGAAGTGGTGGTGGGAATGGACGAATTCTTCGACGTCCTGCCCCGTTTGATCTGGCAGGAAGACGAACCCATTACCTGGCCCTCCAGCGTTTCGCTTTTCTTCGTTTCGCAGCTGGCCGCCAAACACGTGACTGTCGTTCTCACGGGCGAAGGTAGCGATGAATTGTTTGCCGGCTACGCCCGCTACCGGCAGAATCTCATCAACGAGCGATTTCTTCCGCTGTATCGCGCGATCCCACACGCGCTACGCGAAGGCTTGCGGCGGACCATCGCCGAGAATAACGCCACCGCGGGCGACTTGCGCAGAAAGCTGCAGCACACCATGTTGGGACGCCGCGATGGATTGGAGTCCCTTTTCCTCGACAACTACTATGGCGCCTTTGCCGGCGAAGACATGCCCGGACTGATGCGCAGACCGGGGAAGACGGAAGCCATTTACGAATCATTCCTCCAATACTGGAATCAGGATTCGCGCCCCACACTCGATCGCATGCTGTATGCGGATCAGAAGACGTACCTGGTAGAACTGTTGATGAAACAAGACCAGATGAGCATGGCTAACTCCATCGAGAGCCGGGTCCCGTTTCTGGATCACACCTTCGTCGAGTTTTCGACCCGTGTTCCGGATGCCCTGAAGATTCGCGGCCGGGAACAGAAATATATTCTCAAGCGCGCCGTCGAGGGCTTGATTCCGAACGACATCATTTATCGGCAGAAGATGGGCTTTCCTACTCCTTTGCGCGACTGGTTCCGCCAGCCCAGCGCGGCTCCCCTGCTGGACATGTTGCTCCATTCCGAAGGGCTGGTGGGCCAATACTTGCGTCCAGAAGCCGTTCAGCATCTTGTGGACCGTCATAGGGCCGGCCTGGAAGATGCCACGGACCGCTTGTGGAGACTGGTCAACCTGGAGTTATGGGGCAGGGTGTATCTGGAGGGCCGCAGAGAAATTCCCACGAGCGTGATGACGGAGAAGCTCCCGGCATAAATCATGAAGATACTCTGGGTAAATCAGTATTTCCTGCATCCAACGGAACGCGGTGGCCAAATTCGCTCGCTGGGCATTCTGCGTCAACTTCATCGCCGCCACGAAGTACACTACGCTGCCTTGGAGGATCCGACGTCCTCGGAGGGCAGGGATATGGCCCATACGTTTTCAACCCATGCCTATCCTGTGCCTCACCCCGTAGTCTCACGCCGGTCCCTGAGCTTCGTACCGCAACTTCTATCGAACATCTTCGGCTCAGACCTGCCGCTGGCTGTGAGCCGGTATGCCTCGCCCGCGCTGCTGCAAAAAGTCACTGAGATCGAAGCGAAAGAGCACTTTGACTGCATCGTGTGCGATTTCGTGGCCAGCGGCGTACAGATTCCCGATATCAAGCGCTCTGTGATCTTTCAGCACAACGTCGAAACCACCATTTTCGAGCGTCACGCGGAGCATGCCAAGACACCGCTGCATCGATGGTTTTTCAGCAATCAAGCTCGCCGGATGCACGCGTACGAGAAACGGATGTGCCGCGACAGCATGCATGTCATTGCCGTGTCCGATATCGATGCACAACGCATGCGTGATATGTTCCAAATCACCAACGTCTCTTCTGTAGCGACCGGCGTGGACGTGGATTATTTCCGCCGACCGGTCGACAGCCGCCCTCCGGAGATTCAGTTTGTTTTTGTTGGTTCCATGGACTGGCTCCCCAATAACGACGCAGTGCTCTGGTTCGCTAAGGATATTCTGCCGTTGATCCGCCAGCGCAAGCCGAATTGCAAAGTTGCGATTGTGGGCCGGAAACCCGACCCCAGAGTTTTGGATCTGGCGGGCTCCGATGCGGACATTGAGGTCACGGGTACGGTACCCGATGTCCGTCCCTACCTATGGAATTCGCAAATTTCGATCCTGCCGCTACGCATCGGCGGTGGGACTCGTATGAAGGTCTATGAAGCCATGGCCGCGGGCCTGCCCGTTGTCTCCACAACTGTAGGTGTCGAAGGGCTGGAGGGCCAGCCCGGGCGAGATCTGCTGATCGGCGACACTCCCGAAGCATTTGCCGAGCAGTGCATTTCACTGCTGGACAACCCGGCTCTCTACAACAGCATTAGCGAAGCCGGGTTTCGTCTGGTGGATGAAACCTGCGGATGGGAGTCCGTTTCACGGCAGTTCGAAAAAGTCCTACTGGACGCGGCACAGAAATCAAGTCACGGCGAGGGCGTGCCGTCCGCGCGACTGAAATGAGCACCAGCCCTCAACCGACTTCCGGTTTGCGAGCGCTTGTGTCTTCCGACTTGAGCGCCAAGGCGAACTGGTTGTATGGCTCGGCAGAAAGTCGCAATATCATCAAGACCCTGTTGACAGACGGGACATTCTCGATGATCCTCTATCGGTTGATGCAAGCCAGTCAACGCAATAGACTCGGCCTGCTGGCAATGATTTTCAACAAGATGAATGTGTTCGGCAGTTGCATCATCGGACGCGGAGCCGAATTCGGCCCAGGTTTTGTTCTCATTCACAGCCAGGGTGTTGTGATCAACGGCTCAGTGCGCGCCGGACGCGACATCAAGATCGAACATCAGGTCACGATCGGCGCGGACCGGGGCCAGTCGCCCATTCTCGGAGACGATATCTTCATCGGAGCCGGCGCGAAGATTCTGGGTGCCATCCGCGTTGGCTCAGGGGTGCGGGTGGGCGCAAACGCAGTCGTCATCAAGGACGTCCCCGATAACGTGACCGCGGTGGGCGTCCCCGCGCGTTACCTGGCACGGAGCACCGCGGAATAGAGTGCGACTCGATCTCCCCATCCTGCTTTTCACAATCTGCTCCTTCTGCCTTTTTTGGGTTTTAGCCGGATACCCTGGATTGCTTGCCTGGAAGGCGCGGGCCGGGCGGCCGATCGCTTGCGGAGCCGTCGAGCCATTCATTACCGCCATCATTCCAGTCCACAACGGGGGACAATTTCTGGCAGCAAAACTGGACAGCGTCTTGTCCTCGGACTATCCGCCGGACAAGCTGGAGATTCTGATTCTCTCCGACGCATCCACCGACAATACCGATGCGATCGCCGAATCTTATTGCTCAAGCGGCCGGGTTCGCTTTATGCGCCTTCCTAAAGGCGGGAAAGCGGCCGCCCTATCCATCGCGTTTCAGCACAGCGATCGCGAGATCTTTCTACTCACCGATGTTCGCCAAATCCTGGATCCAGCTTGCGTTGGGCGCATGGTCAGCCGTTTCCATGATCCTACCGTCGGCGCCGTCAGCGGCAATCTGAAAATCCGCAGTGGCAAAACATCGGCGGAAGCCAACGTAGGCCTTTACTGGCGCTATGAAAGCTGGATCCGGCGCAACCTGAGCCTAGTGGATTCCCTTCTGGGTGCAACCGGCCCCATCTACGCGATCCGGCGCTCACTGGCGCGTCCTTTACCCAAAGGGTGCATCCTGGACGACATGTGGCTGCCTTTGCAGGTGGTGCTGGACGGAAAGCGAGCACCGCTGGCTGAGGATTGTATCGGATGGGATTATCCAACCGATCTTAAGTCCGAATTCGCGCGCAAAGTTCGGACGCAAGCAGGACTCTACCAGCTGCTGGCAATGGAGCCACGTTTATTAAAACCCTGGTCGAACCGGCTGTGGGTTGCTTTCGTGGTGCTGAAGTTGGGACGTCTTTTCCTGCCGCATTTATTGATTGCACTGTTCCTGATCAGTTGGTGGCTGCCGCCGCTGATCCGGCCGCTGATTCTGACCCCACAGATCTTCTTTTATGCGCTGGCGTTCTTGGATCGTTTCGTCCCGGAAGAATCAAAACTAAAGCGGTTGACGGGCCCCTTGGCGGCATTCGTCTCGCTCATCGCGGCAGCGTTCTGCGCGCAGGCAATATTCTTTACGGATCCCAGCAAGCTCTGGAAAACTACCCGCGTGCGAATTACCTCATAGCCGCACCGGCTAGCTGGAAGCAGTCACCATTTGCGTGCCTCGGTCTTCACCACCGGTGCGACCTTTGGTTTTTCTGGAGTCCACTGCTTGCCATCCGTGGAGCGCTCCACCAGGTAGTACAGCATGCGGCCCGGCAGCGCCGGGATATGGAGGGTACAGTCCGTAACGCACTCTTGGACCTTCTGCGGCTCATCGGCCCAAACGAACGGAGCGCCGCTAGTAGTACACTCCACTTGTCTCGATGTACAGAAATACTTGGACACCTTGCCGTTTTCCGCGTAGCCAAAACGCGCCCGCACCTTTGCAGCAGCCGTGTTTCCTCGCACCGGTACCGCAATATCCGCGAACGTGCCCTGGTTCATGGAATCAGGTTCCGGAAATGGAGGCAAAGCGAACATCATCAGTTCCGCTCGCGCGTCTCCGATATTGGTGATGTTTCCAAATGCCCATTTCCCATTGGGCGTGGCTCTTACATTCCAGAAAATGTCTTCGGTTTTGTACGAACTGAAGAAGCTGGTCAGTCGGCGCGTATAAGCGCCGGCCGAATCGTCCCCGTTGGGATTCGCCGATTGAAATACGCGATGCGCGGTATTCGTGTTGGCAGTCACGCAGATGTCGCTCAGTGAGGCAGGCGTCGCGAACCGGCTGGAATAACAGTAGGGTACGGCAGCGTAAGGCACGTTGACATAGAGCTCCCCGGCCTGAGAGCCGGACCAGCAATCGCCTCCCACCACAACGTAGCAGTAGGTATAGTTCGCGTCCGGCGTGTCGGTCAGTTGCGGACTGGTGTCCACTACCGGATGCGTTCCGGATGTGACCAAAAGCGGTTGCACCCGATAATTCAAAACGCAGGAGGCACAAAAGGGATTGGACGGCGTTCTCATGCCCGCAGCCGAGACTTTGTATGTGTACGTTCCGACTTTCGAAGTAGTTTGGCTGGTTGCGATGTTCTGGTCTCCCAGGTAAGGACGCGCATCCAACGAAGTGGGATCGTCCGGCGTATTGTATTGACTCCGGCTGGGATGATTTTCCAAGTTAACCGGGGCAACAATGTATTTCGCATCGGAGAACCCAGCGTTCATACCGTTTGAATAGACCGGATTGTTCCAAGGGTTCGTTGTACTGGAGGACGTCGGTAGTGCTCCCAAGCGGATAGCAGCCCCGGGAATCTGCGGAACGCCGGGAACCTGCTTGAGGCAACCTGCCAGAAACAATCCCATGCTGTACACCTGGTGACAATTCACCGTCTTGGGATCCTCCAGCACCGTCCAACCGTAAGGTTTCTCCACTGCCTGGGCAAATGGATCATCCACATAATTCACCCAAAGCTCATGCAATGCGCCGGTCAGTACTCGAAGCGCCACGTCGCCACTGTGATTATTCTTGAGGCCATAGTAGTAGGTGCGGACGGCTCGCTGCACCCAGATCCTGGTGTCGTTCATAGCCATCACACGAACCTGCTCGCCATCGTCCGCGCCACCGAGGGTGACACTTAAAAAATCACCAGGCAGCAGGGGCTGCCCAAACAGCGTCCCCCCATTGGCTGGATTTGTCGGAATGATCGACGAAATCGTGACCTCCGAGCATTGAGTACCCGTTACCCCGAAAGGATTCTGCGGGCACGGAGCGAAGTTCGAGGTCAGAGCGCCGCCCGTGATCTTCATCTCAAATGGAAGATCGAACGGGTTACCCGCGCTAATTAGAATCCAATCGGTATCTCCCGTTGTGAAGACGGAATGTGAAGTTCCCCACCGGTTGGTTGCTCCCGCAGACCCCCCAAAGGTGCTAAATGCGGAAATGATCTTTCGCTGCGGGATATTGAATACCGCTACCCACGCAGGGCTGTTCTGATAGGTCTGGAGACATTCAAAAATCAGATTGTCGCGCTGCCGGCCAATTAACTTCCAGCCAGAGTTGGGCGTGAAGACGCCGAAGGCCGGTGCGAAGGCAGCCACTAACTTGGAGAGATCGTCGCTAATCACCGTGGTGATGGCCGGCGACAGCCGGGAATCCTGTTCTACGATGGCGGCTCTGTAGGTACCGGTGTAACGAACCGAAAAAATAACCGCGGCCTTGTCGGACGTGCGTGTCCCCACGCAATAATATTGACCAGGCGTCGTGCGGTCCCAAGCCCAACCGGTTCCCGAACTGCACAAGCCGCCCGCGGCGAGGGCGCCCAGGTTGCCGTTGCTCTCCCCCAGCGGATTTGCTGTACCATCCTCACCGATCCAGAAAATTGTGTTTGCCGAACTGTAGTTTGCAACGGTCGATGAGTTCACACAAAGATGTCCGACACCGGTTGGACCAGGAGTGTTTACGGGAGAACAGAGATCGTAGCCTCCCGACGGTGGGAACGTGGAGTAGCCGGAAGTACCCGCATTCCATGTCGCGGAGGCAATCGTCAGAGTATTGGCTCCCGGCGCCGCATCCCAGATCAGGAAGCCCCAATTACGTTGGGTGAACGCAAACGAGTTGTCTCGAGCGCAATTGCCGCTTTGTCCCGGCTGAAGAACGATGAGCTTCTCATGTACCAGCGACGAGATCACGCAATCCGTGCCATCCAGTGTGATGAACCCACCCGCGCCCACTTTCGGTGAGAATCCGTCGCCACTCTCCCACGTCAAATTGGTTCCCGCAAGTGTAGCCTTGCCCCCACGCGTACGAATGTCGTGCATATTCGAAGGAACGCTAGGGGAGTTCTGCCAAAATTTCAAAATCGGCACTGTATCGCCGATGGTATAGTCGGCCGGCTTGGTCTTCAAGGTCTGCTGCACGGTGGCGCCTGCACAGTTAACACCGTCGTTGGTGAGGCAAATATTAATCTGGCCCCCCGAAGAGGACGCTGCACCGGCAAGGACCAAGCTGACGTAATCGGCGCTCTTGCCGAAAGCGCCGCCGGGCCACGATGGGTCGGCTATCCGGTAGAAGACCTTCGGTGTCACGGAAATCCTGCGCACATTCGGTTGTTGCGGACTGCCTCGATAGACCGCCGAAAGTCCGTTGATCGTCCAACTGGCATCGCGCGCCGCGGCTGACATGAATGTGAGGCCCGTTTGCACCGAAGGGATTAATTCCCCTGGACCGCTCATTCGCTTTACGCCGATACCGGTTAATGGATCGACGTAGACCTTGGATTTCCCCGCGGGGGTCCAGTCCATGGTCGGATAGGCATACTCGCCCGGTTTGAAGCGATCATAAACTGGATCGTTGTATGTATTTCCTATGGGCACGTTGCCGGTCGTGAAGTCTCCGTTCACCACGTCGGATCCAACTGTCACCTTGTAGAAATATTTCGTGAGAGTTTGCAGCGACCGGGACGTTTTCGAAATACCAGATTCGTCCAATTCCGCTGACCGCTTCCCAACCACCAAAATCAAGTCCGGGGCATTCAGGAAATTTCCCTCACGCTCGCATCGGTCGGATCCACCAAACAACTTTGGATTCACGTCGTTTGCGGGAGCCTGGCTGCCGCTGGCATTCACCGTCCAAACCGCCACAGAGCAAACCTCAGTAGCTTGGTCCGTGGTGACGTAGAGCGCCGCTTGCTGGGCGGTCGGAACGGCTCTCACCGTTGTGGTTGCAAATGCCCCTCTACACAAGAAGACGCAGCCCACAAAGCACAACAGGAAGCGGTTGGTCATGATTTCAGAGTACCTCGTGATGCCGTCGAAACACTTTGCATTCAGCACTCAATCCTCCAGCAAAATTCGCGACTTCGCGCGCTTCCACCGTAAGATCCGCAGATATCGATTCTCCATGGCACTCCTAAACCCCACACGCTCGATCCCTCTCAACGACGACACGTTGGACTTCAGGACTCCGATATACGCTCGCTCCGCGCCTTCCTGAAATCGAAGGTCCAGAATGTGCGAAAGCAACGCCTGGTAAAGTTTGCGGCCTCTGTATTCGGGTAAAACGAAGAAATCGTATAACGAGACCGAGTTGGGTTTGAACTCAAGCTTCATCCCGCCGGTTTCGCTGAGGACAGCCGGCTCGTTAGGCCAATAAGACAGACCCCAACCAGCTAAACGGTCGTTCACAAGTACGGTATGAAGAGTACGGCCGCTTTTCAAAAGAGCCGCGAGTTGACGAGCCTTCTCAGAAATACCGCGGGATATCTCGCCTTTAGGTCCCGTCCATTTCAGAAGGTCGTAAATGTCATTTTGGTGAAAGGAGCAGGTTTCGCCTGCTTGCAGCGTGGGGGCCACAGGTCGACGCGATTCGGGCGTTGCGATCAGCACCAGACCGGTCGCGCCTTCACCCAGCTTGGATACGGCTTTATTTCCGATGGAGGCAATCGCTCCGCCGACGCCTAGTTCCCACACCCGCTCCAACTTCTCCACAGCTTTCTTGAATACCGGCTTCCACTTCTTGGTCCATGTCTCTTCACCGACTTTTTCGCGGCAGTACATCGTAACCGCGACGCGCGCCTTATTGATCAAATATTTCTGCCCATTGGGAAATAGATCCACGGAAGGCAGTTCCACACGGCTGGTGCTGAATCGCTCCTTCAGATCGCCTTCGCCGATGGTCAGATCGACGCCTTTCAAACCCCATTTGTCCAATTCCTGCATGGTCAGCACCATCAGCAACAAGCCGGGCGAATAGGCGTTTTCCCGAATATCGAAAGAGGGCGCACCCCACAGCAGCACGTCACGATAAACCGTGCCAACATGGCTCGCCACCATCCGGTCATTCACGTACAAAGCGGTCACGTGGCCGCAGTGCGCACGAAAGATCTCGTCGAAGAACGCCCGCTTCTGCGGGCTGTCGAACGATGTTTGGCGGCCGCCAAAGAGTTGCCGTAGTGAATGCTGCTTGTAAAAATCCTCTTTGAACACGTCCCATTCTCTGACGTTATCGATAATTCTGACTTCGACGGGCCCCTGACGCCGGAAGAAATTGAGCGCATAGCGGACCGCCTTCTTCTTCAACGGATCCTCTACCTGATCACGTTCGGCAAACCACCAGCGCCACCCAAGATGCGTTCTGCGGACCGCCGGAATTTGCAGTAAGCCAGCGGACTCCATGATGATTCCCACTGTTTCCGACTCAGGAAGAGTGGGACCAAACCACAACATATTGGGGAACGCGCCTGCCCGAAATAAATTGAGGAACTCCTCGATTACCTGTTTGCGGAATTCCGGCAGGGCGATGACATCGCGGTAATCCGCCATCTGGTTCCCGGCGAACGCGATGCGGCCAGTTTCCCGTTCGATTGTCAACGGCACAACGCCCACCAGGCGTCCGTCGTGGACCACAGCCAAAACCAAGGGCTCAAATGTGGCAGCGTACGCGCGGTACCACGGCAGGGTCCACATAGGCGTTTGAAAGAGCGTGGCCGTAGGATCTTGACGCGCCAGCGCCTCCCATTCACTTAGGGGCGACCTGAGGAGCCCTGCTTCAATCGAATCGAGGGTTTTGTATTGTATGGATTCAGAAAGGGCGACCCCCAATGGGGCTTCAGTTTGGAGGTTTTCCATACCTTTCATATATCGTCATTTTCTCATGCTCTGAATATAGCCGCACAATTATCGCTAAGCTGGAGTTGTGACCGGCAACGAGAGCGCTCCCAGCGGACTGCGCCGTTTAAAATCTTCAAGTTTGACCGCCTTGCAGCGCTTAGGGGCTTTTGATCTGGCTGCGGATAGCCGTTGGCGCCGGCAACGCCTTTTGATCCTCTGTTACCACGGAATCTCGCTCGATGATGAGCATGCCTGGAACAACCAGTTGTACATGAGCGCCGAAGCCTTCGAAAAACGGCTGGAATTCCTCCGGGATGAGGGCTATCAGGTCTTGGACCTGGGCGAGGCCGTAGCCCGGCTCTATAAGCGCGACCTGCCTCCCCGCAGCGCCGTGATCACTATCGATGATGGCGCCTATGATTGCTACGCGCGGGCGTTTCCGATATTGAAACGGTTCGGCTATCCCTTCACCGTCTATCAAACGACCTACTATTGCGACTACAACCGGCCGATATTTCGCCTTATCTGCTCCTATATGATGTGGAAGAAGCGCGGTGTGGTCGTCGACGGACGCAACCTGCCTGGGTTGGATGGAGAGCCGGGGTTGGATGGAAAAATGGATCTGCGCTCTTCCGAAAGCCGCCAATCCGTATTGGATCAGTTGGATCGCTACACCAAACAGCATCATTCCTCCGCCAGTGAGAAGGATGAGATCGCCTCCCAATTGGCGGAGCGGATCGGCATCGATTACGGGGAGTTACGCAAAACTCGTGTCCTTCACTTAATGACACCCGACGAAGTGGGTACTTTGGCGCGGGCTGGGGTAAGTATCCAACTTCACACCCATCGCCACCGCACGCCAGTGGACGAGCCGTTGTTTAAACGCGAGATCGACGACAATCGAAGGCGCATCGAGGAGATGACGGGTCGCACCCCGACGCATTTTTGTTACCCCAGTGGAGTTCATCAGTCGCAGTTTTTGCCTTGGTTATCGCAAGAAGGCGTTGCCACAGCGACCACGTGTTTGCCCGCCTTGGCCAGCCCAGCATCTAATCCCCTGCTGCTGCCTCGGCTAGTGGATCATTCCGGCCTTTCCATGTTGGAATTTGCCAGCTGGGGCACAGGCGTCCGGGCGTTCTTACCGCAGCGCGACCAAGTGGCCGTGGACCCCAATCTCTAGATACCCACATCCCAGCAATGTCCAAACCAGAACCGCTGAACGAATACGAAGATTATCTCTTGCAGGAATGGAACCAGTTCCTGGCCGATCCCTCGCGTGCAAATGCAACGCTGGAGGCGGCGGCCGGCCTGGAACTTCGGCGCGTACTCGACCTGGGATGCGGCGCAGGACAAGAGATGCTTCCTCTCATCCGCAAGGGCGCGTTTGGTGTAGGACTCGATTACGACGCGGGGTCTGGCCCCGTTGGTAAGCGCATGTTCACACCGCAGGAAGCAGCGTTTTTGCGAGGTTCAGGCGAGACGCTTCCGTTCCGCGATGCTTCTTTCGACGTCCTCGTATGCCGCCTCGCAATTCCATATATGGATAACGCCAAAGCTTTGGCCGAAATGTCCCGGGTGCTACGGCCGCAAGGGCGGTTGTTGTTGAAGATTCATGCGGCTCCCTATTACGTCCGGAAGGTCTGGACCGGCATCCGCAACGCAGACCCGTTGTTTTCCATTCATGCTTTGCGCGTGCTCGCCGCCGGCGCCGTCTATACTCTCACCGGCAAGCAGGCTCCAGCCGGCCTCTGGACGAAAGAAGTATTTCTAAGCGAGCGCCTGCTGAAGCGTGAGTTGCGCAAGATTGGCATGGAAATGCGCGGGACTCTGCCGGATACCAACTTTCGGACACCCTCCTACGTGATCGCTAAGCTTTAACAGAGCCCGCTAGGGCTCTGCGACGACGTCCATCGGGCTCGACACAGTCACTCCTGCGTTTTTGCGATCTACGACGTAGTACAGGACCCGTCCCGAGATTGCCCGTATGTCCACGCTGCAACCGCTATCGCAAGCCGTCCAGTGCTGCGTTTCATCCACCCACAAAAATGGCTGCGAGCCAGTCGCGTCCGTAGCGCAGGCCGTCTGCCGTTCGTGGCAATAGAGACTGGTTGCAGGACCGTTCTCGGCGTAGCCGAACCGCACGCGGACCTCATCGCCAGAGAATCCACCGATCGTCAGGGTGACGGGGACGAAGTCGCCCCGGTTGGTGGATTCCTGCGGCGGGTACGGCGGAAGGTCTGCGATGAGTAACTCGTCCCGGGCGCCCTCCAGCTTGGAGGTCCCCCAAAAGAATCGCTTCCCGTCTGGCAGCGTCCGCCCGTTCCAAAACGCGCTTTGCAGCTTGTAAGCCGCGAAGCCGGTGGTCAGACGACGAATCCCCGTGCCGGCGAAGTCCTGGCGTAACGCCGATACCTGGATGTAGTTCCCAACCGTGTCGGTGTTTTGCGTAAAGCTGACATCCCGCAGAGTGGTTACCGGGTAATTGACGAAGCGGGAGTGCGTCGAGTACGCGTTCGTCAAAAACGGAACGTTGAAGTAGATTTCGCCGGCCGTTGAACTGGCGTAGCAATCGTTAGCGATCACCACCACGCAGTACCTAAAGTGATCGGTCGTGGTATTGGTGATCACGGCCGGACTGACGTCCACCATGGGAAGGGCGCCTGTCAGCCCAATGAACCCTTGCTTGCGATACTGCAAACCGCTGGTCGCGCTAGCCGCTAACTTATGCACGTAGCCAGTCACGGACGAGATGTCCGCAGCCTGCGCAATCGCCGGATCCCCCATGTACGGACGCGCCGTAAGCCAGTGGAGCTTCTCATAGTCACTGGCATTGTATTGTGACAGCCAGGGGTGATCTTCATTAAAAGTAGTAGAAATCACATATGTCGAACCCGCGAAGGCCGCGTCCCAATTCACTCGAAATAAGTAGTTGTCAAAGTTGCCGGGCAACTCGCCAGTGCGAACGGCGGCACCCCAGCTCAGGCCGGAAAACGGCTCGCATCCGACCAGAAAGATTCCAAAAGCGTACACTTCGTGACAATTCGAGGAGTCCGGGTCGGGGCGCACCGTCAAGCCGTATGGTTTCGTCAAACGCTGCCCATGCGGGTCATCCACGAACTGCCACCAAAATTCATTCCATACACCGGTGAAGGCGCGCAGACTGAGCGACCCGCTATGGTTGTAATTGAGTCCATAAACATAAACTCGGTACCCGCGCTGCAGCGTCACTTGGTTCCCGCCAGGAAACGCGAGGATTCGCACAATCTCGGTGTCGAAAGACCCGCCTGACAACACGGTTGCGGAGTCTCCCAACTCAAAAGACTGGGAATATAAAGGCAAACCCGAATGGAGAGGTGTTAACGAATCCAGCGTGACGGTGGAGCACTGTTCCACTCCGTTCAGACTGGGATCGACCGTGTTAACAGGGCACGCGGATAAAGAGGAAGTCAAAGTGCCGGAGGCGATCCCAGTCTCGAAATTTAGATCCGTTGCGTTGCAGGTGATGGGGCCATACCATTCCGTATCCCCTGCAATGGATGGCGTATGCAGGCCGCACCAGCGGTTGGCTGAGTTGCTTACCCCGCCGTACGTAGACATAGCCGCAATGATTGAGCTGCTGTCCATGCTATAGACGGCCAGCCATGCGGGAGACTCTTGGCTACGTTCCCAGCAGTACAACATCAAATTGTGTGCCTGCCGTCCCATGATTTTCCAACCGCCGCCGCACGTGAACGCGGAAAATGGATAGGTGTCACCGCTGGAGAACGAGGTCACCATTGTGTTGATGTTCGTGCTTTCGACGGTAACGTTTACAGATGTGGTGACCGCATCCAATGCAGGGAAGGCTGCGGAGTAATCGCCCGTATATACGACCGAGTAAATTACGGGTGCGCCCCCGGACGCCCCGATGCACCACCACTTCCCCGGCACCGTGTCATCCCATACCATGCCCTCGTTCACGATGCAGGAAAAGCCACTGTCTAAGCCACCCCCGGAAGGAACGAAATTCAAACCGACCAAGTTTGTCGTGCCATCGTCGCCGAACCAGTAGAAGGGGACGCCTGAAGTGTAGTCGGAGACCGATTGAGAAGTGGAGCAAACATGCCCTGGTCCCGTTGGTCCCGTCACTTTTATCGAGGAGCAAAATTTCGGAACGCCAAACGCTCCCATGAGCGAGACTCCGGTGATGCTAGTGGTCCATGTCGGGGCTGCGGCGACGGTCAAGTTTCCGGACGTTGTCGTGCGCAACAGAAACCCCCAGTTGCGGCCTGTGTAATCGTAGTCCCCATCGGCTACGCAGCCGGACGACACCAGCACAACGGTTTTCTCGTGTGTAACGGAGGCGATCTCGCAATCCGTTGCTCCCAGCGTGATATGCGAGCCCGCCGACCAATGCGGATTGAAGATATCTCCCGAGTTCCACGTGACCGCCGTGCCGGATTTGGTGATGTTGCCCACACGGGGAATCACGTCGACCATATTCGAGGGGATGTTTGGAGAATTGCGCCAGTTATCCAGAATGGGCGTCGCGCTCCCGATTGTGTAAGCGGTCGGGGTACCAGTGACGGCCTGTGAGATAGTTGCGCCGGAGCATGTGACGCCATCGTTTGTGAGGCAAACCTCCACGCCGTCCGCACTGCCTGAGAGTGTCGTCGCCAGGCGCACCGAGTCCAGACTCTGGAAGAGGGTGAACCCCGGCGAGAGGGTCCCAGCACGCAGGTACAGCCATTCCCCCGGGCCGCTGCCCGCGTACACCGAGGAGCCGCTGATGGTCCAGCCGACGCCTAAGACAACCGGAGTCGAGAACGTCCGCCCCGTGGATGTGACAGGAAAAATCTCTCCTGGTCCAGAGGCGCGCCGCACCGCGATCCCAGTAGTGGGGTCGACGTACTTCACAGCCTTGTCCGTCCAATCGATTGTCGGATATGCGTACTCACCCGGCCGGGCGCGGTCAAAATGCGGGTCATTGCGCGTGTTGCCCAAGGGCACATTCCGCGTAGTAAACTCTCCGGCGAGCACGTCCGCCCCTGAGGCAATCTGGAAGTAATACGTTGTGTTTGCTTGCAACGCCCGTGAATAGCGTGTCTTGCCGTCGCTCGCCAATTCCGCCGCGCGCTTGCCTACCATCAATAGTTTCGCGGTGCCCTCGTCGATGTTTCCTGGCCGTCCGCATTGATCCGCGTTTGAAAAGAAGGCCGGATTAACGTCCTCGACGGGAGCGTAACTACTAAAGTCATTTACTTCGGAAACCCGAATCGTACAGGTTCCGCTTTGGTCGGTGGTAATACGCAACACCGCTTGCGTGTTCGTCGTCGCTACGCTCGTGAGCGTGGTAGTTGCTTGCAACATCGCCGCAGCTGAGTAGAACGCGACGCACACTCGGATCAGGCGACTTACCATGACGCCATCCCCGCACGCACCCAAGTATTAGCCGCGATGCAAACATAGAAAAAGCTACTATCGAAAGCCCATCTGCCCGCGGTACATGCACTGGTGGCGGATGCCGGAGCCGCGGCTCGCAGCGGGAGCATTGTGGGATCTACCGACAACGTCGTTATCCCAGCCGCTTCCGCGCCGATCAATCCCAACCCCGCTCGCGTAATCTTCGAACTCAGGAAGGCACGGAAATCCACGCCACCCGTAGCGTCCCACGTGCCCCCAGTGGCCGACCACGTAAAGAGTGGAATCGAATCCACCGGAAATCCACTGACTCCGGAACTGGACAGGCATGCGGCCGAGCATGTCAACGTGAGCGTGTGTCCCACGGTTAGCACTCCGGCGCTTGAAATGAAGATGAACGCCGTCGCCGAACCTGCGGACACGGTTGCCGTGGCGCCATTCTGGATTGAGTAAACCGTATTTCCAAAACGCACATTGCAGGGTGTCCCGGTAGAACAGAATGAGCCGATCGAAAGAGTCGTGGGGTTATTCCGGATAACTTCTAAGACAGAGCTCGCCCCGTCCGATCCCCCTTCGCGTGTCCAGGTGTTGGTCGAGGCGCATCCGTAGAGGTTGGCGCCAGGGACCGCATCCAACTTAAAGAACAGTTCCGCTCGCTGGCAGGATGCCGGCAACGACGTGCCGGTTTTCACCGGAAGCGTGGCCGCGGCCGCTGTAAAATCTACTGACTTCGACTGGGTACGCAGATCCACTTTGGTCTGTCCGAATGCCGCGGAACCAAGTAGCAGTACAATGAACGCTTTTTGTAAGTTCATAAATTTCTCGGTTCACGTGTATCACGGTGACTCCGAGCCAGTAGAATTTGGCTCGAATCGAGAGTTATGCAACTACTGTATTTTCAGGAACGTCCACAAACAGGAAGGCGCTCCCCGAACGCGGGAAGCGCCTCTTCGTTTTCACGCTCGTTACCTAAAATGAGGGATTACTTGGCTAGACCCGGCACGCGACCCGCAAGATCCAGCACCGGCAAGCCTTTCGCCGCAAGCAAGCTGGACACGGCCGGCGAGGGCTTCTGCGTCACCACCAGGTGATCCGCCCACTCCAAAACTTCTTCCAGACTGGCCGCCATCATGGTGTCTATACCCGGCACCGAATCCAGCAGGTACTTTAGATTGGATCCGTATATTTGGCTGATCTGAATGTGCGGGTCCCAGATGCGCATGTCACGACCCTTCTCCCGCACTTTTTGTACCAGCGCCAACACAGGACTTTCGCGCAGATCGTCGGTGTTTTCCTTGAACGCCAAACCAACGATACCCAGTCGTTTCCCCGGCACCGCCGCCACGGCGTCCGCCGCGCGCTCCAGATGTCGCAGGTTACCCGGCAGAATCGAAGTCAAGAGCGGAAGGTCCAGCTTCAATCGATTGGCTTGATAGGAAAGCGCCCGTAAATCCTTCGGCAGGCAGGAGCCTCCGAAAGCAAACCCCGGCTTCAGATATGCCGCCGACGTGTTCAATCCATGGTCCTGGCACAACGTTGCCATCACTTCGTTGCCGTCAATACCCAGATGCGCCGCCAGCGTGCCGATCTCATTGGCGAATCCAATCTTCACGGCATGGAAAGCGTTGCAGGCATATTTAATAAGCTCCGCCGTCTCCAGCGAGACTAAACTCGGCTCCACCGGCAGCTTATGATACAAGGCGGCCACGCGCGCTACGGCCGTCCGATCGTGTCCTCCCACGACCAGCAGCGTCGGCAGACGGAAATCCTTCACCGCGCTACCTTCGCGCAAAAATTCGGGATTCGAAACGACGCTTACCCGCTCTGGATATCCAAGAATGCCGGCGAGCATCTCACACGTGCCCGGAAAAACCGTACTGCGAATCGCTACAACCAGAGGTTCCGTCCGGTGTTCAATCAACCGGTGGATTTCCTCAGCTACCTGTTTCATAAACACCAGGCTGAGGTTCCCATCTGGACCCGACGGTGTGCCCACGCAAACCAGAGCGACCGCGGATTTCTCAAGCGCTGGGGCCAATTCCTGGCTAGCGGTCAGCAAGCCGGCTGAGCACGCTGCCTGTACGATTTCCTCGAGCCCCGGTTCATAGAAGGGACTGCGGCTCTGGTTGACCGCGTCCACTTTGTGGGGGTCCGGATCCACGCCGATTACCGTGTGGCCCACATGCGCCATGCAAGCTGCTGTGACACATCCCACATAGCCCAGACCGATGACTACAATCTTGTCGCCGGGAACCGGCTGTGTTTCATTCATTGGATTCGCGTCTCTCCGAGGGGGAAATGAGCTAGAAGTGTCTTGTTTCCAGTCTACTGAACTATCGGCGGTTGAGCCATTCATCAAGAGGGTTTGAGAAACCCCGCGGCCAGCGGGTTATTCTTGATGGAGATCCCGCGCCTGGTGAAACGTTCCCCTCAAGAAATCGCTTTCCGCCTCCGTCAGGAGGCCGCTAACTTATGGCTGGCGTTCGGCTCTGCCCCACCGGCCCCAGACCCTTCCCCGCTCCCGTTCCCCCGCCCCGAAGCGTTCTTGCCGGAACTGCGCAACAGTCCCTACGAGAACTCTCTGATCGCGGTGGCCGAAGGAGTGCTGCAACGCCGATTCCCGCTGCTGGGCACAACCCTGCATACCCAGCGGGAAATCCGCTGGCGGCGCGACTACGGCAGCGGTAAGGAAACCGGCTTGGATTATTTCCGCCGCATCCCCTATCTCGATCCGGAACGAGCGGGCGACCATAAAGTCGTCTGGGAGTTGAATCGTCACCAGCACCTGGTGGCCCTGGCGCAAGCTCACCTGCTTACCGGACGTTCCGATTTTCTGGACGACCTCTGGATTCAGTTGGAATCCTGGTTAGATCAGAATCCGTTCTGCCGGGGCATGAACTGGACCAGTGCGCTGGAGGTCGCCTTTCGCGCGCTTTCCTGGCTGTGGATCGAACATCTGGTCGGCAGCCAAATGCCGAAGCCTCTCCGCCGCCGTTGGCTCGCGATGCTGTTCCAGCACGGCCGCTATCTGGAATACAACCTCTCCGTCTATTTCGCCCCCAATACACATCTGCAAGGCGAAGCCGTAGCGCTTCACGCTCTGGGTTTGTTATTCCAAAAGAACTCCGCGTCCATCCGCTGGCGTCAAACAGGGTCCACTCTGCTGGAACAAATCATTCAGACCCACGTGCGGCCGGACGGAGGCCATTTTGAACAGTCCAGCTACTATCACGTGTATGCAACGGATATGTTCCTCTTCCACGCCCAGCTGCAGCAGGTTTCTCCGTCCTACCTGGCGCGTCTGAGAAAGATGGTGGGCTATTTGTGGGCTTTGGCAAGCCCCGGAAATATTCCTTTTTTAGGCGATGATGACGGAGGCCGATTCTTTTCGCCCTACGGCCCGCGACGCGAATTTTCCCGCGCCACTCTGACGGCTTGCGCCCAGTTCTTCCACGATACCCCTTGGAATGGCGATCCTTCAGCCTTCAATGAACTGGCCGTATGGTGGCTAGGAAAGCGCGAATCCATCCCGGCCAAGCCCGCGGTATCGATGCTGTTCCCCGACACCGGAGTCGCCGTGCTCTGCGAAGCGGATGTCCACGTGGTCGCCGACACCCGCGGCTTTGGATTTGGCGGCGCGGGCCATAGTCACGCCCATGCCTTGCATTTCACCTTGCGGCGCGGGGGAGTGGACGTGCTCATCGATCCAGGCACATACACCTACGTGGCCGATCCTGTCTTGCGAAACAACTTTCGTGGAACGGCCGCGCACAATACCGTTAGAGTGGACCGCCTGGACCAGGCCACTCCCGCCGGCCCGTTCCGCTGGAATAATCTTCCTGAAACCGAACTGCTCCACTGGTCGGAACAACCCTGGCGCCTGCATGCGGTTTGCCGATATAGAGGAGTCGCTCATCATCGTGAGATGGTTTGGTCCGGCGGTGTCCTCTTTGTGCTCGATCGTCTGGAGGGCCAAGGCTCCCACCAGTTGGAACAATTCTGGCACCCTGCCGGCGACATACAACAACATAGCCCGGCGATTCTGGAACTGCCCGCCAAAGTTTTCCTCTGCCTTCCCCTTCCGCAGGATCGCGACACTTCCTCCCTACATATCGAAGACGGCGGCGACTTCGGCTGGTATTCTTCTGCCCCAGGTTCTCGAGAGGGCAGGCCCGTGATCCGCGTCGATTTGCACTCTAGTCTGCCTTGCAAGATAGCCGCTGCCTTCGTATTTGGTCCCGGGATCGAACCTGCTCCCCTGACAGTCAACGTGGCCCCCGACGGGGTTCGCCTGGAGTGCGGCGGCCGCCACGCGGATTTCGTATAAGACGGCCTCGCTTGAGGCGGATGTTGTTGCAAACTAGGGAGCTTTTTGGTAGCGTGAGGTCTTGAATCTCGCTCCTCAGCATGTAACCGCGCCTGTACCCGCTGCGGATCCCTGCCGATGTTAGGGGATGGTCATGCCTGAACTGGCGCCCCGAACAACTCCGTTGCGTAAATGGTTCTGGGTTACCATCATCTGGTCTTTGTGCGTAGCTGGATACGCAGCCTATCATCGTGTTCCCTGGAGTGATGAGGGTTGGTTTGCCAGTCCCGCCTGGAACTTAGCCAACCACGCGTCTATGGGCACGCCCGTACTTACGGACCACGGCTACGGTGGCCACCTAACTCGCATCGAGGAGCGCACTTATTGGGTGTTCCCAGGATTTCTGTTGAGCGAGGCCTTGTGGTACAAGGTCTTCCCTTCGACAATATTTTGGACAAGGCTCCATAACATCGCCTGGTTCGCATTGGGTTTGACGGGTTTGTTCTGGTACTTGCGCGGGCTCTTGCCTCAATCTCGCGTGATCCCATGGTTGGCGACGTTGCTCTTTGCAGGAAGTTTTCTGGCGATAGATAACGCCGGTTTCGCCAGGCCCGAGATTCCTGTTTGCGCGTTAGGACTCTGCGCGATGGCTGTTTACGTGAACTTGAGGGAACGTAGTCTTCCTCAGGCACTTTTCTTCGCGAACACCCTGATTGCACTCAGCGGATTGATGCACCCGAACGGTATTTTTCATTGGATAGGGCTAATGGCCCTCATCTTGTGGCTGGATCGCGGGCGGATCCGGCTGGCCTCTCTTGCCGCCGCTCTCCTCCCGTATATCGTGGTGGGTGGGCTGTGGGGTATGTACCTGATGCAAGATTTTCAGGCGGTCCGAGAGCAGTTGCAAGTGAATACGACGGATCGCTGGGCCACAACATTGAACCCCGTGGTGATTCTCGGGAACGAATTGGGACGCTACTGGCAGACGTATGGATTGGTAACAGGCGGAATCAACTCGATCAAGGTCTTGGGGTTGGCATTGAATGTGATGGGAGTGGTGGGCTGTTTGTGGGTCCGCGATCTCCGGCGTCAGCCAACCGTAAGATTCCTGCTGATCCAGCTTGGTTTGTATTTCTTGGGGCTATCTCTCTTCAATCAGAAACTCTCTATTTACTTAGTACACATTGCACCGTTTTACGCCATATTGGCCGCCGTATGGCTGGAATGGCTGGCGGAGCATCGGGCTCGCTGGCGGCCTCTTATCGCGATCGCAATCGCGGGCCTAATCCTGATCGAGACCGGCGGCATTGTATTGAAGTCCTATACGCGCTCCTATGTTGCGGGACAGCGGGCGTTGGTGAGTTTCATTCGATCTCAAGCCCGGCCGGACGACCATATTGCTGGAACAGCCTCGCTATTGTTTGAAATGCAGTTCGACTCGCGGCTGAAGGACGATCCCTACCTGGGCACACAAAGCGGGCGGGTACCGGATATCATTGTCGTCGAGCAGCTCTACCAGATGCTCTATGACGGCTGGAAGACGCAAAGGGCCGAAGACATGCAGCCTGTAATGGCTCGGTTTGAAGACTATCGAGTTGCCTATCAAAAAGACGGGTACGCAGTCTGGCTGAGGAAAGACCGGTAAACCTCGGTCCCAGCGTGCATGTTATCAACCGTCTTAGTAATCCCATGCTACAACGAAGCCAAGCGATTCCCGGTCGCGAGAATTGACCAATTCCTGGAACAAAATCCAAACATCTCGCTGATTTTGGCGAACGATGGAAGCCGGGACGAAACCGTCCAGGTATTGCAGCGCCTGCAGAACGGACATCCCCACCGCATTCGCATTCTCGACCGCGCCGTCAACCGTGGAAAGGCTGAGACCGTGCGCGAGGGGATGCTGGCAGGGTTGGACGGGTCCTCTCCGCCGGAGGTGCTTGGATATTGGGATGCGGATTTGGCAACGCCGCTCGAAGCAGTCTTCGATATGGTTTCTCTGCTCGAGACCCAGCCTGCATTGCAGATGGTCTTCGGCGCTCGCGTAAACCTGTTGGGGCGCCAAATTCGGCGGCGCGCCACTCGCCATTATTTAGGCCGTATCTTCGCAACCGTTGTTTCCACGATGTTAGGCATGCCTATTTACGACACCCAGTGCGGAGCCAAACTTTTCCGCGTTGGCCCAGCTTTGCGCGAACTCTATGAGGAACCCTTCAGCTCCCGCTGGGTATTTGATGTGGAGATCATCGCCCGCTGGATTCGCGTCAACCGGTTCGACCGCGAACAGGTCAAGCAGACCATCTATGAGTACCCTCTGCATGCCTGGGAAGATGTGGGCGGATCTAAAGTGAAGCCCTACGATTTTATCCTGGCATTCTTTGACATATTGCGTATCTATCGCCGCTATTTTCTCAAGCGCCCACCGGTAGCTCAGCTATGATCCCATCCCCCCGGCGGCAAAGTACCGCAGGATCCCGTCCGCGATCCGTTTACTGGCGTTCCCGTCCCCATAGGGATTATGGATTCTCTGGCGGCGGGCATACTCCACCGCGTCATCCAGCAGCCAATTCGCGGTCGTAACGATATTCTCTACCTCGGTGCCCACTAGCAGCGCGGTTCCGGCTTCCACCGCCTCGGGACGCTCTGTCTTGTCTCGCAGCACTAACACCGGCTTGCCCAGCGAGGGAGCTTCTTCCTGAATACCGCCGGAATCCGTGATCAAGAAATAAGCTTTCCGGGCCAAGTCGACAAAAGACACATAGTCGAGAGGTTCCAATAATTCAATATTGGGATGATTTGCAAGATGCCTGCGCACCGGGCCAGTCACGTTGGGATTTGGATGGACCGGGTATACGATCCGCACATCCGGGCGGTCCGCTAGCCGGCGAAGTGCGATACAGATACGTTCGAAGCCTTCGCCGAAACTCTCACGCCGGTGGGCCGTCACTACAATCAGTTTGCGCGAATCCGTATCCGGACAGTCCCACGTGCGGCCACGGACTGCGCCACTGGCCAATTGGTCGCGGATGTACAAAACCGCGTCGATCCCCGTGTTGCCCGTCACCAGAATCGACGCGTCGGGAATACCCTCCCGGCGCAAATTACTGGCTGCGCCATCGGTGGCCGCAAAATGCAGCTTTGTAAAGTGTGAGACCACCACTCGGTTCATCTCTTCCGGAAACGGCTGCGCAAGATCCCCTGTGCGCAAGCCAGCCTCAATATGCCCCACTGGAATACCCGCATAAAAGGCTGCCAAGCCTCCGCATAAGGTGGTGGCCGTGTCACCTTGCACAACCACCATATCCGGCTTCTCGGCCTGCAACACCGGCTCCAAATCCGCAAGAATCCTGCTGGTGGCGGCAGTCAGCGTTTGGTCCGGCCGCATGGCATTCAGGTCATGATGTGGCACGACTCCGAAAACAGAGAGCACCTGGTCGAGCATGTCGCGATGCTGGGCTGTAACGCAAACACGGGCATCCAATTGCGGGACGTGCTGCTGAAAATAGCGCACCACGGGACACAGTTTCACCGCCTCCGGGCGAGTACCAAAAATAAACAGTGTCTTATAGATCAATCGAGGTGACTATCTTACCTCAATAGAATTAGCGCGTGCCTCGCGGGCCTAAGGTAAGGTTAGGAGGCGTTTTTGCGAAATACGAACTCATTGCATCCAAGATCGCCCGCTTGTGTGGTGAGCCGCGTCAAAGTGTATCCGCGCTGATGGTAGAAATCGAAGATCTCTTCCGGGGTGGCCACTTCGAAAGGATACCCGCCTACCCAATCCACCACATCCCGCCAATGCGACATACCTCGGCCGGCTTGAGCCGCCGTCCAATACTTGAGGGGTTGACCCTGCAGAGTTCCCTTAAGCAGCCGGCGCCACCAAAGACTCAAGAATGCCGGCCCCAGGACCACGAACCGCAATTGCTTGGGACAGCGGTTATAAGCTTTCTTGACGGTCAGCCAGCGTCGACTCGGCTTGCCTTGGTCGTTGTAAATGGCAATAAAGAGTAGCCCGGACGGCGCCACCAGTGGCTCCACGTTTTTGAGAGCTTCCCACATGGAGCCAGTGTGATGCAGGACGCCCCACGAATAGACAATATCGAACGTTCCCAGCCGGGCCAGATACGCCGGATCCAGTACCGACCCGGATTCCACTACCCATTGCGGATCTCCCGAAAAGAAGCGCCTCTGGAGCTCTTTTGTGCAAGCATACGATTTCGGATCGTAATCAAAAGAATGTACCCGGGCGCCCAGCCGTCGCGCGGCTAAACTGAACAGCCCGCTGCCCGAACCGATGTCGATAAAGCTGCGGCCGGTTAGATTCTGCACGCCTAGCATCTTGCGCAGGGACTCTTCTGCCGCCAAGATGCGATCTTCGTCCAGCAACTCAAGAAAACGGCTCCAGTTAGCGCCGAACTCAAACCGCTGCCCGGAAGCAACTTCCTGGCTATGTGTGCCCATTTGGATTTGGTCCGGGAGATCAGTCTTCATAAAACAACGGTCCTTTTTGCTCCCATAGAAGTATTTCGACAAACTGCAGGGATAACATGACCCGTCTCACAAGATTCTTGCCGTCGGGTGCCCCCCTTCTGGTATCCAAGGCAGGGCCCAAAGCTCATCTTGGCACGACTGGCCGGATTAACCCAAAACCTGGCGATAAATCTCCTCCATCCGGCGCGTGGACTTTTCTACCGATAATTCATTTGAAATACGCCGGACTCCGGCGGCAGCTAGCCGATCGAGCAGTTCCTGGTTCTCGATTAAGCTTCGAAGCTGGACGGCCAGGTGATCCACGTTTTCTTTTTCAAACAGCAGTCCGGTCTCCCCTTCGCGCACAAGTTCTGGATTGCCGCCGACATTCGAGGCAACCGCTGCGCAGCCGCACGCCATGGCCTCCATAAGCGAATTGGAGAACGCCTCATCCAGCGAGGGAAGCACGAACACGTCCATCTGATTCAACCAAGCGCGCACATTACTGGTCGCAGGCTCGAAGTGGGTATCTTGAGCAACCCCGAGCTGAGACGCCAGCCGTTGCAATTCGCCCAACATAGCTCCGTCGCCGACGATGCACAAGCGCATTTCCGGACGCAGATGGCGCACGGCCGCGAAGCCACGGACCAATGTCGCTAATCCCTTTTCGGCGCGAAGAACGCAGGTAACCCCGATGGTGAAAGGTCCGCCGGCTTGCCGATCCGGATAAAAGAGGGCCGTATCCAGACCGTTGTAGCAAAGCCGAATCTTCCCGGGAAGAACGTCTTCTTCCGTCGTCAAATGCTCCCGCAGGTATTCACAATTCACTACGATCGCGTCCGCGATGCGGTCGGTGACGCGCAACCCCTTGCGCACGTCCGGCGTAAGACTGCGGTGTCCGCGCTGGCTTGTGAGTACCTTGGGACGGCCAGTCAAAAGGCTCAGAGCCTTGCCCACGGGAGCCCCGAAAACATTTAGAGGCGCATCAAACGTGTGCAGAATTCGAATGTCGTGCCGACGTAGATAGTTGCCAAGTTCCCAGGCTCCTCGTACGGTGCTGGCGTTCACGAAGGACGTCACGGGGAACCGTTGGACAGGAATTCCGGCACCCTCCAAATCGGCTTGCCGAATGCCCGGATTGAAACATCCGACATGCACTATGAACCGGCTCCGATCCAAATGCCGCGCGAGCTCGGTCAACTGCCGCTCCGTCCCACCGGGACCCAACTCCCGCACCATCAGCATGATAGGAACAGCCGCTGGAGAGGGGATCACTTGTTTTGCAGCTTCCGGAACAGAACGTCGATAGACAAAAGGGGACCGCCTTGAAACTCTCTGATCATCATCCGGATAAGCATGGTTTGTCGGTTGGTTTTGACGATATACTTCCCTTTGAGACCTGTCGAGCCTTCCCTACCATTTTAGACTCGGATCCCGCTGGCAGCCGTTTTAGCCATGGCACATAAAACCATGGCTCATAAAACCATGGCACATAAATTCGACAAACGGGTATATCTATGTGTGGGATAGCCGGATACGTAGCTCGCCAGGGGGACGGCCAAGCGGAGCTGGTCCGGAGCATGTGCGATGAGATCCGCCATCGCGGACCCGATGACGAGGGGTACTATGTTGCCGGCCCCTGCGCGATTGGCATGCGGCGGCTCAGCATCATAGATCTAAGCACCGGCCATCAACCAATTTCCAACGAAGACGGTTCCATCTGGGTAGTGTTCAACGGAGAAATCTACAACTACCAGGAACTCCGCCGTGATCTCATTTCGCGCGGCCACAAATTCCGAACCAATAGCGATACCGAAACGCTCATCCATCTCTATGAAGAAGAGGGTGTGGCTGGAATCTCAAAACTTCGCGGCATGTTCGCTTACGCGATCTGGGATGGACGCGATCGCTCCCTGCTGCTGGTGCGAGACCGCTTTGGTAAAAAGCCTCTCTACTACGCGAACACTCCCGCTGGCTTCTATTTCGGCAGCGAGCTCAAATGTCTTCGGGCCGCCGGTGTTCCGCTGGAGCCCGACGACGAAGCCCTAAAGCTGTATTTCCAATTCACCTACATTCCCGAGCCCTGGAGCGCCTTCCGCGCAATTCGTAAAGTGCCTCCCGGATCGTGGATGCGTGTGGACCAAACAGGCTCCATCACGCAGGGCGCGTATTGGAAACTTCCCACGCCCACGGAGCACGCTCCTGAAGGCATCTCGGAAGATCAAATGGCCGTTAAGGTTCGTGATGCGTTCGACGAGGCAGTGCGCATTCGCATGATCGCTGACGTTCCCCTAGGCGCTTTTTTAAGTGGCGGCGTCGATTCCAGTTCCGTGGTCGCCTCAATGGCGCTGCAAAGCAGCGAGCCGGTGAAGACCTTCTCCATCGGGTTTGAAGAAAATAAATTCAACGAGCTGCCTTACGCCCGGATGATCGCCGAAAAGTACAAGACGGATCATCACGAAATTGTGGTGCGTCCCGATGCAATCGATCTGGTCTCCAAACTGATCCACCATTTCGACGAACCCTTCGGAGACAGTTCCGCCATTCCCACGTATATCGTGTCCCAGTTCGCGGCCAAGGAAGTGAAGGTAGTCCTGACCGGAGATGGCGGCGACGAATTATTTGCGGGCTACGATACCTTTTTTCAGGCGGATCGTTTGCGCAATTACGACCGGGTTCCTGGGGTAGCAAAGAAATTCCTGGGGGCGATCGCCGGCGCGCTGCCGTATTCCGCATACGGCAAAAATTATCTGCGCATGATCAGCCGCCCAACATCTTTGGAACGATACTTCGAGGGGACCTACAGTCCATATTTCTTGCGGCAGCAACTCCTGCGGCCTGAATGGATGCTGCCCACCGACGAGGCGCACCTGCGCTCCACGTTCACGCATTGCCTGGCGGAAGAAGGCCGGGACATTCTGACGCAAGCACTGGTATTCGAGGCCACCTCAAAGCTCACCGGAGACATGCTGGTCAAAGTGGACCGTATGTCGATGGCTAACTCGCTGGAAGTTCGCTGCCCGTTGCTCGATTACGTATTAGCGGATCTGGCCGCTACCATTCCTACGGCCTGGAACATGAAAAATGGAGCAGGCAAGCAAATGTTCGTGAAAGCCATGGGTGAGCGTCTGCCCTCGGCCCTGGTCAACCGCCCCAAACAAGGATTCGGCGTGCCTCTGGCAGCATGGTTCCGCGGACCCTTGCGTAGTTTCGTCCGCGATCACCTGATTGGCGGCCGTTGCTGCCAACGTGGCATTGTCTCTCCAGAATTCCTAACTCACCTGTTGGATGAACATGACAGCGGGCGGCGTGATAACCATCACTGGATGTGGACGCTGCTCATGCTGGAGTTGTGGTTCCGCGAGTGGGAGAGCACATCCCCCACCAGGATGCCCGCGGCAGGTACTGCATGCCTGCAGTAACTACTGCGCCAGAAGACAGTGCGAAGTTTGTCAAAAGCGTATTCTGGAACATCCTTAGCGTCGGTGTCGCCCTGGCTGGCGGGGTGCTGCTGTCTCCCTACCTGATCCGGAAACTGGGGAAGGAAGGCTACGGGGTGTGGGCGCTGAGCTTCGCGGTCATCGAATACTACTGGCTACTGGATCTTGGCTTCCGCTCCGCCACCGTCAAATTCGTCGCTCATTATTGGACGCTGAAAGAATCCCGCAAAATCAGCGAGGTAGTGAGCACGTCCCTCTTGTACTCGAGCGCCGCCGCTACGCTCATTATTGTGTCCATTAGCCTCGCCGCTCCCTGGGTACAGCAGATGTTTCAAATCCCGGAGGCGTACCAGCGGATTTTTGTGCGTTTGATCGTAATTACCAGCGCAAGCTGGTGCATCAGCATTGTCTTTGGCGTGTTCGGAGCAGTGCTGGAGGCGGTGCAACGCTTTGATCTGTCGATGCGGCCCGCCTTGGCGGGAACCATTATTCGAACGTTTGGTACATTCCTGTTGCTGTACCTCAACTACGGACTGATCGAGATCGGATTGCTGGCGGGGCTGAGTCAAGTGGTGACGTTCGCGCTGCAATACCGCGCTTTTCGCGGCCTGTTCCGGGATCTTCCCGTGAGCCCCGGCCATGCTAGCGTTCCCATGATCAAACAGATGATGGGGTTCGGTATCCATACGTTTGCGGTAAATATCTCTCAACAGTTCCTTACGCAGAGTGCGCCGTTGCTAATCGGGCATTTTCAGCAGGCGGTGTTCGTGGGTTTCTATGCTCTTCCCGTTCGCCTGCTGCAATACACAGTGGAGATGGTCGCGCGAATCGGCACGGTAACCAACTCTAATGCAGCCGCGTTGTCGGCACGTAACGATCAACGCGGACTCGGCGAACTGGCCATCTTCTCCAATCGGTATTGCCTCACATGTTTTGTTCCCATCGCGATTTTCCTGGGAGTCTATGGGCCACAGTTGTTTGACTTGTGGGTGGGAGAGGAGTTCGCGAAAAACAGCGCGCCCATCCTGCCCGTGCTATTGCTGGGAAGCATGATCGCGATTGTGGGCCAGTACAGCTCCACCATGTTGCTGCAAGGCCTAGCCAAGCACCAGATTTATGCCCGCGGGCTAATCCTGGAGGCAATCCTCGGCGTGATCACGATGTGGTTTGTTATTCCCGTATATGGATTGATGGGCGCCGCATGGGTGAGTTCCATCTTCATGATTGCCAATCGCTGTCTGTTCATATCCTGGTTGACCAGCCGTATGGTCGGGATGTCGTTTGGCGGATTTCTCAGCAGTGTGTATGCATCCGCCCTGCTAACAGCCGTTCCCGTCTTAGCAGCGGCGTGGGGTTTGCATTCCACGATCCTGCCAGGAACTTCCTGGGCGCAGCTAGCGTCGGCCGGGCTGCTTATCGCCGCGGCGTATTACGCGCTGGCGTATCTTTTCGTTCTAACGTCAGACCACCGCAGCTTGGTCATCCTATGGACCAGACGGCTGGCCGTTCGCCTGCGACTCAGCTAGCCGCCTGCGGCTTACTGCGCTCCGCGGGACAGCACCATTACCTTCAAAGTGTGGAAGATGATGTAAGCATCCAGCGCTGGAGCCACATGCTTCACATAGTAAAGATCGTACTCCAACTTGGTGGCCGTGTCTTCAATGGTCTCGGTGTATTTGTGATTGACCTGCGCCCAACCAGTAATCCCAGGCTTCACGATGTGACGCTGGTTGTAGAACGGAATCTTCTTTTCCAGCAGCGCGCAAAACTCCGGACGCTCCGGTCGAGGACCCGCCAGAGCCATCTCCCCACGAATCACGTTGAAGAATTGGGGAAGCTCATCCAAGCGGAGTTTACGCAGCCAACGGCCCAGTGGCGTAATGCGGGGATCGTTCTTGGTAGCCCACACGGGACCAGAGCGGGCCTCCGCGTCAATGTACATGGAACGAAATTTGTACAGGTAAAAGAGCGAACCGTTCTTGCCCACGCGCTGCTGTCTGTAGATGGCGGGGCCCGGCGATGTCAGTTTGACCAGCACCAAAACCGTCAGCATGATCGGAGCAAACAAGACCAAACCGACACATCCCAGCAAGAAGGAATAGATGCCCTGAAAGCTGGTATTGATGCGTCGCGCACTGGGGTGCTCTTCCAGTAGGACTTGTGCGGGTCGCAGGTCGCTAAGCGACACCCGGCCGAATACCATTTCGTAGAACTGCGCCGCTTCTTCTACTTTGAGACCGGAAGAGCGAAGATCCAGTAGCCCATAGCCGAGCTCCTCCCTCGTTTGGTCGAAAACCACCGTAGTCACCTGCAGCGTTTTCGCCACGCTCTTCAGTTCCTCGGGCAAACCCAGATACGGCACTCCGGGAAAAACGTCGCTTGAATCGAGATATCCGACTACCGCGTAGCCAATATTAGATTTCTCGGAGAGGTACTTCACCGTTTTCCGTGCCGACGGAGACATGCCCACAAAGAGCAGTCTGTTATCCGGCAAGGCTCTTCGAATAACCGCGAAGAACACGGAGCGCCATGAGGAAATAGTCACCAACACAAAGAGGCTACCGTACGCCATGCTCCACTGCGGCAGTTGCAATTCGGTCGCGTTGCTGTAGCCGATCAAAGCCTGAGCGAGGAAGGCGACTCCCAGCAGCGTGCAGAGCCTGTTCATCAAAAGGATGGTGGACTTCAAACCCAGATCTTCATACCAGTCCATGAAGTATAGACCGGTCTGAATGAAGGCCACGACCAGCGCTACCTGCAGCCAGCCATTCTCAAAACGCAGGTAAAACCACGGATCCAGGAGCTGATTGAGGGCTAGGAATAAGGCAGCGACATAGCATGCCGTGATAATGACGGTGTCCGATAGAATCAGAACCAGCACACTGGTGGGAATGGACACCCGAAACAGGCGAATCATGGCTTACTCATGTATCGAAAGTAATTCTAACATCTAGGGAATCAAGTACCTCCACCGGCGGGAGGGGTTTTCTTGTCTTGTACAGCATCCCTTAAATCGGCAGATTCTCGATCGAAGTTAAGGCCCACTCAGCTGGCCCGTTTACTGCTTGCATTCGCACGGATAAAGCATTCCAGGTTAGTAAGTTACGTCTAAGAAGCAGTTTGACGAAACGATGACATCCCCCTCCGCATCGAATTATCAGGAGTCGTGTCTCTCAATGAAATTATTACTTCCACTGGTAACTGTGTTGTGCGCGGGTCTGGCGTCCGCGCAAAGCCTTACCAACGACGACTTGATCAAGCTGTCGAAGGCTGGGTTGAGTGAACAATTTGTGACTGATTTGATTGATCAACAAGGGACCAAACTGAGCAGCGACGTGTCCAGCCTGATCCTGCTTAAGCAGAGCGGCGTGAATGAACGTATTTTGGACGCCGTTGTTCGCAGAACGTCCTCTGGCGAGGGGCTGAATACCGACTCCGTTCTGCGCCTGGTGCACGCCGACTTCAGCGACGGTTTTATTATCGACCTGCTGAATCGCCGGCCTGGACAATTCTCCACCAATGCGGGACGGATCATCGAATTGAAGCAAGCCGGCGTCAGCGAGCGGCTTCTTGCCTTGATGGTAAACCAGGGCAGCAGCACGGAACTGCCGCGCGGCACCGAAATCAGCGTGCGGCTAATCGATGCGATCGATTCGGAGACCAACCTGGTCGGGGATGTGTTTCGCGCAAGCCTGCATGAGCCGATTGTTGTGGGCAATGAGGTTCTGGCGCAAAAGGGATCGGACGCTACTGTCAAACTCGTGAATGCCCAGGATTCGGGCAGGCTCAAAGGGCGCACTTCGCTTACATTGCAGCTGGTCTCTCTAGTGATCGACGGCAAGACGGTGACACTAGATACCTCTGACGTAGCACAATCCAGCGGCTCACGAGGGGAACGCACAGCCAAATCAGCCGCCGCGGTCGGCGTTCTAGGCGCCATTATCGGGGGAATCGCGGGTGGCGGCAAAGGCGCGGCAGTCGGAGCTGTGGCGGGCGCAGGGGCGGGGGCAGGGGCTCAGGTGTTACTGGACCCGCAGAAGGTGAAAGTACCATCCGAAACCGTCCTGACGTTTCTCACCGACAAACCGACCCGTATTTAAACGCCGGGCTACTTGCCGCGAACGGTTACCTTCATATCGCCGTCGACGTAAGCAATGTACTCGGTGCCAGCGGCGGCCGCCACTTTATCCGCCTTCGCCTTAACGCCGGTATCCACAGGCCGCTCGGGATTCTTGTTGTTTCGGGCCGATAATGCGCGGAGCTTATATTTCTTCCCGTCCACCCCATCCACGGTCAACAGCCGCAGCGTCATTTTCTTGCCGAAGCGGCCCTTTTCCTGGGCGATTTGACCGGTCACCAACGCGCCTTTCGCGATCACTACGCTGTCACCAACTTTTACATCGTTGGTGGAGGTAAAACGCAATTGCGAGCCTTCCTTAGCATCGTCGGCGATATCGGCGCTCAAGGAAATCGAAAACGGTGAGCCGTCTAACACTGTGACAACATGAACTGCTCCCGATGCCTTCGTTGGGGACGACGGAGGCGGCGTGACTACCACAGCCTCTACGGGCGCTGACGCGGGAATCGCGGGAGCTGACGGCGTAACGGTCGCCGGTACCGGCGACGAGATCGCCGCCTGCGCGCCTGCGCTGGGCAGCTGTTTACCGGTATCCCCAGCCTTGGGCTGCACTTTAGCTACCGATACTGGGATTTTCTTGGGATCGCGCATCCCTTCAATCACGTTTAGCGGAACCCCAGCCTGCGTCAGGCGAATGACTTCTGAGGCCGACAGATTAAATTTGTTAGGGGCGGTGCGCAGCTGGCTATACAGAACGTCCATCGGTACTTTCGCCGCGATCATCTGGATGATACCGTCGTTGGTCAACGTTTCATCCTGCGGCGGCGGGGCTTCTACAACCGCCACCGGAGCAGGCGCGGCAACCACCGGCTCGGGGGGCGGTGCGGGAGCCGGCTGCCTCATCTGCGACCAAATAACGCCACCAATCGCCAAAATTGCCACACCGGCCGCGACGGCGATCAAGGGTTTGTTACTTTTCCCGCCAGCTGCAGGAGCCGGGGTAACACCACTGGTCTGCGAGGGGGTAAGAGGCGCGGGAACCTGTATTTGTGACGCCGAAATCACCACGGAACGATAAAGTACGCCGGAATCCGATTCGTGCTTCAACGCACCCAGCGCCAAATGCATGTCCTTCATGGTCTGGAAGCGGTCGTCCGGCGCTTTCTTCAGGCATCGCCCAATCACCTGCTCCAGGCGCGTCGGAACATCCGGAGCTACTTCCAACAGCGGCCGCACATCGTCCCGCAAAATCGACGACAGCGTCGCGATGGCGGTATCTCCCTGGAAGGCACGAACGCCGGTGAGCATTTCATACAGCACTACGCCCAAAGAGAAGATGTCTGACCGTGTATCCACCTTCATACCCTGCGCCTGTTCTGGCGACATGTAGCTGACCGTTCCAATGATGGAACCTTCTACGGTTAACGGTGTGGGTGCCAGAGAGCGGGTAGCATCGTCCTGGGTGATGGGCACAGGATCGGCCAGCTTCGCCAAACCGAAATCCAGAATCTTCACCAGGCCCGTATCCGTCACCATCACGTTGCCGGGTTTCAGGTCGCGATGGATGATGCCGGCGGCGTGCGCGGTTTGCAACGCATCCGTCATTTGCATGGACAATTTCAAAACCTGCGGAACCCGCAGTCCGCCTTTAGGAATCAGGTCCGCCAGAGTCTTGCCCTGGACGTGCTCCATCACCATGAACTGAGCGTCGCCATCGGTGATGATGTCGTGGATCGTTATGATGTTGGGGTGATTTAGCGCCGATGCGGCCTGCGCTTCCTGAATGAAGCGGCGGCGGCGGTCCGGATCGCCCGAAGTGGCTCCGGTGAGTACCTTAACGGCGACAAAGCGGTTTAGCCGGGTGTCCTGGGCGCGGAAAATTTCACCCATGCCACCGGCTCCCAGCTTTTCGAGGAACTGATACTGTTGGACGGTTTTGCCTACCATACTGCGACTCCTGGGAGCTTCTAGTTTGCCACAAATTTCAGGCGGTCGGGACGAGGCCCGAATGGCGAGCGGATTGCAGACTAGGCAGCATGCTCATAATCAAGCATATCCTCTTTCCCCAGGACTTCTCGGAGCAGTCTCGCGACGTGGCTGTAGCTGTTCGCAAACTGGCGTGCCAATTCGGTGCGGAAGTCACAATGATGAGCGTTCTGCCGCCTATTTGGGAACAACTGGGCGTAACCTTTGAATCCGGCGGCGCCTTTGGGGCGATCGAAGCCCCTGCCCGCTCCCACGTTGATATGGAGGAACTTAAGGCTGGTCTAGACGCTCGTTTGGCGGCTACCGCTACACGCGAACTGGTAGGTGTGCCGGTGCGGCGCATTGTGGAAACGGGTGATCCCGCCGAGAGCATCGTTGCGTTTGCCCAATCGGAAGGGGCAGACCTAATCATGATGGCCACGAGGGGGCATGGGCCATTTCGCAGCCTGTTGCTGGGTTCCGTAGCCGCGAAGGTGCTGCATGACGCGCACTGCCCGGTGTGGACCTCCGCCCACGCGTCGGAACCAGTGGTGGCACGGCCTGCGCAACGGAATATCCTATGTGCGGTCGACGGTACCCCCAAGACGGTTCCTGTTATGGAGTGGGCTGCGGAATGGGCCTCCGCCGTAGGCGGCACCCTGCGCCTGGTGCACGCGATTCCGGGCATGCAGGCGTGGCCGGATCGCCAAATGAACCACGAGTTCGAAGCCGCGCTAATGCAACAGGCGCGCGAAACTATCGAGCGCCAGCAGCAAGCGGCCGGGATCGGCGCAGCTTTGGGCGTGGGCACCGGGGACATCGCGGCGGTGGTTCGGGAAGAGGCCCTGCGTCATAGCTCGGATCTGGTCGTGATTGGCCGCGGCCTACTGGATGGAACCTTTGGACGGTTGCGCACCCACTCCTACGGGATCATCCGCCTTGCTCCCTGTCCCGTAATCAGCGTGTAGACCGCTATAAACCGAACTTCTTGAGCTTGTAACGCAGTGCGTCGCGGCCAATCCGCAAGGTGCGCGCAGCCTGCGACTGATTGCCGCCCGCAGCTTCCATGGCGCGAACTACCAGAATGCGCTCCTGTTCTTCCAGGGACCCCACATCGGAGCTCAACGAAACGGGGTTGGGGATCGAACCTGCTGCCGCGCCGTCGCGGGCGGGCCATGCTCCCCCGGACGGCGCAGTGGCGTGCGACAAGTAGGATGGCAAATCCGGCACGTCGACGGTGTCACCCAAGCACATCATGCAGGCGTGGCCGATCACGTTTTCCAACTCGCGAATATTGCCCGGCCACGCGTGCGCCGCCAGTACGATCTGCGCCCGGTGCGTCAGGCCGCGAATCTGCTTTCCGTATTGCGCGCCAAACCGTCCGATGAAATGCCGCGACAGCAGCGGCAGGTCTTCCTTCCTCTGCGCCAAGGAGGGCACCAGAATTTCCACCATGGAAAGACGGTAAAAAAGATCTTCCCGAAAGCGTTTTTCGGCAATCGCCGCCCGTAAATCGTGATTCGTGGCGGCCACCACGCGTACATCCACTTTGCGCGCGGTCAGCGAACCTACACGCTGCACCTCCTGATTTTGCAGGACGCGCAGCAGTTTGGCCTGGGTCGACAGCGGCATGTCACCAATCTCGTCCAGAAACAATGTGCCGCCATGCGCGTGTTCAAACAGGCCGGCCTTATCCGCCGACGCCCCCGTAAAAGATCCCCGCACATGGCCGAAAAGTTCGCTTTCAAACAGCGTCTCCACCACGGCCGAGCAGTTCAGCACCACGTAGCGGCCGTTCCGCGCGGGACTCAGCTTATGCAGCGCTTGCGCGATCAGATCTTTGCCCGTGCCCGTCTCACCGGTAACCAGCACAGCGCGATAGTGCGGAGCCACGCGGCGGATGCGCGAGAACATATCCCACATCAACGGGCTGTTGCCGACGATGCCTTCAAATTCCGCGCTGGCGAGAAGTTCGCCTTCCAACTGGTTGGCACGCTGGCGGCGGCGCGCGTTTTCCACCAGTCCACTGATGCGCTCCCGCAGCGCCGTGATCGATACCGGCTTGTTCAAATAATCCGATGCACCTTTTTTGATCGCCTCTACCGCGGTTTCACTGGAATAGTGCGCCGTCATCAGGATTACGTCGGTGGACGGATCGTATTCCATGATGCGTTCCAGCACTTCCAGTCCGGTCATATTTGGCATCACCAGATCCGTCAAGACAATCTGTGGGTGACGGCTGTGAACCTGGTCCAAACCTTCCTCCGGGTCTGAAGCTGTCAGGATCTCGAGGCCCGGCTGCGTCAGCGCCGCGGAAAGCATTTCCAGACTACCGGGATTGTCGTCAATGATCAGCAGCGAAACGGCGGGTTTCTCAGGCATTTCCTACACGGCCTCATTCAGCATTCGGTGGATTTCAGAGCGTAACGCGTCCAACCGGATCGGTTTGGTCACGTAGCCGCTAAAGCCGGAGTTTAGGGCCCGTTCCCTGTCGCCCATCATGGCGCTGGCCGTCAGGGCAATGATGGGAGTAACAGCGAACGCCGCGTCTTTGCGCAATTTCGCCACCGCCCCGAAGCCGTCCAATCCGGGCATATGCAGATCCAGAATCATCAGGTCTGGGCGAACCTCATGAGCCTGCTTGATCACGTCCAGGCCGTCCACAGCCTCGAATACTTCGTAGCCCGAGTTTTCCAGAATGGTACGCAACAGCTCGCGGCCCGTGGCCTTGTCATCGGCAATGAGGATGCGTTTCATTGCGCTGCCTTCGCTACCGCGTGCAGGGGTAACGTAAAAGTGAAACAACTGCCGCGGCCTGGTTCGCTGGCCACCGTGATGGTTCCACCATGTTCTTCCACCAACTGCTTCGTAATCGCCAGGCCCAGTCCAGTGCCCTCGCGAACGCCCTTCGTGGTAGCACCCACTTGGTGAAACTTGTCGAATATGTTCTCGTGCTCAGAGCGCGGGATTCCTACCCCTGTGTCGGTGACGGAAACCGTCAAAGCGCCCATTTCTACTCTCGCCGCCAGATGCACGCCACCTTGTTCCGGAGTGAACTTCACCGCATTGCTCAACAGATTTACTAATATCTGCTTCACCCGCAAGCGGTCCGCCGTCATGGCGATAGGCTGACCCAGGGATGTTTCGATGCGCAGGGATTTCTCCTCCGCCGGGGTTCTTACGAATGCTAGCGATTCGGCCGCGACTGCGGAAAAATCGAACGTTTCCAGCCGCAGAGCGAGCCGCCCGGATTCGATCTTGCTTAGGTCGAGGATGTCGTTAATTAACGCCAGCAGATGCAGCGAATCCTTGTGGATGTGATTCACAAAGCGCTGCTGCTTCTCGTTCAGCGGGCCCTGAATCTGTTCGCCCAGCAACTCAGAAAACCCGATGATCGTATGCAGCGGCGTGCGCAGCTCATGGCTCATGCTGGCCAGGAATTCGCTCTTCAGCCGGTTCGCCCGTTCGATCTGTTCGCCGCGCTGCTCCAATTCGCGCGTGTATTCTTCCCGCACCGCACGCAAATGATCTTCCGCTTCCTGGCGCTCGGTTACATCGCGAATAATGGCCGTTGTGCGGAAATCGTCACCCGCGCCCGCGGGGCTCAGGCTAATCTCCACTGGAAAGCACCTGCCGTCTTTGCGCATGCCCTCCAACTTCAATTTCGCGCCCATGGGTCGCGTCGAGGGATGCGCTGCATAACCGTCTCGATGCTGGGCGTGCGCCCCCCGGCGATGTGCGGGCACCAGCATCTCCACGGGTTGCCCCAGTAGCTCTTCCCGCGTGTACCCGAACATTTCTTCGGTAATGCGGTTCAACAAGAGAATACGCCCTGCACTATCCACTTGCATAATTGCGTCGGGGGCCGCTTCGAGTAATTCACGGAATCGTTCTTCCACAGGGATACCGGTCCAGCTCCAAAAACCGGATGTCACATTATCACACGTGCTTGCGGACTTGAGAGGGGGAAGCTTAGCGGCCATCGGGTTTCCTCTGATTACGCGGCGTTACGCGGCGCCCCGGAGCATCCGGCGCTGTTCGCCTTGTAGAACGTGGATCGCCATAAGAGCTCCCACGGGATGCGCACCCATCGCCACCAATGGATCGGCATCCAGCGCTGGTTGATCCGAATTGTTGCGCGATAGCTTGCAGACCTGCGTGAGCATCACCGATTCCTCCGGGCGAAGTCCGTATTCTACGCCCACGGCGTGAGTATCCTCTAATAACCGCTGCCTCATCACCGGTTTGTGCCGGGAGTCGTACAGCAACTTATTCAACCGGTACGCCGAGATGGACGGATGTTTGTAGAACTCGTGCGGATCGTTCTGGAATTTATAGGGAGCCTGCTTGGGCTTTGCATTCGGCGCGGGACCCGGATGAAAGACCGCCACGGCGTGCCCGTGATGGGCAGTGGGTTGGTAGGAGAGCAATTCCATGTGTTGCTCCCCTACGGCTCCTAGGACGGGGGCCCACGGCAACATTTCCGTGTTCCCAACTTCATCCAGTTGCTGGACCGTTAGGTTCAGAAATGAGTCACTGTGGCCATTTTCCAACTCCCCGATGCACCATCTATCGAAATCGAATGCCGGCTGGTAGTATTTCCACGTTCCCGGATAGTGGGACATCCCGCCGCTGGCGAGCACTGCGACGCGTTCCTTGCGCCCTGCTATTATCTCCGCGATGGCCCTGCCGAAAGCGGCACAACGCTGCGCCTTCGGCAGGGGCGGCAGGTACGTATTGATGAAGATGGGAACCACCGGAATATCGCGGCCCGCCAGCACCCATTCAAACGGAGCGGCGAAGGAGTGCCCCAGCTCCGCCTCCTGCGAATACGCCATGTCGAACTCGCGGTCTACCAATTTGTCAAGCAGGTCCTCGGCCAGCGATTGGTGAATTCGTGGCGCCCACGTTTTTCCCGCGAACACGGCCGTCGCCAAATCACCCGCCACCACTTCAAACGTGGGGACCGATTTGAGAAAGAACGTCTCAAGATGATCGCTGGCGAAAATGATCAGCGCATCCGGCCGGGTTTCATCCAACAGTTGGCCGAGTTTCCCCATCGCTGCAATGCCCGCGTCCAACTGGTTCAGATCTTCTTCTGGGGGCCGCGTGAAGAGTTGCGGCGCGTGCATGGTGGCCATGGCGGCGACGATTTGACCCATAACTCGGTCTAGGGTTGCACGCCGGGGGCCGCAAAAAAGCACCCGCATTTGATCCATAAACGGACCGTTTGCGCGAAAGAACGCGAATTCTGCGCCCTATGGCGCAGGTTTCTTGAAATACCAAAGCCAGAAATACTGCTCGCCGGCTCCGTGCGTGTAGCGCATCTCAAAGCCGCAGCGCTCCGCCATTTCACGGGCCTGCTGTTCGCTATAGGAAACGCCGTGCCAGGTATCGTCGGGAGTGCTGTCGGTGGCGATGTAGCCCTGCACCTGGAACTTGAATAGCGCCCCCGGCTTCAGCAAACGGTGGACTTCCTTCACGTATGTTTCGATCACTTCGCGGCTGGGGATGTGCTGGAAGACAATCGCCGAATAAGCAAAATCGAACTCCAGCGCAGGGATCACCGCGAGGTCGCAGCCATTATTTTGGTACACATGAGCACCCGGCCGGTCCGCCAACGCCGCGCTCGCCTGGGTCACCATTTCGCCGCTCACGTCCACCGCGTGGACTTCGCCGAACACCTTCGAGAGCGCGCGGGTCAACCGCCCAGCTCCACAGCCGATTTCGAGCACGCGCATCGCCGCCGGATCTCTCCCCTGGCAGATATTGGTGGTGTCGGTGAGGATGTCCTGGGAAATCGCAAGTTCACCGGAAGCGAAAAATTCGTCATCCGACCAATCTTTACGACTGGTGTCGACATAGTGTCGTGCGTTTTCACGCGCCCGGCGGTCCCAATCCCGCCGCATCAATTCCAATTGATCTTCTACAGTGATGCGCTTGGCCATCCGCGAGCTACTTCAATTTGGAGAAAGTAGTGGCGTCCATCCAGACGCGATCCACTTTCGCGACCAATTTCCCGTTCTTCTCGGAATCGGCGGCCACCTTCTTCCATTCCTCATCGTTCTGGAACGCCGTCCAGTTCTTTTCGCCCTCGGCGCGGCTGGGGTGTTTGAGGATATAGATCAGCGTGTTCTTCGAAAGCGCCCCGTCTTCGGGAACCCAATATCCAATGCTTTCCATCTTGTGTTTATTGAAGATGCGGATCGTGTTATCCCGAAATCGGGCCTTGAGGTCTTCCAGCTTGCCGTCGGCGGCGGTGTACGTGCGGAGTTCGTAGACCGGACCCTGGGCAAACGCCAATCCAGCAGCTAAAACAGTCAGCGCGAGGAGTTTTTGCAACATGATTTTTAAGTGTACCGTAACGAACCCGAAGGCACCCGCCGCTCCCTAATAAGGAGCAAGCCATGCCGTCACCCGTCCCAAACCTTGTGGACTTCGCCTCGGAGGAATCCTTTCCTGCCTCTGACGCGCCCCCCTGGACGCTGGGACCGGGACCTTACCGGATTGAGCGCGACTCCATGGGTGAAATTCATGTCCCGGAAGCCGCCTTATACGGCGCCCAAACCCAACGCGCGGTTGAAAACTTTCCCATGGGGTCGCACCGTTTGCAGCCGCAGTTCATTAAAGCCCTAGGCCTGATCAAGGCGTGTGCCGCGAGAGCGAACGGATTGGTGAACGCGTTGCCTTCCCAGCTCTGGGGAGCCATCGCACAGGCCGCGGATGGAATCGCTGCGGGCGAGCACTACGATCAATTTGTCGTCGACGTTTTTCAAACTGGCAGCGGCACGTCCACCAATATGAACGCGAACGAAGTGATCGGGCGACTGGCGAACGCTCACCCCAACGATCACGTGAACCGCAGCCAATCCAGCAACGACGTGTTCCCTTCCGCTATTCACATCGCCTGCGCATTGGAAATCAACGGCCGGCTGCTCCCGGCGATGGACCGGCTACATCTCGCGTTTGAAAAGAAAGGCGCGGAGTTCTGGGGCGTCGTTAAGATTGGACGGACTCACTTACAGGACGCCACCCCGATACGGCTAGGCCAGGAATTCAGTGGCTACGCTCATCAATTGAAGGCTTGCCGTCAACGCCTTTATTCAAGCATGGAAGGGCTCTACGAATTGCCACTTGGCGGTACGGCGGTCGGCACGGGAATCAATGCAGCTCCTGGTTACGCCAGCCGAGCCATCGACGGTATTGCACAAACTACCCGGCTTCCCTTCCGTCAAGCTACCAATCACTTCGAGGCACAAGCGTCCAAAGATGCCGTACTCTTCCTAAGTGGCGCGCTCCGGACCTACGCCGTCGCGCTGACGAAAATCGCCAACGACATTCGATGGCTGGCGTCCGGACCACGCGGCGGAATCGGCGAAATCCACCTGCCGGAGTTGCAACCCGGCTCCAGTATCATGCCTGGCAAAGTAAATCCCGTAATTCCGGAAAGCGTACTGATGGTATGTGCGCAGGTAATGGGTCATGACGCCACCATTGCCTGGAGCTGCGCCGCTGGCAACTTCGAGCTGAATACGATGATGCCAGTGATTGCTTATGACGTACTGGATTCCATCGAACTCCTGGCCAGCGCGACAACTAACTTCGAAAGCCGCTGCGTAAATGGAATCACGGCTTTGCCGGAAAGAGCGGGTGCGCTGGTGGAGCAGTCTCTGGCTATGGCCACACCTCTGGCTCTGGAGCTTGGTTACGAGAAGGCCGCCGCGCTCGCCAAGGAGGCTTTGGAGACCGGCAGGACGGTCCGGGACATTGCCATCGAGAAGAGCGGACTCAGCCCGGACAAGATCGAGCAACTCCTGCGGATTGTTCCCTAAAGCTCACGCGATTACGAAGTACCCTCAAGCGGCGCCAGCCACTTAAACAGGAAGAAATGCTTGCCGCATAGCGAGCAGCGGTAGGGCGAGGCTATCCAAAGCAGAGCCCTTTCGAAGGCGTTCCGTGCGCCAACGCCGCGAAAATCCACGGACTTGCAATTGGGACAGCTGGCTGAGAACACAGCTAACTATAGCGTTGTTCCGCCTGGCGAAGTGAGCAGAAGTGCTCAGCTGGCGGTGAGGGTGAGATTCGAACTCACGGAACCTGTAAAGGTTCAACGGTTTTCGAGACCGCCGCATTCGACCACTCTGCCACCTCACCGTCTCCTTCAAGGTAACGAATTCAACGCTCCCACGGCAACTCAAACATACGCGTGCCGCCGCACCCTGTTACGCTGAAGGATTCAGACATGTCCGACAAAAAGTTGCAAATTATCCCACTAGGGGGCCTGGGCGAGTTCGGGATGAACTCGATGGCCATTCGCTACGGTGACGACATCATCGTGGTAGACGCTGGGATGATGTTCCCTGACGATGAGCTGTTAGGCGTCGATATCGTCACCCCCGACTTCGCTTACCTGGAGCAACACGCGTCCAAAGTTCGCGGCCTCATCCTGACCCATGGGCACGAGGATCACATCGGTGGCATCCCGTTCTTGCTTGGTCAAGTCCAGGTGCCAATCTGGGGAACAGCGTTCACGCTCGCCCTGGTGGAGCGGCGCCTCGAAGAACACGACCTGGTCAAAGGCACCAAACTTAATGTTGTGAAACCCGGCGAGAAGCTCGTCCTGGGGCCATTCTCCATTGAATTTATCAATGTGACGCATTCCACCGTAAGCTGCGTCGCCTTGGCCATTACCACTCCCCTCGGTGTCATCATTCATACCGGCGATTTCAAGGTGGACCCAACACCCACCGACAACGTTCTCTTCGACCTGCATACTTTGGCTGAATACGGCAAGCGCGGCGTCTTGCTGCTGATGTCCGATTCCACCAACGTCGACCGTCCGGGGTACAGCGAAAGCGAAAGAGCCGTCCGCCCCCGCCTGGCTGAGCTGTTCATGCGCGCTCCGCGCAAACTGGTTATTTCCTGCTTCAGCAGCTCCATCCACCGGCTACAACAGATTCTGGACGTCTCGCAGGAATACGGCCGCAAGGTTGCCTTCTTCGGCCGCAGCATGCTGAACAACACCGAGGTGGCACACAACCTGGGAATCCTAAACATCCCCAATGGAGTGTTGCTGCGCCCGCAGGATGTGATGCAGATGGCGCCGGATAAAGTGGTCGCGGTAGTCAGCGGCACGCAGGGTGAGCCGATGTCGGCGCTTTCACGCGTCGCGGTGGATAACCACAAACATCTCTCCATCGCCCATGGCGATATCGTCGCACTCAGCGCGCGCATCATTCCCGGCAATGAGAAGGCCATCTACCGGATGATCAACCACATCTCGCGCCGCGGAGCGGATGTAGTGTACGGCAACATGACTCCGCCAATCCACGTCTCCGGGCACGGCAATGCCGAGGAGCTACGGCTCGTCCTGAATCTTGTCCGCCCGCGTTTCTTCGTGCCGATTCACGGCGAATATCGCCAGCTCTCGCGCCATGCCGCCCTGGCCCAACACTTGAAGCACTGGGGCTTGGAAGACACGTTCGTACTGGAGTCCGGCGATACCCTGGAAATCGACAAAGCCGGCGCGCGCAAGGGCGAAAAAGTTCCCGTGGGCCGTATTTGCATCGACTCCGGCACCTTGGACGAAGTGGTCCAGGACATCGTCATTCGCGACCGCCGCCATCTTTCCGAAGACGGCTTCGTCATTCCGATCCTGGCCATCGACAAACACACCGGCAAGCTGGAAGGCCGCCCGGAGATTGTCACCCGCGGCTTCATGTCGCTGGAAGAAAGCGTTCAGGTCATCGAGGACGCTCGAGGCGTAGTCATGCGGACCCTGGAAACATCTTCCGCTGAAGAAAAAGGCGACTGGGGCGTGATGCAGGAGAAAATCCGCGCTGACCTGCGTCGCTTCCTGACCAAGCAAACCTCGCGCCGCCCGCTGATCATGCCGGTGATTCTGGAAGTCTAGATCGGGCCGCGGGTTTTCAAACCGGCTACTTCTCCAGCAGAAAATTCCCGACGAACAGCGCGTCGATTCCCGATGAATAGAAACTCCGCACCGCATCGCGCGGCGTCGATACCAATGGATCGCCGAACAGATTGAAGCTTGTGTTGTACAGCACCGGTAACCCCGTGGCCTTCCCTGCCTCCAGCAACAGCTTGTGATACAGCGCATTATCCGATTCGTGCACTACATGCGCCCGGATCATGTCCCCGCCCGAGCCATCCCCCAGAATCGCTCCGGCAAACGTCTTCTTGTACTCCAGGCGAACGCGTCCGACGGTAGCCAGATTGCGCGCGTTCGGACCCACGTCGAAATACTGTCCGGCGACCTCCGCGGGCACCGACGCCGCGAATTTGCGGAACGGCTCGCGATGTTTGATGAAGACGTTCAGATTTTCCGTGGAATAAGGATCCAGCGGAGAAGCCAGAATGCTGCGGTTGCCCAGCGCGCGCGGTCCGAATTCCATGCGCCCATGCATCCACGCCAGAATCTTGTGCTCGCCCAGCATGCGCACCGCGGTGGCCAGCATCTCATCCTGAGAGCGGATGTATTGGAACCGCAGCTTGCAATTCTCCAGCGTCTGTTTGATTTCTTCGGCTCCGTAGCTGGGCCCCAGCAACATCGATCCCGGTCCAATACGCCGAGGATGATGCCGCAGTTGATGCCACACGTGATAGACCGCGCCCACCGCGGTGCCAGCGTTGCCTGCCGCAGGCTGCACGTAGACGTTCTTCCAGCGGCCGGAGCGCTCCAGCGCCTCCACCAACAGCACGTTCATGAAGAGGCCGCCCGCAAGGCAAAGATTGCCGCCCTCTCCCGCCAACGTCATCACCGTGTCTTCCACGGTTCGCTGCAGACTGCGCGCGATGGCCGCCGCCGCACGAGGCGGAATGGGGGCCGGTAGACCTAAACGGTCCATGAACTTCTGGTTCAGCCCGCCGCCGATGCTGCCGTGCCCTCCGAAATAGGAAGGGTCCAAGCGCGCGTTATCCGCGATGATGTCGCGGAACACACTCGAATAAATATCCTCTCCGGAAGCTGAGAGCCATTGCACCTTATGCTCCTCCGCCCCGGCCTGAAAGCCCAGCAAGGCGGTGACGGCGCCATACAGACGGCCGAGTGAATCCGGGTAATACCATTCGCGATCCACTTGCACCTGCGTGCCTTCCGCATGCCAGCGCGAGCCGCAACGGAAGTCGCCCGCATGATCCAGCGTCAGCACAATCGCTTCCTCAAACGGCGAAGCGAAGAAGGCCGAAGCCGCATGCGCCTGATGATGATCCACGACGATGATCTCGGCTTTGGGAAACTGATCCCGCAGCGAGAGATGAAATTCGGTTTCGCTCCCCAGTGCGAAGGGCCGCACAATCGCGACGCAGTCCACGTGATCGCGCGTCAGGCCAGCCAGCTTGAGGCATTCCGCGATGGCCGCCTGCGGGATTCCCCCGTGGGTCCCGTTGCGCGTTAGCTTCGCTTCTTCGATGGCAGCCTTAAGTTCGCCGTTATGCAACACCGCGCATGCCGCATCGCCCAATAATCCGCCCAGTCCAATAATTGCCATTAAGTTTTCGACTCAATCTTTGCCCACGTGTCTCGCAGAGCCACTGTCCGGTTGAACACCGGCATGTCACGGGAACCTTCCGTATCCACTACGAAGTATCCCAACCGTTCAAATTGGTAGCGCCGGCCGGCCGACGCATCCCGCAGGCTTGGTTCCAGCTTGCAGTTGCGCAGAGTCTCCAGCGATTTCGGATTGAGATTCACCGTGAAGTCCTGTCCCTCTGGGACGTCGTTCGGATCTTCTTTTGTAAACAAAGTCTCATAGATGCGAACCTCGGCATTCAACGCATGCTCGGCGGAAACCCAGTGAATGGTGGATTTCACCTTGCGACCGTCTGGCGAATTCCCTCCGCGCGACGCCGGGTCATAGGTGCAGTGGACTTCCACGACGTTGCCCTCCGCATCCTTCACGACACTGGTGCAGGTCACGAAGTAACCATAGCGCAGCCGCACCTCGCGCCCCGGTGACAACCGGAAATACTGCTTGGGCGGATTCTCGCGGAAATCGTCCTGCTCAATATAGAGGACCTTTGAGAACGGCACCGTGCGCGTTCCCGCACTCTCGTCCTCCGGATTGTTGACGGCCTCCATCTGCTCCACTTGGCCATCCGGATAGTTGTCGATCACGACTTTCAGCGGATTCAGAACTGCCATTACGCGCAGTGCGCGGCGATTGAGATCCTCGCGAATGTAGTACTCCAGCAACTGCAATTCCGTAATGCCGTTGGTTTTGGAAACTCCCACCCGCTGGCAGAAACTGCGGATGGCCTCCGGGGAATATCCGCGGCGGCGCATGCCGGAAATCGTGGGCATGCGTGGATCGTTCCATCCGGACACGTGCCCGTCCTGCACCAACGTCAGAAGCTTGCGCTTGCTCAGCAACGTGTAAGTAATGCTGAGGCGGTCGAACTCAATCTGCTGCGGCGCGTAAATCCCCAATTTCTGGATGTACCAGTCATACAGCGGCCGATGGTCTTCGAATTCCAGCGTGCAGATGGAATGGGTGATGCGCTCAATGGAATCCGACTGCCCGTGGGCGAAATCGTACATCGGGTAGATGCACCACTTGTCCCCTGTGCGGTGATGATGCGCATGCAAAATGCGATACATCACCGGATCGCGCAGGTTCAGATTCGTCGACGCCATGTCGATCTTAGCCCGCAACGTGCGTGTTCCATCCGGAAATTCCCCCGCCCGCATGCGGCGGAATAAATCCAAGCTTTCCTCGACAGATCGCGTGCGATACGGACTCTCTGTGCCTGGCTCGGTCAACGTGCCGCGTGTCTCGCGCATTTGCTCGGCGTTCAAGTCGCACACATACGCACTCCCCTTTTGGATCAGGAGTTCCGCCCATTCGTAAATCTGTTCGAAGTAATCGGACGCGTAATACATCCGGTCTGCGAAATCGCCCCCCAACCACTGCACGTCTTCGATAATCGAATCGACGTATTCGGTTTCTTCTTTGGATGGGTTGGTATCGTCCAGGCGAAGATTGCACAAGCCGCCAAATTCCCGTGCCAAGCCGAAGTTGATGTGGATCGACTTGGCGTGCCCTACATGCAGGTACCCATTGGGTTCTGGCGGAAAGCGGGTTTGCACGCGACCCGCGTGCTTCTTAGTTTCAAGATCCCGCAGGATGATATCTCGAATAAAATTAGACTGTGTGCCCGGCGCGCCCTCGCCGTCTTTTGGCATACTCATGCAGCTTCCTTTAACATTTCTCTCGCGACCGCGATCCGCTTCAAGCAGACTTCGCGGCCAAGAACTTCCAGCGTCTCAAACAGAGGGGGAGCGTTCTTCCGGCCGCATACGGCGACGCGAATCGGCTGGAACATCTGCCCTGCCTTTATTTTCAAACTTTCCGCGCCTCCGCGCAGAGCGCCGTCCAACCCGTCATGCGAAAACTCCGCGGTAGCCAGAATCTCAGCCGCTCGCTCCAGGACCGCGTGTGCCATCGCACTGTCGCCCTTTTGTGGAATCAGCTCAGCCGGATCGTACGGCGGCAGCTCGTCCACAAAAAAGAAATCCGCCACCGTGGCCACATCCCGCAAGAGTTTGATGCGTTCCTGAATCAGCGGCGCAATTTGGCGCAAGCGCGCCGCATCCACGTGAAATCCCGCTGCTTGCGCATACGGCGCCAGCACCGTGGCCAGATCATCCAGCGGCATGGTGCGAAGATTCTCCGCATTCACCCACATGGCCTTCGGGTCGAACGGATCCGCCTCGCTGAAATTGATCGTCGCATTACTGCGATTCACTCCCTCTAGCGTAAAGATGTCGATCAGCTGTTGCCGCGTCAGAATCTCGCGATCGTCTTTCGGAGACCAACCCAGCAGGCACACGAAATTTACGAACGCCTGCGGCAAGAACCCCGCATCGCGATACGTCGTAACGCTCACCACTGGACCGTGCTTGCGCTTCGACAACTTAGCTCCATCGGGAGCAATCAACAACGGCAAATGCGCGAACTTCGGAGCCTCCGCCCCCAGAGCCTCGAAAATCAACACGTGCTTGAATGTATTGGTAAGATGATCCTGCCCACGAATAATGTGGCTGATGCGAAGATCCGCATCGTCCGCGCAGGACGCCATGTGATACGTCGGGGCGCCGGAGCTGCGCAGCAGCGCGAAGTCTTCGATATCGGCAGTCGCCTTGGATTGCGGGCCGTAAACTTCGTCGACAAACGTGACGTCGGTGCGAGACTCGCGAGGAACGCGGTAGCGAACAACAAAGGGCTCACCCGCCGCCGCCCGCCGATCGCTTTCTTCCTGCGGCAGATCCCGCATTTCCGCATTGAACAGCCAGGTGCCTCTGGTTGCATCGGGTGTAGTATCGCCTTCTGCCTCAGCCACCATCGGAGTGAAATCCCGATACGCCAGCCCCTTCGCCAGAATTTCATTCGCCAGCTTGCGGTGCAGATCCCCTCGCTCAGATTGGCGATAAAACTCATCCCAATTCAAGTCCAGCCACTTCAGGCCTTCGAAAATCGAGTCGAGAGACGTCTGCGTATTGCGTTCCACATCGGTGTCGTCAATGCGCAGGATCATGGTCCCGCCCGTATGGCGCGCATACAGCCAGTTGAAAATGAACGTTCGGGCGCTGCCTATATGAAGGTACCCGGTAGGGGATGGGGCGAAACGGACACGAAGCATGATTCGTCTTTAGTCTAGGATAGCAGCGGTATCATCAACAGAATGGAGCGCGCCTGGTGAAGATCGCAAAAACAGCCGTATTTTTCGCGGCGTTAGCACCTATTTTCGGGCAACCATCCAACATTTTCAGGGCCCGCATCGTGAGCGGCAATAGCGACCGCGGCAAATGCACCATCGAAGTAGTCGTGGACGGCACCGCCGAGATCGAAATCCAACAGTCCGACGGTCGCGCAAGGGAGATCAGCGGCGCACCCACTACTTGGCGTCGTATGGATTGCAACATGCCCCTCCCCGGCAACCCTGAAAACTTCCGCCTGGGTGGACAAAAGGGCCGCGGCCGCCAGTATCTGCTGAAACAACCCGGCCAAAACCGCGGCGTCGCGTTGATCCGCATCGAAGACACGGACAGTGGCAGCTCTACGTACAAATTCGATCTGGAATGGAGCCCGTCCCCCGTCACCGGGAGCAATCTCGATGCCGGACCGCGCCCCGGCGATAATCTCGGCAGCGGTCTGCGCGGCTGGAATGCCCAAGTCGATTTCCGTAGCCGCGGTGACGGCTACTATCGCCCGTTCCGCGGCTCGGATGACAACCTGACGGACGCCGTAATCCTCATCGACCCCTCCGGGCGCGTTGAAGTCACCCTGACCACAAACCGCCGCGAACGCCTGCTTCTGGCGGGCAACCTCATTCTGGCGAACCGTGACAACCTGACCGCCAACATCGTTAACGGCCCGATTCACGGTACAATGGAGATATCGCTGGATGGTCGTAAGCGTGTTCGGGAACTGGCGATGACCGGCGTCGGACGCAACCGTTTTGAGTTGCGCTGGCAGCCGCGTTAAACTTAAAGGCGAAAGCGGCCACTATAGTCCCGCGCCTCTACGGACGATAGTCACTCGGGAGCCGCATGCCAACCTTCGCAAAACCCACCGCCGAATACACGGTCGCCGACCAGCAGCGAATGCGTTTCGCGCGAAATTATTTCGACTGGCAGGCTCGCTTGGTCCTACCCCACCTGGGCCGACGTGTCATCGAAATCGGCTGCGGATTGGGCAACTTCACCCGTTATATGTTAGATCGCGAGTTGGTTATAGGAATCGACGTCGAACCTGCCTGCGCCGAACAATGGCAGAACGCATTTCCGGGCCAGAACAATCTCATCGGCTCCACCCTGGATGTCACGGATCCGTCTTTCCTAACGCTTAAGCAGCATCAGCCGGACACCGTGGTTTGCCTGAACGTGCTGGAACATGTCGAAGACGATATCACGGCCTTGAAACACATGTACGCTGTCTTGCCAAAAGGGGGACGCGCGCTGTTGATCGTGCCAGCGTATGAAGGCTTGTACGGCCCTATCGACCACAACCTGGGTCACTACCGGCGGTATTCGAAGAAACCATTTGCGCAACTGGCGGCATCCATCGGCTTCCAATCGAAAATGCGCTACATGAACATGGTCGGCTGCCTCGGCTGGTGGACCAATGCCAAAATTCTCAAGAAAACCGAGCAATCGGAAGGTCAGATCAAATTGTTCGACGCGGCCATCGTCCCCATCCTGTCGCGCATTGAAGCCGCCGTACCGCCGCCGTTCGGACAATCCATCTTCGCTGTACTGGAAAAGTAAGGATGGAAGAGTAGTTAATGAAAGTCTCCATCCTACTGCCAGTCTACAATGAATTCCTCACGCTGCCCCTGGTTCTGCAGCGCGTCCTGGATGCTCCGCTGCCTGCCGGGTGCGAGAAGGAAATTGTCATCATTGACGATGGCTCCACCGACGGCACTACCGAAACTCTGTATCAGTACACTGCATCCCCCACCATTCGCGTGCATCATTCAGTGGTCAACTTCGGCAAAGGCGCTGCCCTGCGAATCGGGATCGCCAAGGCCACAGGGGACATCCTACTGGTCCAGGATGGCGACCTGGAATACGATCCTAACGATTACGTAAAGATTCTGGAACCATTAGTGAATCGTCAGGCCGACGTAGTCTATGGCTCCCGCTTCATGACCGGTGTAAAAGGCATGAAGCTCGCCAACTGGACCGCCAACAAGATCCTGACGATGATGGCCAACATCCTGTTCTCCGCGGGGATCACCGACGAAGCCACCGCCTACAAAGCCTTCCGCCGCGAAGTTCTGGACGCCATGGAGCTGAAGTGCATGCGCTTCGAATTTTGCCCGGAAGTCACGGCCAAAGTCTGCCGCCTGGGATATCGCATCCATGAAGTGCCCGTCTCCTACAACCCCCGCGGCATATTGGAAGGCAAGAAGATCCGCTGGCATGATGGCGTGGAAGCCATGACCACCCTCCTGAGATATCGCTTCACCTCAATGGGAAGTTTCACGCGGCGTTCCGTTGCCGCGGCGCGCCCAAAACCCGTCGTTTCGTAGGCGCTTTCCACTCCCCTATAGTTTTCCCAAGGGTGATGCGAGTCGATCCAGTGGTCGCACTGCGCACGCAATGAACGTAGGAGCCATGGTCGATCAACCCTACGCCTGGAGCCAGTTTTCGCCCGAGCGCAACCCAGCGGTATAGGTAGCCGGACACGCGTGTGGGCACCCTTGCGGCCCGGACGAATTCTGTTACTATCAGAATCATGAAGATTTCCCCTCGCGAGCCTCTGTCGTAGATGTCTACATTTCCGAGAGGCATGCCGCCTCGACGCCCCAGAATCCGCGAGAACGTAAATGAAGCTATACGCGCGCGTGAAGTGCGTGCCGTATTCCCCGACGGCTCCGTCGAAGTCCTGCCCACCATGGTTGCGGTCCGCAAGGCCAAGGACATGGGCCTGGATCTCATCGTGGTCTCACCCACAGCCGAGCCCCCCGTCGCCAAGGCGATGGATTACGGCCAGTGGCAGTATGAGAACAAAAAGAAGCAGCACGAAGCCAAGCGCAAGCAGCACATCATCCAGGTGAAGGAGCTGAAGTTCCGGCCCAACACCGATGATCACGATTACGACTTCAAGAAGAACCACGCTGTCCGCTTCTTGGGTGAAGGCAATCGAGTAAAAGCCATCGTGCAGTTCCGCGGACGCGAAATCGCCCACGTGGACCTTGGCAAAAAGCTGCTACTCCGCTTCGCTGAGGATCTGAAAGAGCATGGCACCATTGAGGGCCAACCTCGTTTGGAAGGCCGCAACGCCCACGTGATCTTCAGCCCCGTAAAGGTGCATGTGCCGGTGAAGGAAAAGCCCAAGCCCGCCCCTTCCGCTGACGCCGCTAAGCTCGAACCCGTCTCCGAACCCGCCGCCGAGTAACGGAACATCCCGCGTTCCACTTGCGTACTATAGTGCGTAGGAGACCCACAGATGTTTTGCACCCAATGCGGCGTTCAGTTCGGCGACCAGGAACCTAACTTCTGTCACGCCTGCGGCCGAGCCACCGGCCACGCAACTCCGAATTTCTTTCCACCCCGAGGGAAACGTCTGGAGCGCCCTCTAGAAGGTCGCCGTATTGCCGGAGTCTGCGCCGGAGTCGCCGATTACATGGATGTGGACGTGACCCTGATTCGCGTCCTGGCCGTAATCGGAGCCTTCTTCAGCTTCGGAACCGGCATCCTGGCCTATTTCATCGCGTCGATCATAATCCCCAACCAGGAATTCCGCCCCCTAAACGACACAGTCCGCGCCAACTAGCGGGTCCGCCGAGAGCGGAAAGTGGCTCGCAAGTCCTTGAATTAAGTGGTGCCCGGGGTGGGACTTGAACCCACACACCCGTTGCCGGATAAGGGATTTTAAGTCCCTCTTGTGTACTCATACAACACTGACAATATGGCAGTTACATTTTTTAGATGTGAAACTGTGTAAGTAACTGTGTGAATCACGAGCTTTCGTAGCTACCCGGTCCAACTACGGCCCTACCGTTTTATCGGAACGAAGTGCCCGACCCCGAAGGCCGGGCACGTTTTTTGATCGGGCTCAAGCTGCCGCTGCGGTCTCGTCTTGGCGACTTTGATCTTCTGGTTGCCGCCGGAGCGAATGTTCCACCCGAGTGGTTGGAATCCGAAAGAGTACGCGAGGATGCTGCGATGATTACTGCGCTGCGATCCGGCACGCGTTGACGCGCTCAGGCTTTCTTCTTTGCCGCACGCTTTGCGACTGGCTTGGCTGGCTTCTTCTATTTGGCGGGCAAGGCGCCGGCGAACTGGAGTGATCGGTTGATCCAGTGGGCCAGCTCGCCGCGATCCCGTTTCAGTGGGTTCGTGCGCGCCACAAAGCCCACGGCGATGGCATGACGCCGCCTCGATGGCGGGCCGGGATTATTTTGGCCGTTAATCAGGCAGCGGCGTTAAGAACGCGCCATTTGATCATGGCGACCTTTACGGCGTCGTTCAGAACCAGGCACGAGACCAGGGCATAAACAAATACCGCAAGCATCTGCCACCAAGGCAACGGTATGAGTCCCGGCAGTCCCACGAAGGTCAGGCCGGTGCCGATGATGGTGTCCGCGGCGATGGCAAACAGGAAGGTCTTGCTCGGCATGGTCGCCCAGAACCAGTGACGTTCCCGCGCGGATACGACGGAGAATACGGCGAAGTAGAGGAGCATAAGAAAGCTGAAGGTATAGAGGGCATTGTTGTTGGTTGCCAGACCGAATTTTGTCCAGCCCATCCATAACAGGAGGAGCGTCTCAGCAACCATCGCGACGCCAAGCACGACGGACACGACGACGAAGCCTCCAATGTTCCATGTTTCCGGTTTCTTCGATGGCCGAACATTGTCGGTGGCAAGGGAGATTTTTGCGAAGTCCGTCAGGAAGACCAGCAGCAGCATAGCGAAGGCCGAGACAACGAACTTGCCCGTTAGGACGAATGCGATTGCCACGAAAGCAGCCTTGAGGATGGTGCGGCTGATCTTGTTGATGATCCATGTCAGAATGCGTTGGTAAATTGTCCGCCCCTGCTCGACCAACGCCACGATATTCGTCAATCCCGGTTCGGTCAGGACGACGCTCGCGGCTCCCTTGGCCACGTCAGTCGCGGTGCTGACGGCGATTCCCACTTCGGCCTGGCGAAGAGCGGGCGCATCATTGACGCCGTCCCCCGTCATGCCGGCTACATGCCCTGCGGCCTGTAGATGCTGCACCACGATATATTTGTCCTCGGGATACACTTCGGCAAAACCATCCGCGTCCGCCAACAGGTCAACAGCCTGGTTGCCGGTTGCGGCGTCCGCCGCTTTCAGATCAGCCACGCGCCGGATGCTGGGCAACCCGACTCCCTGACCGATCTCAAGCGCCACCGGCAATGCGTCACCGGTGAGCATCTTTACCAGAACGCCAAGGTCGAGGAGCGTGGCGATGAGCTGCTTGGCGTCCGGTCGCGGCGGATCATACAAAGAGACCAGCCCGACCAGGGCAGGGGTGCCCGTTTCGGAGCCGCGGGCCACCGCCAGCGTGCGATAGCCCTTTGCGGCCGCCGCGCTGACGCGCACCTCCAACGCCTCGATTGCGGGGGTTTGGAGGCCGCAAGCCTCCGCGATAGTGCGCACGGCCCCTTTCATCACGCGCAGCCGTTGTCCGTTCTGTTCGACCACGGCTTCCGTCCGCCGACTTTTTGCATCAAAAGGCGCGAAGGAGACGGGTGTGACGGCGGGAAGACCGTCGAATACGTGATGCGCTTTCGCTGCGGCGAGGAATGCGAGGTCGATCGGGTCCTGGTTGGCTTCCTGCGATGCAAGCGCGCCGGCGAACAGCACATCGGATTCTTTTGCGTGCGCCAGCGGGATCACGTCGGTAACGGCAAGTTGGTTCATCGTGATTGTGCCCGTTTTGTCCACGCAAAGCACATCCATTGTCGCGGCGTCCTCAGCCGCGCTCAGGCGGGTTACCAGCACGCCACGTTTGGCCAGCTCCTTCGAACCGAGGGCCATGCTGACCGTGAACATGACGGGGAGAGCGACCGGCACCGCGCTCATCAACAGGACGAGCATGAGCGGGATCATTTCGATGAGCGGCGCGCCACGGATCAGCGACAGCACGACCACCACGCCCAGCAGCGCGCCGACAATGACGAAGAGCCAGCGGACGACCTTGGCAACGACCGCTTCGATGTGAAGTTTCGGACGAGCCTCCTGCACAAGTTCCGTGGTGCGGCCAAAGTAGGTCTTTGCCCCGGTCAGCATCACCACGCCGTTGCCTTCGCCCCGCCGGGCGACGGACCCCGATGAGAGCACTTCGCCCGGTGCTTTGTCCGCGTCTTTCGATTCGCCGGTGAGCGCCGATTGATCCACGCTTAATTCGCCCGTGAGGAGTTTCACGTCCGCCGGAATGATGTCGCCGGTTCTCACGCGAACAATGTCGCCGGGGACCAGCTCGCGGGCGGGAATGACCTGCCAGCTTGAATCGCGCCGGACGCGCGCGCTGACCTGCAACCGTTTCCGTAGCGCTTCGACGACACCGGCGGCGCGATGCTCCTGCATAAAGCTCAATATGGCGTTGACAATCAGCAGCCCACCGACCACAGCGAGGTCGGAGTAATGCCCCAGCACGGCGGACAGAACCATGATCAGTTCGAGCATCCACGCCGAGATCCCCCAGAACTTCTGGAGGAATTTGAGGACCGGGTGCCGTTTTTTTTCGGCGACTTCGTTGTAACCGTGCTCCTTTCGGCGGACGTCCACCTCTGCGTGCGTAAGCCCTGTGTGCGGATTCACGTGGAGCGCCGCAAGCGTGTCGGGAATCGACGCGGTGACGACGTCAGGGGCTTTGGCGGTTGCTGGCTTCGGTGGCACAGGCTTTGGGTCGGATTTATATGGGGTCGTCCCCATCGTGAACATTCTCTCTGCCGCTTGCGCGGCTAACGTCGGTTTTCCTAAGTTGGCGGCATCCTACTGACCTGACAACGACAGATTTCTGGCAGGAGCAGGAGTTTCAAATCATCATTACCATTGGGTTGCACTTCGGCTTCGCCTTGGCAACCCTGGGCTAATCGGTATGGGATTCCATAATAGGTACCTCTCTCTGTAAGGAAGAGAATTGAACCGCTATCTTAAGGTACTTGAGTATGTGAGGCGAGCAGTCAGGGGACGCGGCAACAATCTTTGAGCCTGGGACTCATCCGCGCTCAAACTGCGTGAAATCGCCGACCTGGCGATTGACGGAGGTTCCTAAGCTGCTGGGATCAATCATGCTTTGCGATTGGTTCACAGTATTGCTCCGTTAAAAATAGAAATGGAGGTGTGCGATGAAATATCGAGTCAATTTGATGGGCGTCTCGGCAGCGGCGATCCTGTTCGGTGCCGTGCTGGTTTCCGCCCAAGGTCCGGGTCCTCCCAAAGGCATGCGAATGTACAACCCAGCGACCGAGACGACTCTCAATGGAACGATTGAGGCCGTTACCGAAGGAGCACGCGGCCAGATGATGGGCACGCACCTTACGGTGAAGACAGCTGAGGGCGCCCGGGAAGTCATGTTGGGTCCTACGCAGTTTATTGCGAGCAAGCATTTCTCTTTCGCCAAGGGTGATTCCGTCGAAGTTACAGGTTCTAAAGTGACGATGGGTGGAAGTGAATACGTTGTCGCTCGTCAGGTAGTCAAGGACGGCAAGACTTTAACTTTACGCGACAAGACCGGAACACCCGAATGGGCCGGGAAAGGGATGGGCCGCAAAGGTCCGCCCCAATAATCACTCCGTTCTTTCGGACAAAGATCGCGCGCCCAGCCAGATTTGAGCCTAAAGCTACTTGGCCTCGGAGATCATTTCGATGATCGCCTTCTCCACATCTTGCGCCACGTCGGCCAGGGCCGGGGAATCGGAAAGCGCTTTCAGCATGGCAGATGGCTTCATCATGCCGATCTTTGTCTTCCCACGCTCGGAGTAGACCGAGACACGGCATGGCAACGCCATGTTCAGGTCCATATCTTTGGTGAGAACCTCGTTTGCTTTTTGAGGGTTGCATATTTCGAGGATCTGGCAAGCATTGGGAAAATCCACGCCTTTTTTCTTCAGCGTTTCCTGTAGATTGTGGATGTGCAGGACACCGAACTTATGGCGCTGAACAGCGGCCTGCAAATCTGCCACGGCCTGTTCGACGGACTTCGGCGTTTCGACGATATATTTCATGTTGTTCTCCTGCTGGTCTGCGACTCTAGCATAGCTCCCAATTCTTGACACCGGTCAAAAACCGCCATCGAGGGCTAGGAGGGAAAGCTCCGAAGCGGGATCATGGTGACCCTGCAGTCTTTTCGGCTTCGAAGCGAGGGCAACGGGAGGTTGGTGCGGGCGGAGGGACTTGAACCCTCACGGACCTTGCGGTCCAACGGATTTTCATACCTGCTACGGCTTTCGCCGCCGCCCACCACTCTCGCAATGGGGTTTGGGGTCTGGACTATCCCTTCACCGTGCCCGGATTTGGCTCCGGGTGTCAGGTGCTGCCCGTCTAGTCTCTACACCTTCCCGGCCGCTTCGGACCGGGCTTGGCTCGGGATCGCCATTTCACAGGGTTCCCCGACTTTGAGCAGTTCTGCACCGCCGGTTTCCCGACGGGCACTCAAGTTCTTTCGCTTAAGTCCGATGCGTCTGCCGATTCCGCCACGCCCGCACGGTTTCAAAGGTAGCACAAAACAACGACTGACCTGATCGGACTTTTAAGTCCCTTGCGTCTGCCGATTGCGCCACCCGGGCATGTTGGATCCAAAGAAAAAGGGTCTAGAAGTATTACAGCAGAGACGCGAGTGTTCACGCCACTCCACTGGCGATTATTCCAAGGGGTTCCACTCCATTCTGATTGGGTGCATAATGAAATGTCTCTTTTTCAGCCCTTTGAGCGCCGGGGGCAAACGTCACAAGTTCAACCGGAGGTGTATAAGAAATGTTCCAGCGAATCGCAATTTCATCCGCCGTGCTCGCGGGCCTCGCAGCGGCGCAAACGCAACCTAGCAATCCGGTAATCAAGTCCGACACTCGTTTGGTACTTGTGGATGTTCTGGTGGTCAATGGCGCTACGCCGGTGAAGGACCTAACGAAGGACGATTTTGTTTTGGAAGACAAAGGCAAGAAGCAGCCCATCACGGTGTTTGATATCACCGATGCGGGGAAGCAGCCGGCGCCTGCGTCGCCCTTGTCTCCTGGGATAGCCACCAACCGGATGAACCGGAAAGGGGAGACCCCGGGGTTTGCCACGATCGTTCTATACGACAAAATCAACACCGCCGCGAGCAATCAAGCGTTCGTCCGGAGGCAGGTGCTGAACCTGTTGGCCGGTCTGCAAGCAACGGATGCGGTCGGCTTTTACGCGCTCGGTTTTAAACTTGAGACCGTGCGGGATTACAACGATGACCCCGCCCCCCTGGTTCGCGTGGCCAAGGCTATGCTGCAAAGCAACAATCCGCCAGACAGTTTTTCCGTCGAAGACAAGGCTCTGTTCAAATCCCTGCTGGATGCGATTTCACCCATGCAGGAATTGCAACCACAGGCGCGCGTGGACATTACTTATCCCGCTTTCCAGGCGATTGAGCGGCACTTGAGCGGTGTCATGGGACGAAAGAGCCTGCTATGGGTCACCAGTGTTTTTCCGTTAACGTACGGCAACTCGACGGAACGCCGGAAGAACGACCAAGCCGAAGTGGACGCTTTTAAGAACAACCTTACCAATGCCAACATCGTTCTTTTTCCCGTGGATCCTGGTGGTACGGGAGCCAGCTTCAATACCTCCGCGGGAGCTCCCTCAGCCAACGAAGGAAGTCTCATGCCTGGCGCCATGCGCAATAGTGCGGGGACCTCGGCTTCGAACGTCACGGACACTTCGATGACAGGCAACCAAACGATGCAGTTACTAGCGGACGCAACGGGCGGCAAGGCGTATAGAAACGCCAACGATATCACTCCAGCGCTGCGTGAGGTGATCGCATCCACCGGCTACACCTACACGTTGGGTTTTGCTCCGGACGAGAAGGCGCTGGACGGAAAAACCCACGATCTGAAGGTGACCCTGGTCAAGAAGCCTGCCACCGAGAAGGCCAAGGTCGCCCACCGCAAGGAGTATTTGGCTTGGGGGCCGAAATCCCCGCCGGAAGTTCAGCTGCGCCCCTCCATCGCCGCCGTCATGTCCGATCCGCTGGACGCCGGTGGAATTGGGATGCTGAGCGTCAGCAATCCCGATCCCGCAAAACCTGGCTACCAGAAACTGGACGTTCGCTTGAATGGAGCCGATCTAACATTCGAACCGAAAGGCGATCAGTGGGCCTTTGCCTTCGACATGGCTGTTGGCCTGGACGGCCAGCCAGGGGGCACGGTGGAAACATTCGCCCAAACGCTGACTGCCCAACAGTTGCAATCCGTCAGAACCGGCGGATTGGATGTTGGGAAGTCCATCAACACAAATGGAACCAGTGGCATGTTCCGAGTAGTAGTGCAAGACAAGGCTACTGGAACAATCGGTAGCGTTCGCGTGCCGTTCAACAAATAGCGGTCGCGAACGAATCACTTGGTTTGGGCCAACTCCGTCATTCGGTCGTTGAAAGCCTTCTCCGAGGAATCGATCAGCGCTTTGTAGCCCGCCGGATCGATGAACGGATTCGGGCCGCCGGCCGCGAGTTTTGCATACTTCTGGGTCATCTGATAGAAACCGTTGTGCGAGCCGACAAACACATCGGCGGGCAGTGTACGCATGGTCGCAAAGCTGCGGCGAAAATCGTCGGCGATCTGCGGATAGGCTTTGTTGTTCACCAGAACAGCCGCATTCAGGCTAAGACTGCCGACCACTACAACATCGTAAGTGCGCCCTGCTTCCTGCGCTTTTAAAGTCCACGTGGTGCAGCCCTGCGTATGACCCGGAGTCAGGTGCGCGGTGAGAGTGACGCCCCCCAACTCGACCGTGTCTCCGTCATGCAGAATGCGGTCCATGGGATGCTCTTTGCCGCCTTGCCGCATACTGCGCAGCGCGGGAACATCCTGCTCCATCACCATTACCTTTGCTCCGGTCAGCTCCTTGAATAATGCATCGCCGGACATGTGATCGGGATGCGCATGGCTGCCAAGCAGGATTTTGATGTCGCTGAATTTGAATCCTAACTTCTCCACGGAATCGCGAATTACCGGGATGGTTTCCTCATAATCGCTGTTGATAAGGATATGCCCGGCCGGGGTTGTGATGAGGAATGAGCCTAGCTGTTCCGATCCTACAAAGTAAACATTCCCCACGATCTTGTGCGCAGGGAACGGCTTGTTCCAGTCGATCCCGGCGCCTCGGGGGACACCCAAAACCGGCCATAGGTGGACACCCGAAAACCGGCCAACGA